>JBIIVW010000111.1:0-10830 GCA_044339205.1 Rhodoferax sp. | reverse complement strand
CGCGCTATTTCTTTCGAAGCTGCAACGGGGACAATTTGACGCGTACTGTCAGCCACATTTCGCCGATCAACCTCAACCTGCTGCTCCGACTCAGCTTCCAGGACCGCGGACTCTCCACCCGCGATATCCAGACCCTTCGCACAGTCAATCCACACTTCTTTGATGCTGCTGGAGAGAATAATCTGCAAGTCCTTTGCGTCCAGCAAAACGAAACCCGTGCGCCAAAACGGGTGATCCATCCAGGAGCCACAAAACTCCTTGAGATGCATCCCCAGGGTTAACTGCCCGACACCAATACGTTTAAGCATGAGAAGCCACTATTAAAAAATTAGCCTAAACGACAACTCCACCAAGACCAGTACGTCACTGACCTAGGATCAATGCAAATGGCGAGGCTTGCGCCCGCCGCCATGTCCCACACCACCATGTCCGCCACCCGAACCGCGCGGGGGCTTTCCAATTTGAAGCGAACTCACAAGGTCATCAAACCGTTGGCTGAATAGTTTGTCAATTTCAGCAACGATGCCGCCCAGTTCTGCCCCATCAAAGTGGCGTTCCATCATATTCACGACGTCCTGCACCAATAAGTCGCGCTGAACCTGCATGATGGCAGCAGGATCCGGGCCAACAAAAAGCATCAGAAAGTCGTCTCGAGACTCAGCATCGGACTCTTCGTCTTCATCGTCAAACTCTGCATCGTAGAAAGTCACTTCAATGGCCGCACCTGCTTGAGCCAAATCGTTCAAATTCATGCACATCTCATCCAGTGCCTGGCGAAAATCATCATCGCCCGCAACTGTCCAGCACATCTGCAAGAGATGCTCCTGAACATCAAACTTGATGCCTGGCTCATCTTCATATGAACTACCAGCAGCCTCAGCCAGTGAGCGAGCCCCAGCATATTTCCACAAGGGCTTCAGCGCGTCCTGAACTTGACTAAAGACAACGTCAGATCGCACGGCAACCTGCCCGTGAACATGAATCTCAAAAGGAGCGTTATAGCGTGACATGAATTATGGGTAAGCTTTTGGGAGTCACAACCGGCGACCGGCTTGACATGGACTCGTGGTTCTGGTCAATTGAATCTGAAAAGCCCTGCAAATCAAATCCGACATCTATCAAATAGATCCCCACTGGTTGAAAATTGAAACCGTTGAGATTGATTGTGCCACGCGAAAGCGGTATGACTGAAAACGCTGACAGGCAAAACCAGCGAGTGCGGGCTTCACCAAATAGAACAACATAGCAAAGGGACTCAAGTGCGTCTCGGCATCACCGATACCTTGAAACATCAGCATGACAAAATTTTGGTTTTTCAATTCTGATGGTGCCCGAGGCCGGACTCGAACCGGCAACTCCGTGAGGAGGACAGATTTTAAGTCTGCTGTGTAAACCATTCCACCACTCGGGCGCAGCTCACATCATGCCCAATAACCATTTCGATGTTGAGCAAACTAGCACCACACAGCGTGCACTACAAACATCAATGGAGGCGCGACCCAGAGTCGAACTGGGCTAGACGGATTTGCAATCCGTTGCATAACCGATTTGCTATCGCGCCGCTTTCCTGACAAAAAAGGGAAGCTTTTGCTTCCCTTTCTCTAGATTTGGAGCGGGAGAAGAGTCTCGAACTCTCGACCTCAACCTTGGCAAGGTTGCGCTCTACCAACTGAGCTACTCCCGCATACAAAGAAACGACGCCCCACACTAAAAATATGGAGCGGGAGAAGAGTCTCGAACTCTCGACCTCAACCTTGGCAAGGTTGCGCTCTACCAACTGAGCTACTCCCGCGTTTCAAGCATCAAAGTATAGCCTATTTAGGCGGCCATTCTGAGGAGCTTGAAGAAAGATCGTTAATGCTTGATGGATGCCAACGCCTCTACGGAGGAAGCCGCCGGAACAGCCGCCACAACAACGACCTCTTCGTCAAGCAAAGGCGTTGGCAAGCGTTCGAGCGCTACAGCCAAGACCTGATCAATCCAGCGAACCGGCAAAATTTCAAGGCCATTTTTCACATTTTCCGGAATATCTTGCAAGTCTTTGGCATTCTCCTCGGGGATCAACACCGTTTTGATGCCACCCCGCAAGGCAGCGAGCAGCTTCTCCTTGAGGCCGCCAATCGCAGTAACCTCACCACGCAAAGTGATCTCTCCGGTCATGGCCACATCACCCCGCACCGGTATACCCGTCATTGCCGACACAAAAGCGGTCGTCATTGCTGCACCCGCACTCGGGCCATCTTTGGGCGTTGCACCGTCTGGCACATGAATATGGATGTCTTTCTTCTCAAAAAACTCGTCCTTGATACCCAAACGCCTGGAGCGGCTGCGAACCACCGTGCGTGCGGCTTCAACTGACTCTTTCATCACATCACCCAAAGAACCTGTGCGTGTGATCACACCCTTGCCAGGCATCATTGCCGCCTCAATCGTGAGCAAGTCGCCACCAACCTCAGTCCACGCAAGCCCGACGACCTGCCCTACCTGGTTCTGCTGCTCGGCGCGCCCGTAATTGAACTTGCGAACGCCCAGAAAATCATTGAGGTTTTCACCCACAACTTTGACCTGAGGCAGCATTTTTTTCAGCTGCAAACCCTTGACGACTTTGCGGCAAATTTTGGACAGCTCACGCTCCAGAGAACGCACACCTGCTTCACGGGTGTAGTAGCGAACAATATCGCGCACAGCTTCTTCAGTCACTAACAACTCGGCCTCTTTGACACCGTTGTTTGTCAACTGCTTCGGCAACAAATATTTGAGTGCGATATTGACTTTTTCGTCTTCGGTGTATCCCGACAGTCGAATGACTTCCATCCGATCCAGCAGCGCAGGCGGTATGTTCATCGAGTTTGAAGTCGCAACAAACATGACATCGCTCAGATCAAAGTCAACCTCAACGTAGTGATCGCCAAACTTGTGGTTTTGCTCCGGATCAAGCACCTCCAGCAAGGCGCTTGACGGATCTCCGCGAAAATCCGTCCCGAGCTTGTCGATTTCGTCAAGCAGAAACAAAGGATTGCGCGTTCCCACCTTGGAGAGGCTCTGCAAAACCTTACCAGGCATTGCGCCGATATAGGTTCGGCGATGGCCCCTGATCTCCGCCTCGTCCCGCATGCCACCAAGGGCCATGCGCACATATTTACGACCTGTGGCCTTGGCAATGGACTGCCCCAAAGAAGTTTTACCCACGCCCGGTGGTCCAACCAGGCACAGAATGGGTGCTTTGACCTTGTCCACGCGCTGCTGCACCGCGAGATACTCAAGAATGCGATCCTTGACTTTATCAAGACCGTAGTGGTCTTCATTGAGCACTTGCTCGGCATGGCCCAGGTTGTGTTTGATCTTTGTCTTGCCTGCCCACGGCAGCCCGATCAGGACATCGATGTAATTGCGCACCACAGTTGCCTCAGCAGACATCGGCGACATCAGCTTGAGTTTCTTGAGTTCACCTTCCGCCTTTTTTAGGGCATCTTTGGGCATCTTGGCGGCTTTGATCTTTTTCTCGATCTCATCAATATCTGCGCCGTCTTCCCCCTCACCCAGTTCCTTCTGGATTGCCTTCACCTGCTCATTGAGATAAAAATCGCGCTGATTTTTTTCCATCTGGCGCTTGACCCGACCCCTGATTTTTTTATCCACATTCAGGATGTCAACCTCTCGCTCGATTTGTTCGAACAGGTTCTCCAACCGCTCCTTGACCCCTGACAGATCCAGCACAGCTTGCTTGCTATCCAATTTCAGCGGTAAATGGGCGGCGATCGTGTCGGCCATACGGCCTGGATCGTCAATGCTTGAAATGGACGTCAAGATCTCTGGCGGAATTTTCTTGTTGAGTTTGACGTATTGATCAAACTGCTGCATCACAGCACGGCGCAGGGCTTCAACTTCGCTGGCTTTCCCGCGCGGCTTCAATTCGGACTCTGCAACTGCTTCTACCGGCGTGACATTGGCAGAAAAGTGCAACTCGCCCTCTTCAATTTTGTTGACCCGTGCACGCTGCTGGCCTTCAACCAGGACTTTGACCGTCCCGTCGGGGAGCTTCAGCATTTGCAAAATTGTGGAGACGCAACCGACATCGAACATGTCGGTCACCAAGGGGTCATCCTTGGCTGCAGCCTTTTGAGCGACCAGCATGATGCGGCGCTCCGATTCCATGGCAGCTTCGAGCGCCTTGATGCTCTTGGGTCGACCCACAAAGAGCGGAATGACCATGTGCGGAAAGACGACCACATCGCGCAAAGGCAACAGTGGCAAATCAATCGGTGTGGCAGGTAGAGGGGTGTGACCAGACATGGGGGAACCTTTCGTTACCTGTTAAATATGGATCAGAAATGCAAAATTTCAACCAGCCAATGATTATTGGCAAGTTGAAAATTGTTAACTCAAGTAAAACACATGCAAACCCGGCTCAGATCAAGCCTTTTTCGCAGCTTCGCGGTACACGAGCAGGGGTGGCTTGTTCTCTTCGATGGTCGACTCATCCACTAAGACCTTGTCGACATTGACGGTATTGGGCAACTCATACATGGTGTCAAGCAAGGCTTGCTCCAAAATGGAACGCAGTCCACGGGCACCTGTTTTGCGCGCCAGGGCTTTTTTGGCTATAGCCTTCAACGCTGAAGGCCTGATCTCAAGATCAACCCCTTCCATGGCCAATAGCTTGCCGTACTGCTTGACCAAAGCGTTCTTCGGCTCTGTCAGGATCTGCACCAGAGCCTCTTCAGTCAACTCAGCGAGGGTTGCCACAACCGGCATTCGACCCACCAACTCCGGAATCAGGCCGAACTTGATCAAGTCTTCTGGCTCAACTTCTTTGAACACCTGAGTCAGGCTGCGCTGCTCCTTGCTTTTTACTGAAGCACCGAATCCGATACCTGAAGACGCTGTACGGTTGTCGATGACCTTTTCAAGTCCGAAGAATGCACCGCCGCAAATAAACAAAATATTGGTGGTGTCAACCTGCACAAAATCTTGGTTGGGATGCTTGCGTCCGCCTTGCGGCGGCACGCTCGCCATGGTGCCTTCGATCAACTTCAACAAGGCTTGCTGCACACCTTCGCCCGACACATCACGGGTGATGGAGGGGTTGTCTGATTTACGGGAAATCTTGTCGATCTCGTCAATATAAACAATACCGCGTTGCGCACGCTCGACGTCGTAGTTGCAGCTTTGCAGCAGCTTCAACACGATATTTTCAACGTCTTCGCCGACGTAGCCGGCCTCCGTCAACGTCGTGGCGTCGGCCATGACGAACGGAACATCCAGCATCCGGGCAAGCGTCTGGGCCAGCAGAGTTTTGCCTGAACCGGTGGGTCCAATCAGCAAAATATTGCTTTTCGCCAGCTCCACGTCGTCTTTTTTGGCATTTTCCTTGTGCCGCAAACGCTTGTAGTGGTTGTACACCGCCACCGCCATGGTGCGCTTGGCGGGCTCCTGGCCGATCACGTAACTGTCCAGATTCGCCTTAATTTCAGCGGGCGTAGGCAGATCACTGCTCGCCTCACGTCCTTCGGTCGTTGCAGGCAACTCATCGCGAATAATCTCATTGCAGAGATCAATGCATTCGTCGCACACAAAAACTGACGGTCCAGCAATGAGTTTCTTCACCTCATGCTGGCTTTTGCCGCAAAAAGAACAATAAAGTGTTTTTTCGCTGGAGGCGCCTTTTTTCTCTGCCATGAGGCTAAGCCCTTTTTGAAATGACCTGGTCGATCAGACCATATTCCTTGCATTCTTCAGCGGACATGTAATAGTCGCGCTCGGTGTCCCGCTCAATACGCGCCAGTGGCTGGCCAGTTCGCTCCGCCAGGATTTTGTTCAGCTGCTCGCGTGTTTTCAAAATCTCACGGGCCTGGATCTCAATCTCGGTTGCCTGCCCCTGACTTCCGCCAGATGGCTGGTGGATCATGACCTTGGAGTTGGGCAGCGAAAAACGCTTGCCCTTGGCCCCAGCCGCCAACAAGAAGGCACCCATGCTGGCAGCCATACCGGTGCACAGGGTCGACACGTCCGGCTTGATGAAATTCATGGTGTCATAGATCGCCATGCCCGCGCTCACGGAGCCGCCAGGTGAATTGATGTAGAAAGAAATATCCTTGTCAGGATTTTCACTTTCCAAAAACAACAACTGGGCAACAACAAGGTTGGCGACATAGTCATTGACCGGGCCGACCATAAAAATCACACGTTCTTTGAGCAGCCGTGAATAAATGTCATAAGACCGCTCACCGCGACCTGATTGTTCAATCACCATGGGGACCATACCGAGGCCCTGCGTTTCCATTGCACCAAATCGCACGTTCATGCTCTCTCCAAATAAATCAACACTTTACCGAAAAATCGACGGCACAAAGAAAATGGGGCCTGAATGCCAGACTGCAAGCCCGCAACAAGCCCCATCACAGCCGCCCCAAGGCGACTTTAATCTCAGTTTTGAGCCATCAACTCATCAAAGGTCACTGTCTTTTCGGTGATCTTGGCCTGCGCCAGCACGAAATCAGTGACATTGTTTTCAATCACGATGGCCTCCACCTCAGCCAGGCGATTGTTGTCGCTGTAGTACCAACGCATCACGTCCGCAGGCTTCTCATAGCTGGCGGCCAGTTCTTCAATATGAGACTTGATCTGCTCAGTCTTGGCTTGAAGGGTGTTGGAGCGGACCAGTTCGGCCACTACCAGACCCAAACGCACACGGCGCTCAGCTTGTGGGCGGAAGATGTCTTCCGGAATTTCGGCCTTGTCAGCGTCTTTGATGCCACGTTGTTTCAGGTCAGCGCGCGCGCCTTCCAGAAGGCGGGCGATCTCGCTTTGCACGCTGGTGGTTGGCAAATCCAACTCAGCCTTGGACACCAAAGCGTCCATCACAGCCTGCTTGTTGCGGGCCAGCAAGCGGAACTTGACTTCGCGCTCCAGGTTCTTTTTGATGTCGGCGCGCAAGCCTTCTACTGTCGCGTCAGCAATCCCCAGGGACTTGGCCAATGCTTCGTTGATTTCGGGCAAATGAGCAGCCTCGATCTTCTTGAGTGTCACCATGAAGTCAGCCGTCTTGCCTGCGACGTCTTTGCCATGGTAGTCAGCGGGAAAAGCCAACTGGAACGTTTTGCTTTCGCCGGCCTTCATGCCACGGGTGGCTTCTTCAAACTCCTTGAGCATCTGGCCATCACCTACGATGAACTGGAAGTCATCGGCCTTGCCGCCAGCGAAGACTTCACCGTCGATCTTGCCTTCGAAATCGACCATGACGCGGTCACCTTCCTGGGCTGCAGCATCCTGGGCGCGCTGCGCGAAGGTGCGACGCTGCTTGCGCAGGATGTCCAGTGTTTTGTCGATCGCGGCATCAGTCACCTCTGCGCTCACTTTTTCCACTTCAGCAGTGGACAAGTCGCCAATTTTGACTTCCGGGAACACTTCAAACACGGCATCAAAAGCCATTTCGCCTTCAGGCGACGTGGTGCTTTCAGTGATGCGGGGCTGGCCTGCAACACGAAGCTTCGCCTCGTTGGCCGCCACGGCAAAAGCCTCGCCCACCTTGTCGTTCATGACTTCGTAGTGAACTGAATAGCCATAGCGCTGGGCGACCACACTCATGGGCACCTTGCCTGGACGGAAGCCGTCCATCTTGGTGGTACGCGCGAGCTTCTTCAGGCGCGACTCAACTTCCGACTGAATGCTGCCGACCGGCAAGGTCAGTGTTATTTTTCGTTCCAGCTTTTCAAGGGTTTCAACGTTAACAGCCATAGTGGTTCTCCAAAATTCAAAACATCGGGGGCAGCGCGCGTCTTTTACAGACGGCGGACTGCTCCACAAATTACTACTAAGTTGGTGCGCGGGGCGGGACTCGAACCCGCACATCCTTGCGGACGTCAGGACCTAAACCTGGTGCGTCTACCAATTTCGCCACCCGCGCAATAAAACAAGGAGGGAAGTCTGCGTGACAACCCTCTGGAATTAGGTCAACTCGAGATTTTAACCTGCTGCGGGACCCTCCCGTTTGACTCTGAACCAAGCCGCATACATCGCGGGCAAGGCAAGCAGGGTTAATACTGTTGCCACAATGAGCCCGCCCATGATGGACACCGCCATCGGACCCCAGAAAACCGACCGGGACAGAGGGATCATGGCCAGGACGGCTGCGGCTGCCGTCAGGATGATCGGCCGCGAGCGGCGTACTGTGGATTCGACAATCGCGTCCCATGCAGGAATGCCTTTGGCACGGTCTTGCTCAATCTGGTCAATCAGGATCACAGAATTGCGCTGAATCATGCCCATCAGGGCCACCACACCCAGCAGCGCCACAAACCCGAAGGGCCGACCGGACAACAGCAGGGCCAGCGCCACGCCAGCAATACCCAGCGGACCGGTCAAAAAGACCAGCATGGCGCGACTGAAACTGTGGAGTTGCAGCATCAACAGCGTGAAGGTGATGAACAGCATGATGGGAATGCCCGCCACGATGCTTGAAGAGCCCCGGGCGCTCTCTTCCACGGCGCCGGCGACCTCAATCCGGTAGACATCCTGGCCCTGCCCCTTCCAGGATGCCTCCAGGGCGCGCAGTTTGGGCAACAACTCTGCTGTGACGGTGGCGCCCTGCAAGCCTTCCACGATGTCGCTTTGCACCGTGATGGCGTAGTCGCGGTTGTCGCGCCACATCACACCCGGCTCCCAAGCAAACGTGGGTTTGGCGATCTGGGTCAATGGAATGGACTTGCCGCTGGCCGTAGGCAGATAAGCATTGCCGATGTCGGTGATAGCGTTGCGCTCATCCAGCGGTTGGCGCAGCACGATATCGATCAGCTTGTCTCCCTCGCGGTATTGGCCCACAGTGGTGCCGCTCAGAATGGTTCTTGACGCTTGCGCAATCGACTGGCTGGTGACCCCGAGCGCGCGGGCCTTGGTTTGATCCACTTCAAGCCGCATGACCTTGATGGACTCGTTCCAGTTGTCGTTCACGCCGCGGGTATTGCTGCTCTCGCGCATCACCGCCTTGACTTCGTCTGCCCGCTCCCGCAAACCATGAGGCTCGCCACCGACCACCCGAAACTGCACCGGGTAGGCCACGGGTGGGCCATTGGGCAAAATCTTGATACGGGCGCGCACCTCGGGGAACTCGTGCGCCATGAGGGTTGGTAGTTTGACGCGCAGCGACTCCCGCGTGGTCAGGTCCTTGGGTAGCACGATGAATTGCGACACATTGGTTTGAGGAAAAATGGCGTCCATGGGCAAATAAAACCGGGGCACGCCCGCGCCGATCCAGGTACTCACGCTGTCCACGCCAGGTTCCTGCATCAAACGCGCCTCCATGCGCTTGACGACAAGTTCATTGGCTGCAATCGAGGTGCCTTCGGGAAACCAGACATCCAGCAAGACCTCGGGCCGACTCGAATCGGGGAAAAACTGCTGCTGCACGCGCCCCATACCCACAATACCCAGCGCAAAGGTCAGCACCATGGCCCCGATGGTGATCCAGCGGTGTGCAATGCACCAGTTCACCGTCGCGCGAAAGCTGTTGTAGAACGGGGTGTTGAACAACTCCTCGGGGTGGCCGCCAGCATCGTGTGGCTTGACCTTGAGCAACAGCGTGCCCAGGTACGGCACAAAATACACCGATACAAACCAGCTCAAGACCAGCGCCAGCACCGTCACGCCAAAAATTGCAAAGGTGTATTCGCCGGTCGATGACTTGGCCAGACCGATGGGCAGGAAGCCCACCGCCGTGATGAGTGTGCCGGTGAGCATCGGCATGGCCGTGATTTCATAGGCAAAGGTGGCGGCGCGAACCTTGTCATAGCCCTCCTCCATCTTGCGCACCATCATTTCCACCGCAATGATGGCATCGTCCACCAGCAAGCCCAGGGAGATGATGAGCGAGCCCAGCGAGATTTTGTGCAGCCCGATGCCCCAATAAAACATGCCCAAAAAGGTAACCGCCAAGACCAGGGGAATGGTGATGCCGACCACCAGACCGGGTCGCATGTCCACGTAGTACCGGTTGTACCAGCGGGTGCTGTTGGCGCGCTTGTGCAACCCGAGGCTGATCACGCTGACGGCCAACACAATCACGATGGCCTCGATCAACACAGCCACGAACTCATTGACCGACTTGGCCACTGCCTTGGGCTGGTCTTGCACATTGACCAACCGGATACCCGCCGGCAGTGCCACACCAATCTTGTCGGTGGCCACCTTCAGTGCATGCCCCAGCACGATGATGTCACCCCCTTTGGCCATGGACACCCCCAGCGCAATGACCTGCTTGCCCTGATGACGCACCTTCACAGAGGGCGGGTCCATGTAACCCCGCTTGATCTCGGCAATGTCGCCCAAGCGCAACTGATTGCCGGAACTCCCCCGGATCGGCATGGCGGAGAGCTGCTCCACCGCCTCAAACTGCCCACCCACGCGCACCTGCACCACATCAAGCGGTGTTTGCAGGGTGCCGGCACTCTCCACGGCGTTTTGCTGACCCAACTGGGCCAGGACCTGGCTCATGTCCAGGCCCAACTGCGACAGCCGCCTTTGCGAGAGTTCAATAAAGAGTTTTTCTTCCTGGACCCCAAACAACTCCACTTTGCTGACATCGGCCACACGCAACAGCTTTTGCCGCACGTCGTTGGCAAACACCTTGAGTTCGGCGTCCGAGAACCCATCCGCCTCTAGCGCGTAGATCACGCCGTACACATCGCCAAACTCGTCATTGAAAAACGGACCCTGCACGCCGCTGGGCAAGGTTTGGCGCATGTCCCCGATGCGCTTGCGCACCGCGTACCAGATCTCGGGCACCTGGGCCGAGCGGGTCGAGTCCTTTACCTGAAACAAAATGGTGGACTCACC
>JBIIVW010000359.1:0-3084 GCA_044339205.1 Rhodoferax sp. | reverse complement strand
GGCGCAGATCATCCGCGAATAAACGGAGGCGACAACTATTCTGCTGCCTGGGGGAACAATGGCGAGTTTGCTACCAAGGCAGCGTTGCGAACCGCTCCACCAAAAAGTCCAGCAGGGCCCGCACCCCAGGCGACAAGTGCTTGCGGGAAGGGTAGAGCGCGTAGATTGCCATGTCGGGCACGTTCCACTGTGGCAGCACGGCCTGCAGACTGCCTTCTTTCAAATGCGAATTGGCTAGGTAGGTGGGTTGCAGCGCGATGCCGCCGCCCGCCAGCGCGGCGCGCAGCAAAGCCGTGGCTTCGTTGGCGCTGAAGTGGCTGGCCACGCTGACCTCGGTTTGCTCTTCCCCACGGCTGAATTTCCAGACGCTTTTGCCAAAGTTGGCGTAGCTCAAGCAGCGGTGTCTGGCCAAGTCAGCCGGGGCCAGAGGCACACCATGTTCGGCCAAGTAGTCCGGGGAGGCGACCAGTACCGAAGCACACGAGGCCAGCACACGTCCGATCAGCACCGGGTCCGGCTCGGCACTGATGCGAATCGCCAGGTCTATGCGCGCTTCCACCAGATTCAACGCGCCTTCGCTGGCGTTCAGATCAACCTTGAGCTGCGGGTGCAGCTTCAAAAAATCCACCACCGCCGCCGCCATCTGCGCATAGGCCAGGGACATGCTGCAGGTGATGCGTAACTGCCCGCGCAAGGTGTCGCTGCGACTGGCGGTTTCTTCCTCCACGTTCTCCATCAGCGCGAGCATCTGCTGGCTGCGCCGCAGGCAACTTTCGCCCGCATCGGTCAAGGTCACGCTGCGCGTGGTGCGCTGCAACAGGCGTGCGCCCAGCCACTGCTCCAACTCACCAACATAGCGCGTCACCATGGCGCGCGACATGTCCAGCTTGCCCGCGGCGGCGCTGAAGCTTGCGCTGTGGGCCACCTCCACAAATACCTGCATGGCAGTCAATCTATCCATGAATTGCTCGATTTATGAAACAGTATTGGCTAAATTATCCGGTTTATCTGCGTGAATATTGAAACTACAGTCCATCCCAGCGCAACAAAGCGTTTTTAAAAAACCACCCACAGGAGCATTTCCATGATTCGCACTACCGCTATCGCTGCCTCGCTGGCCATTGCCTTCTCTGCCCATGCTGCCCCGCCACTGTCTGTCAAAGTCTATAGCGCCGGTGCCGCCAGCTTCAACGTCAACTCCACACTGGTCTATGGTGAAAAGGATGCCATGGTGATCGACGCCGGCTTCACCCGCGCCGACGCGCTGCGCATTGCCGCGAACGTGCTCGACAGCGGCAAGCAGCTCACCACCATCTACGTGAGCCAGGCTGATCCTGACTACTACTTCGGCGTGGAGACCCTGAAAGAGATCTTCCCCCAGGCCGACGTTGTGACCACGCCCGCCGTGCTGGAAAAGCTGAGCGCCAAGTTGGCGGCCAAGGTTGCATTCTGGGGACCGAAGATGGGGGCCAACGCGCCGCGCAAACCGGTGGTGCCACGGGCGCTGGAAGACAATACGCTGACCTTGGAAGGCCAGACGATAGAGATCCGTGGCACACAAGGCCCGTTGGCCCACCGCCCGTATGCCTGGATCCCGTCCCTCAAAGCGATCGTCGGCAACATCGGCGTGTTTGGCAATATGCACGTGTGGACTGCAGACACGCAAACCCCGGCACTGCGTGCGGCCTGGGTGGCGCAACTGGACGAGATGGCCGCCCTGAAGCCGGTCCTGGTGGTGCCCAGTCACATGTCGGCAGGCACTGTATTGGATGCCAGCACTATTCGCTTCACCAAGGACTATTTGCAGACCTTTGAGCAAAACCTCGCCGCCAACAAGACCAGCGCAGCGCTGATCGGTGCCATGAAGCAGTCCTACCCGCAGGTGACCGACGGTGCGATGTCGCTGGACATTGGGGCCAAGGTCAATACGGGCGAGATGAAGTGGTAAGGACGAATTGGAAAGAAGACAGCACCATGCGCAGCACCGTGACGTATCTGTTCGATCCTCTGTGCGGCTGGTGCTACGGTGCTTCGCCGGCGATCCAGCAGCTGGGGCAACAAGCCAATATCCAACTGGAGCTGGCCCCCTCGGGCCTGTTTGCCGGTGGCGGACGCACCCTGGACGCGGCCTTTGCGGACTTTGCCTGGTCCAATGACCAGCGCATTGCCAAGCTCACCGGTCAGCGTTTCACCGAGGACTATCGCCAGAAAGTGCTGGGCCGCCTCGGCAGTCGCTTTGACTCGGCCGCCACGACGCTGGCGCTCACCGCCGTGTCCTTGTCCGAGCCGCAGCGCGAGCTGGAAGCGCTCAAGGCTTTGCAGGAAGCGCGCTACGTGCTGGGTCTGGATACTTGTGATGTGTCGGTGGTGGAGAAGCTGCTGCGCGATCTGGACCTGGCCGTGGCTGCGGATTGTTTGGTCGCTGGCGATGCTGAACTCCTGGCCGCCAACGCGGCGCGCATCCAGAAGGCGCGGGGCTTGATGCAGACCTTTGGCGCACAGGGGGTGCCTGCGCTGGTCGTCACCGACGGGCGGGGCAGTCGGATGTTGAGCGGCAATGCGCTGTATGGCAACTTTGAACACCTGCTCAGTCAGATGGCTGTCCCCGACTGAACATCGCTGCAGAACGTGTTGCGCTGGGCCTTGGTACTTGGCAAAGTAATTGCGTTTCTTGACCTTGTCGGCACCCTCCTTGCGGGACAACGGTGGCTGATCAAAGGCGACGTGGCAGATCAGGTCGAAGGCATCAAACGGCTTACCGAATCTGTTGGGAACTTGATGGAGCGAGTGGAAGAAGACGGCTACCCACCTCAGGCGGGCGTTTCAGGTGTCTTCATCGCCAAGTCCTCGAAGTCGCCGAGCTTTGCTGCCACCCGCTCGATGAAGGCTGACACGGCTGAGGGCAGATGCCTTCGGCTGGCATAGACCAAGTGCACGCCGCAACCTCTGCGGCGCAGTGAGACCTCGTATCTTTCACATACCAACCCATTGAGCGTTGATGGCAAGATGGAAGTGGCCGCTCGGGGTGATGCCGATGAGACTTTGGGTCAAGACTTTTTAGAGCCTGGAACCCGTGGGTCAGAT
>JBIIVW010000358.1:0-3091 GCA_044339205.1 Rhodoferax sp. | reverse complement strand
ACCGCCTGCCACCCTGGGGGCGTGGCATCGGGCAAGTAATCCATGCGCGCCGTGATGACACTCACGGTGCCGGGCACCAACTCCGCAGGACGCGCGCGCTTGAGGCCGTGCGTAGCCATATAAGCCATGTCACCATGAAAGCCCCGAGCCAGCCAGGCCGATAATCCTGCCTCTGATGAAGACAAATCCACACCGGCCACGCCAATTTGGGAGAATCCCAACTCCCGGGCCCAGGCCTGAATTTTGGACACCCACGGGGTGCTGTTGAAATGATTGCTGGAATGGGTCACGCCCCTATTGTAAAAAGCCTGCGCTGGCGGGACGAGTCGGCGACCCAACGCTTTGCCAACGCGTTGGCCGAAGAACCGGGGCTACGCAACGCCTTCATTGAATTGCGCGGCGACCTGGGCGCTGGCAAGACCACCCTGGTGCGCCACCTGTTGCGGGCGCTCGGTGTGCAAGGCCGAGTAAAAAGCCCCACCTATGCTGTGGTGGAACCCTACGAATTGCCCGACCTCCATGTCTGGCATTTTGATTTCTACCGCTTCAGCGACCCGCGCGAGTGGGAAGACGCCGGCTTTCGGGATATTTTTGCCAGCCCCGGCCTCAAGCTGGCCGAATGGCCTGACAAGGCCGCTGGATTCATCCCGAAGGCCGACCTGATCATTCATTTGGAAGCCCAGGACGACGATGTGCGCGATGTGGTGTTGACGGCGCAAACCCCGACAGGTCGGGCCTTGCTGAACAGTGCCCTCGCGCCGGATTCAACACCAACCGAGCCTGGCGCCCCCCCATGAAACGCCGCCATCTCCTGCAAACCGTCACTATCGCGCTGCTGCTGGGCCGCCAGCATCTGGCTTGGGGCGCCAGCATTGTGGCGGTGAGGGTGTGGCCGGCTCCAGACTATTCGCGCGTCACCATCGAGTCGGACGGCGCGCTGAAAGTGCGTCAGTTTTTCATTCCCAACCCACCCAGGCTGGCGGTGGACATTGAGGGCATTGAACTCAACCCGGCCCTGAGAGAGCTGGTTGCCAAGGTACGCTCGGACGATCCCACCATTGCCGGCATTCGGGTGGCACAAAACGCCCCCGGCGTGGTGCGCCTGGTGCTGGACCTCAAGCAAGCTGTCGCCCCCCAGGTCTTCACCTTGCCCCCGGTGGCCGCCTACCAGCACCGCCTGGTGTTCGACTTGTACCCGACCCAGGTGGCGGACCCACTGGAAGCACTGATTGCCGAAAGAATCAAAGACACTCCGCCAGCCGACCCCTTGGGAGACCTGATTGCACAGAGAACACCGACCGCCATCTCAGGCCCGCCGGACCTACCTAAAACAGTAGCTTCCAACCCAGTCAACACGCCGGCTAGAGGCCTTAATGACTCAAAAATAGCTGCAGCACCCGCTCCCAAGACCGATGTCAGAGCTGCTACTGATCGCCTGATCATCATCGCCCTGGATCCCGGCCACGGCGGTGAAGATCCTGGCGCCATCGGGCCCGGCGGCACACGGGAAAAAGACGTGGTCTTGCGGCTGGCGCACCGCCTTCGTGACCGCATTGACGCCACCACCATCAACGGCAACACCTTGCGCGCCTACCTCACGCGCGATGCCGATTTTTTTGTACCCCTGCATGTGCGGGTTCAAAAGGCCCGCCATGTGCAGGCCGACTTGTTCATCAGCATTCACGCCGACGCTTTTTTTACGCCGCGCCCCCAGGGTGCGAGCGTCTTTGCCCTGAGCCAGGGTGGCGCGACCAGCACGGCGGCACGCTGGATGGCGGCGCAAGAAAACAAGGCCGATCAGGTGGGCGGCCTGAACCTTCAGGCCAAGGACGCGGAGGTGAAACGGGCCTTGTTTGACATGAGTACCACGGCCCAGATCAATGACAGCCTGAAGATCGGTGGCGCCATGCTGGGCGAAATTGGCCGTGTCGGCAAGCTGCACAAGCCCCGGGTGGAGCAAGCGGGTTTTGCCGTACTCAAGGCGCCGGACATTCCCAGCGTGCTGGTGGAAGCGGCCTTTATCAGCAACCCGGAAGAAGAAGCCAAACTCAACAGCGCCGCCTACCAAAATGAGTTGGCCGACGCCCTGATGCGCGCCATCGTCACCTACTTCTCAAAAAACCCGCCACTGGCCAGAAACCGCACGGTTTAGGCAGCCGCCGCCGCCCGGTTCGCGCGCCGCGCCCTCCAGGCGCCCAACACAATGACGATGCCAGGAATAAAAATCATCGCCCAGATGATTTTGTCGAGGTTGGTCTTGACCCAGGGGATGCTGCCCAAAAAGTACCCCGCGGTGCAAATACCAAACACCCAGATCAGGGCGCCGATGATATTGAAGAAGGTGAACTTGACGCGGTTCATGTGGGCTACACCGCCCACAAACGGCACAAACGTGCGCAAAAACGGCATGAACCGCGCCAGGATGATGGTGATGCCGCCATAGCGCTCATAGAAGTCATGTGCCCGGTTGAACGCCGCCTTGTTGAAAAAGCGGGAGTTTTCCCACTGGAACACCCTCGGCCCGACCATTCGCCCGATGGTGTAGTTGCATTGGTCCCCCAGAATAGCAGCCGTTACCAGCACGCCGCAGGCCACGGGGTAGCTCATCAACCCCGCACCACACATCGCACCCACCACAAACAGCAGCGAGTCCCCAGGCAAAAAAGGCATGACCACGACACCCGTCTCAACAAAAATGATCAAGAACAACAGGGCGTAGACCCACCAGCCGTAGTTCTGCACAAACACCTCCAGGTGTTTGTCTACGTGCAGGATGAAGTCGAACAAAAGCGTGATGAATTCCATGGGTCGGGATTATCCCCGTTCAGCCCGGCCCGATCCGCTCATTCCAACCGTCCAAAGCGTTAAAGGCGCCGCCCCTGGATCACCCGAATCAGGATCACGACCACAGCAATCACCAGCAGCACGTGAATGAATCCACCCAGGGTGTAAGAACTGACCAAACCCAAAAGCCAGAAAATAATGAGAACAATGGCGATGGTTTCAAACATTTTTTTCCTCTCCGCCAGGCACTGGCAATGACGTCATCGGACAGCCCGCCAGTCCGCACAGCACAGCACAGCACAGCACA
>JBIIVW010000357.1:0-3097 GCA_044339205.1 Rhodoferax sp. | reverse complement strand
TGGGCCTGACGGCGCCGGAGTGCTCTGTAAAGAAGGGCTCGGTCTGGTGGTTGCGCACCCGCGAGCGCGACGGGCTGCTGCAAACCGTGGTGGTTACGGTGCAGTCGCCGGAGCTGCTTTAGCCGCGCCTCCCCTCAAGCCGTCTTTACCTACGGCCACACCGCGCAGAAATTCCACAAGGCCAGCGTCCACCTGCAGCTGGCCGACCAGTTCACCTGCTTGAACCAGATCACGCGCGGCGCCCAGGCTGCTCTGCAAATACACAGCTTGCTCAGCCCAGCGCTTTGCGCGCTGCTTGGGGAGCAGGGGGCGCAGGGTTTCAATGCCGTAGCGCAGGCGTTTGGCTGCAATCCGGGCTTGGTGTTGGTTCTCGGTGCTGGCAGGGGCTTTCAGGTCAAGCTTCATTTGGTCATGCAGACGAGCAATGCGTCGCCTTGCCCAAGGACGCACACCGATTTCGGGTTTGCCGGCCTTGGCGCCCGGCGCATCCTCCTTGTCAAGGGTCTCCAACCACTCGGTGATGTCCAGCAACGCGGTGCGCAGGCGAGGATTCTTCAGCGCACGGCGTACGGCCCGTCGCTTGATGGCCGTGGCTTGACCCAAGGCCTGTGTCATCACTTGCCAGTCGTTGGCTCGGCGGGTATTGCCGGCAATGAAGGCGCTCTCCAGTGTGGGCAAGGTGTCTGTGCTGGCTACATCAAGCTCCCGCAATTCGCTTAGCAAGTTCAGCAGGTCTTGTAGCGGCAGCAAGGCAGGGCGGGTATCGGCGCTGAGGGCGGGTTTGAACAAACGCAAGGCACTTTTAAAACGCCGCCAACCGATACGGGCCTGGTGCACGACTTCAGGGTCATCTGAGGTGTCAAGCAGGGCGAGGTTGGTGGTGAATTGCCCCCACATTTCCTCCAGAACACACGCGGCAGCCCCAGCCAGTGTCTGGTCACTTGACAGGTGAGGGGGTTGTGCCCGCCGGGGAAGAGCCAGGGTCGGCATGGTTTGGTGAGTCCGTGGATGTAGGAACAGCTCACTTTAGCCCTATTTCCTGTGCAGGTCATTGACCCCAAACATGGACGCCGCAAGTTGCGATGTTCCGGCTATTAGTGCTCGGACAGGGTCAGTGCGCAGGGCGTTTTTTGCCATGCCACCACTTCTTCACGCAACAGGTGCGCTGATTGGGGAAATGCCTGGGCCCAATCGGACGGGTAGGTCATGACAAAACGGTTGGGATGCTCGGCCTCGCGCGTCAAGGACAGGCCGCTCAAATCAGGGTCGCAACGGGCATGGCACAGGGCCACCGCCAGGCGCAGGGCCAGGAGCTGCTGCACAAACCCGGGGTCGTCAAATTCAGCTTCAAGCTTGCGCAGTTTGCCGCGGTGGCCCAGCACCAGCAAGCTAAGCTTGTGCAGTTCGGTCAGGGAGAAGCCCATGGCGTCGGCATTGTCCAGAATGTAGGCACCGTGTTTGTGGTATTCGCTGTGTGAGATGTGGCTGCCGATCTCATGCAATTGGGCAGCCCAGTCCAGCTTTCGGCTCAAGCGCTCGTCAACTGGTTCGGCAGCACGGGTCACGCTGGCCAGCTGCGACTGAAGCTGCCCAAACAAATGTGTGGCCACATGCCCTACGCGCAGGCCATGCGCCGTGTCCGTGCCAAATTTGGAAGCCAGGCGCTGCACTGAGCGCGCACGCACGTCGGTGGGAGTCCCCGTGCCACCGCCTCCCATCAGGTCAAACAGCAGCCCGTGTCGCAGGCCCCCGGTGGCCAGTTGCATCTGGTCGATGTCCAGCAGGTCAAACACGGCGCGCAACACGCTCAGGCCGCCACCAATGATGGCCCGGCGGTCATCGCGCATGCCCGCCAGGCGGATCCGGTCGGTGCTCTGGGCGCTGATGAGTTTGCCTTGCAGCCAGTCCAGGCCCTCCCGGTTGACGCAGCCCGCAGGCCAACCCGCCGCCACCAGCACGTCGGCCACGGCGCCCACCGTGCCGGCCGAGCCATAGGCCACGTCCCAGGCATCACGCCGGTAAGCATTGAGGGCTTCATCCAGCACGGCCTTCGCCGCGATCTCCGCCATTTGAAAGGCGTGTTTGTTGAGCTGGTTGTCCGGAAAATAGCGGGTTGACCAGGCAATGCTGCCCACCCGAAAAGATTCCATTGTCTTGGGCTCGTAGCCCTGGCCCAAAATAAGTTCGGTGGAGCGCCCACCAATGTCCACCACCAGGCGGCGCTCGTTGTCCTGGGGCAGGGCCTGAGCCACGCCCTGGTAAATCAGGCGGGCTTCTTCCCGCCCGGAGATCACCTCAATGGGGAAGCCCAACACCTCATTGCCCTTGGCCAGGAATTCATCGCGGTTGCGGGCTTCACGCAACGTCTGCGTGGCCACGGCGCGCACCTCAAAACTCTCAAAATTGGCGAGTCGCTCGCCAAAGCGGGCCAGGCAATCCCAGCCGCGCTCCATCGCCTCAAGGGTCAGGTTGCGCTGGTCATCCAGCCCGCTGCCCTGGCGTACGGTTTCTTTCAGGTATTCGGTGCGGGCAAACTGCCCGTGCTCCATCCGCCCGATTTCGAGGCGAAAACTGTTGGACCCTAAATCCACGGCCGCCAGGCGAGTTCCGTTTTCCATCTGCTGTGCTTTCAATTTTTTGCAGCCGGCAGCATAGCATCCGAACGTAACGGCCTCGTGACGGCTCAAGGGTGACTATGGACACCAATTTAGAGTAAAAATGCCCTCTAGCCGTCGTCTTTATTGCCTGTATTGGTTCAAATTTAGTAGCACTTGCTTGGATTGGCCCAAGGAGATCAAAAGCACTCGTGAGGCGTCAACAGCGCGTAGCGGTGTAATAGAGTCTGTACAGACCCGGTGAACCCCTAAAAACCATGAGATTTCCCCTTGAACGCTGCTGAACTCGCCACGCTCTCCCTGGCCGCCTTTGACCAGGTGGTGGACGCCACGGCGGGCTTTCGCTCACGCCCTGGCCAGCGCGACATGGCCGAGCGCATTGCCAGCAGCCTCTCCGACATCACCCTGGGCGAGCACCCCAACCCTGACAAAGCCATCACCGTCATTCAGGCCGGCACCGGCGTGGGCAAGTCGGCGGCCTA
>JBIIVW010000110.1:0-10922 GCA_044339205.1 Rhodoferax sp. | reverse complement strand
AACGATTGTTTAGTGGCACAGGAGTTGACGATGCGTACCGACATGTTCCAGCAGGCGCTGGAAGACCTCAACGGCTCAACGGCGGACATTGAGGCTTCGGCCCTGATTTCGACCGACGGCTTGATGATTGCTTCAGCCCTGCCGCATGGCATGGACGAGGACCGCATGGGCGCCATGTCGGCCGCTTTGCTGTCTTTGGGCGAGCGCACTGCGCGCGAACTGGCGCGGGGGTCGCTGGAGCGGGTTTTGATTCAAGGCGAGCGGGGATACGTCATCATGAGTTCGGCGGGCCCCGAGGCGGTGCTCACCGTGCTGGCCAAATCCAACGCCAAGCTGGGCCTGATTTTTCTGGACATCAAGCGGGCGGCCGAGACGTTGTCCAAGCTGATCTGACGGAGGCGGCCATGAATTTGCCTGACATGCTCCTGCCTGCGCTGCCCGCCCGCAAGGTGCAGCACACCTACTCCGACCAGACCACTCGCACGCTGTATGCCACTGACGAGGAAGTGCTTTTTCCGCAAGGCCGATTGATTGTTTCGCGCACGGATTTGGGCGGTCTGATCACCCACGCCAACGATGCGTTTGTTGAGATGAGTGCCTATCTGCGTGAGGAGCTGATTGGTACGCCGCACCACATCTTGCGCCATCCAGACATGCCCAAACTGGCCTTCAAGGGCCTGTGGGACACGGTGGCCGCAGGCCAGAAATGGCACGGCTATGTGAAGAATCTGCGCAAGGATGGCGCCTATTACTGGGTTTACGCCACGGCGGTGCCCAATATCCGCAATGGGGTGATTGTGGGCTTTACCTCGGTGCGCCGCAAACCGTCACGCACCCGCATCAACGAGTTGGTGCCGGTGTACCAGCGGTGGCTGGCAGAGGAGGCTGCATCATGACGCTTAATTTTTTGATTGCCCCTGACTTTGCGCCCGAGCGTTTTGCGGGTTGGCACATGCTCAATACCGCACTGCAACGCCGCTCGGGCATGGGCTTGCATTTGTTGACCCCAGCCAACGCGCACGAACAAGCGCAGTTGCTGGCAGACGACAAGGCCGACCTGATCTATGCCAACCCGTTTGATGCCGCCGACATGATTCGCACGCGGGGCTACATCCCGTTTGCCCGACCGGCCAAACACTATGACGAGATGGTCATTGCCACAGGCGCCGAGTCGGGCCTGGAGCATGTGGAAGACCTGAAACCCGGCTGCCGCATTGCCCTGACCGAGAACAAGGACGTCAAGCTCATTGGTCTGCGCCTGCTGGAGCCGGCCGACCTGACCGAGAACACCATTCAGTGGCAACCGGTGGACAGCTACCAGGCGGCGGCACGTCTGGCCATCAAGGGCGAAGTGCAGGCGTCGTTCTTTCTGGCCGATGCCTTTGCCTCCCTGACCCGCATGACCCGCAGTCAGTTGCGGGTGTTGGTTGAGAGTGCCATCAGCGATATCTCGCACGTGCTGCTGGCCCACCCCCGAATGGCAGCCGATTTGCCCGCGATTGAAAAGGCACTGCTTGGCCTGGGCCAGGCGCCGGGCGATGCCGATGTGCTGGAGGCCCTGGGCCTGCCCGGCGGGTTTGAACCCTTGAGTCAGGAAGATGCCGAGTTCATGATTGACCTGATGGACACCTTGCTGGACTGACGGTGCTTGCGGATGAATGAAATGCAGTCACCCACCTGGCTGGCGCGCCTGGCGCTGCGTCGGTACGCGCGCCAGTTGCTTCACAACCCGACCAGCGTGCCGGTGCATCTGGCCCGCCTGAACGCTGCATTGGAGCTGCCCGGCACCGAGCCGGTGCAGGGCGCACTCGCTGATATTTTTGTGTCGTTTGATGCCGCCGAGACTTCGCTCAAGCGCATGGCACTGCAGCTGGCAGGGGAGCGCTTGCCAGCCCACATTGCACGCTGGTTTGAGACCCAGGTAACGCAGGGGCAACTGCCTCAGATCTCGCCACTGGCCACGCGCTGGAGCGTGCTGGCACGGCCTTCGGCCGACATCTCTACCCGGGCCCGGCGTAGCAGTCCGGATGATTCGCGCGCGCTGGCCGCCCAGGTCCTGCGTGCAGTGGATGAGCAGGATGTGCTGGCGCAACAGGCTTTTTTGCACCATTGTGTGACCTGCCACGACAACCTGGCTTTCATGCTGGCACGTCGGGCCTTGCTGCAAACAGGGGACTCTTTGCCTCCCGGCTGGGATCTGGTGAGTCGCCAGCTTGAGCAGCCAAAGGTGGCTGCATGAGGTTGCTGATGGCGGGTCTATCCAGGCGGGAAGAGGCCGCGTTGGGTTTTTTTCTCGACCGCAGCTTCAAAAGCTGGACATGGCAAAGCGTGGCGCCCGATGTCCAAGCCCCACGCCCTCCCGCGGATGTACTGGTGCTGGACATGGCCGCGTTTGGATGGGCGCACTGGTCCGAGGCGGCTGAGGCCCAACTGTTGGCCTGGCTGCAAGACTCACCTGCCGTGCTGCTGGTGTCGGCCCATGACCGCAGCTGGTCTGTGCTCCAGGAGCGCCCCGCCAGCGCCTCACGCGTCTGGCTGGGAAAGCCGTACGGTACACAAGCCATGCGCGAGGCGCTGGACCAGGCTGCAGCTGCGGTGCGAACTGCGCCTGCTGTGCTTGCTGCGCCTAAAGTCGTGCGACCTGTTGCGGTTGAGTCGGCACCTGCTCCGGTGCCAGCCCGGCCTGCTCCGACACATGCCAAAGCGGAACCGGCCAAGGTCGTCCCTCCCAAAGCCGAGCCCGCCAGTGAGCCACCCGGGCTGACCGCTGCCGAGTTTCAGGCGCGCCTGACCTCATTGCCTGACCAAACGCCCCATGCGTTTTTGCAGGTTCTCTCGGAGATGTTGAGCCAGCCAGATGCGTTTGAAGCGCGCTTCACGGTCCAGAACTCCCTGATCATTCACCCCGCCAACGGCTGGTTCGCCACCAACACGCCCCTGCAGGTGATTTACCGGCTGTGCGAGAGCGATGCAATGGCCTCTGCCGTGACGGTGCGCACCCTGGACGATGCCCAGGCCGAAGAGCGCGCGCAGCGCCTGGGCATGCCGCCGCAGGATCTGGATGTTTTTCTCTGGAATCTCGTTGCCGCCACGCTGGACAAAAGAGCTGCTGCGCCTTTGCGGTAGCGGTTTTCCTTCATTTGACTCATTCCTGCCATGACTCCTGAAACTGCCCAATGGTTCATGCTGACGCCCGCCGGCGTCCTGGCCGCCTTTGCCGACAAAGAACCCGATGAGACTGCCGTGGCCTTGCAGGCCTTGTTGTCCGGCGAGCGCGCGCTGGACGCGTCAGCCTGGGCCGAGAAGACCCCTCTGGCGCCCGCCGTGCTGGCGCGGGTACTCAAAGCGGGCTGGGTTCAAGCCTTGAGCCGCGCTTTGCCCCGGCCGGACGCCCGGTTGGATGATTTTTTGCAACATGTGATTGCGTCGCTCTCGGGCGAGCGCCGCGCCGTGCTGGCGTCCGAGGGCGGGTTTTGCCTGGGCCGCACCGGTGTGGATCAGGATGAAGCCGAGACCTTGAGCGCCGCCGCCGCCGATTACGCGGACTTTGCCGCCCGCCAGGCCCGTCGGGGCTGGCGCGGAGCCTCCCGCTACGTGTCTTTTCATACCGACCCTGAAATGCTCTTGCCCAGCTATTCCTTTGTGCCGTTTTGGGTGGACGGCGCCGGCTACTGGCTGGTATTGGGGGGAGAGCCCCTGCTGAACAACCCCGCCATGGTGGAGTTGCTGTGGGGCATCAAGGCCGCTGGAACCCGTTTTGCAGTCGCAGGGCTGTAAATAAAGGCTTTTTTGTATCAAATACGTTGCTAGCCGGCGTATTGGTTGCTTTAATATATTCAAATAACATAGCATTTTTCCAAGGCGTACTGAAGTTTGACAGGCCTCAAGGCCTCAAGTACCGCCCAAACCACGCCGCCGCCTGCCGCGCTACCTCGTCCAGCGTGCCTGGCTCCTCAAACAGATGGGTGGCACCCGCAATGATGCTCAACTCTTTGGTCCCGGGCAGCCGGGCATAAGCTTGCCGGTTGAGCTCGATCACCTCTTCATCGCGCCCGCCCACCAGGAGCAAGGTGGGTGCTTTCACCAAAGCCAGATCGTGACTACCTGCGAGGTCGGGGCGCCCGCCGCGCGACACCACGGCTCTGATCATCGGGCCCAGCGCAGCGGCGGCTTTGAGTGCCGCAGCTGCGCCCGTGCTGGCACCAAAGTAGCCCGCCGGCAAGCTGCTCGTGGCTTCAAACAAGCGCGCCCACCGCGTGGCGGCCAGCAAGCGCTGCGTGAGCAGGTCGATGTCAAAGCGGGTCTGGTAGTCCAGGTCTTCAGCGACGGTGAGCAAATCCATCAGCAGGGTGCCCACGCTTTTGGCGTGCAACGCGTGGGCCACCTGGTTGTTGCGCGGGCTGTGGCGGCTGCTGCCGCTGCCATGGGCGAACAAGACCAGGCCTGTGGGCTTGTGGGGAAGCTCCAGCAGGCCTTCGATGTGAACCCCATTGACCGGGATCTGGACGATTTGTGAGTAGTTGGGTTTCATGAGGGCAATCTGTGAGCGGTTCAGGCGCCCAGGGTGACGGGGATACGTCTGCGCCCGAACGTGCCGCCCTTTGAGCCAAAGCGCCCTGCCAACGCCGCGCCGCAGTCCGGGCAGCAGCCACTGGCATCCAGCCGGTACTGCTTGATCTGGTACCAGTCGCGCACGATCAGTGGTGCCCGGCAGTGGGCGCACAGGGTGGTTTCTCCCTCGGCATGGTGCACGTTGCCGGTGTAGACATGGTGCAGCCCCTCATCGAGCGCGATCTGGCGGGCGCCAATCAGGGTGGCGGGTGGTGTGGCGGGCACATCCGGCATTTTGTGGTCGGGGTGAAAGGCCGAGAAGTGCAGGGGTACGTCAGGCCCGAGTTCTCGCATCACCCAGCGGCTCAGGTCGGCTATCTCTTCCCTGGAGTCGTTGTGGCCCGGAATCAACAAGGTGGTGATCTCCAGCCACACTTGGGTTTCATGCGCCAGGTAGACCAGGGTGTCGAGTACCGGCTGCAGGTGCGAGCCGGTGAGCTTGAAGTAGAAGTCGTCAGTAAAGGCCTTCAGGTCGACATTGGCCGCGTCCATCCTGGCGTAAAAATCACGCCGGGGCTGGTCGTGCATGTAGCCAGCGGTCACGGCCACGGTTTGAATGCCGTGGGCGTGGCAGGCATCGGCCACGTCCATCGCGTACTCGGCAAAGATCACCGGGTCGTTGTAAGTGAAAGCCACACTCTGGCAGCCGTATTTTTTGGCCTCCATGGCAATCGCCAGCGGTGAGGCCTGGTCCATCAGACGGTCCATGTCGCGGGACTTGCTGATGTCCCAGTTCTGGCAAAACTTGCAGGCCAGGTTGCAGCCGGCAGTGCCAAACGACAGCACGCTGCTGCCGGGGTAGAAGTGGTTGAGCGGTTTTTTCTCTATCGGGTCCACGCAAAAGCCGCTTGATCGCCCGTAGGTGGTCAGAATCATCTGATCAGCCTGGCGCATGCGCACAAAGCAGGCGCCGCGCTGGCCCTCATGCAGGCGGCAGTCACGCGGGCACAGGTCGCACTGCATGCGGCCATCGTCCAGCCAATGCCAGTAGCGCCCGGGGTAGCTGGATTCAGGCTTCATGGGGTCTCCTTGAGCAGCGCCTCAACGGGGACGGGCTCCAGGTCGGATTCTTTCCATTGACTCACGGTGTAGCGCTGCAGCCGCAGGCCGGGCGCCCAAAAATTGGCGGGCAGACCGGCCTTGCGTTTGAGCTGGGCCATGAAGTCAACGGCGCTGGGCAATTGCTCCCACACTTGGGGCAAAAAGGTGCTGCGGTAGCGCTCAAACTCCAGCACGACCCCGTGGACACCCGGCTGCAGTTGGTCCAGCGCATGGAGTTCGCTGTCAAACACCATGGCCTGCATGGCCGACAGCAACGACACCTCAATCTCGGTATGGATGAGTTCGGCTGCAGCCAGCGGCCTGAATCGGGGGTCTTGCAGGGCTGCAGCGACTGCGTTGGTTTTGACATCCATGAGCAGGGGGCGGCGTGCCTCCAGTGATCCAATGCAACCGCGCAGCTCGCCTTGCTGGCTCAGGGTGACAAAGCAGGCACCTGCCTCCTGCAGCCACTGCGCCGTCTCATCGGCGTGACGCGGTTGACCCACAGCCGTTGAAATCGCAGCGCGGGCAATCGGCAGCAGGGTGTGCCCCGGGTGCCGGTGGTGGGCAGAGGGTGGGTGCGTCGCGGTGTGGTGGCTGTGTTTAGTGTGCTTGGGCATGGTGCGGCTCCTCCATGAAGGCGACCGAGGCATAGCCGACCACCCGGCCTTTGTCGCCCGCCGTGTCCCCCGAGTTGCACAGCCCCAGCAACTGCGCCTGCAGGTGATGCCTTTTGGCTGCCAGCAGCAAACCATTGACAGGCGTGCCACCACAAGCTTGCTGGTGCGTGAGGGTGCCGTCCAGCGTCAGAATATGGTTGATGGTGTCCTGGTCCACCACTTGCGCCGTTTTGTAGGGCAAAAAGTGGGACAGGTCGGAGCTGATGACGATCAGGGTCTCCGGGCCACCCCACACAGCCTCAAGTACCTGGGCCACTTCATCGGGCGTGGTATCTCCCACGGCCAGCGGCAAGAGTTTGAAGTCGTCCAGTACCAGTTGCAAAAAGGGCAGCTGCACCTCCAGCGAGTGCTCCATGGCATGGGCCGCCGGGCTCACCACCACCTGGCGCAAGTGTTTGATGGTGTCCACAGCCACCTGATCCATCTCAATCGTGCCCAAGGGCGTGGCAAAAGCAGTGACGCCCGGCAGGGCCAAGCCTTGAGTCGGCACACGGTGCACTGGCCCGAGCAACACCACGCGCCGGATGGTGTGGCGGGCGGGCGAGAGGCTGGCATAGGCCAGTGCGGCTGTGGCCCCCGAATAGATGTAGCCCGCGTGGGGCACGATGACCGCTTTGGGTGCCCGGGCGACTGACTTGTTCCGGTGGTCCGCAGGCCCAGCCCCGGCCAACAGGGCCGTGACTTCGCTGGACAAGTCGGAGCGCTGCCCGGGGTAGAAGGCACCGGCTACAGCGGGTTGACGAATCTTGAGCGGGGGCGATGTTGACATGATGTGCTCAGCTTAGGCCAAACTCACTGCACCTGATTTGCGGCCGGTCAAATCATGGCGCGACCTTGCGCCCAATCGAACCCTGATCGGGTCGTTACAGACGATTCAGTGGCACGGCCCACAACCCGTCGCCAAAGGGCAGGGCATGCGTGCCGTCATAGAGAACGATGCCAGTCACAAACTGAGCCCCTGCGAGCTCTCGCAGCCTGCGCAGGCCCTTGAAGTCGCTCAGCTGAACGCTCGCTGCGGCCTTGACTTCAATACCGATGATCTCGCGCAGCGGGGACTCCAACACAAAATCAACTTCCACCTGGTCTTTGTCCCGGTAGTGCGATAAAAACCAGGACTCGGGCGTGATGCTCTGCAGCTTGAGAAGCTCGCCGTACACCCAGGTCTCCAGGGTGGCGCCAAAACGCGTTCGCTGCGTTACAGCGAGTTCGGAGGTCAGCCGGGTGAGGGTGGATTGCAGCCCTGCATCCAAAAAGTGGATTTTGGGCGCCTTGATCAGGCGATTGAGTTCATTGCGACTCCAGGCCGGGAGACGGCGCACGAGAAAGAGTTTCTCCAGGATGCCCAAGTACTTGTCCACCGTTTTCCCGTCCATGCCGATTTGTCCGCCAATCTGACTCAGATTCACCAGTTGCCCACTGAGCTCGGCCGTGATGTTCAGCAGTTGGGGTATCTGGCTGGTCTGGTCAATGTGGGCGATGTCCTGAATGTCGCGCTCAACCAGGGTGGTCATGTAGGCGCGCGCCCAAGCCTGGCGTCGGGCGGGCGTGGCGCGCTGCTGCATCTCGGGGTAGCCGCCAGCGAGCACTTGTTGGACCATGCTGATTTGCTGGCTGGGGGCTGGTGAGGTCAAAGACCAGCTTTGGGCGCGCGCCTGGCTCAAAAAGTCATTGGGTCGTCTAGCCAATTCCGAGTGGGACAAAGGCAGCAAATTGAATATCTCAACCCGGCCCGCCAGGCTGTCCGAGATGTGAGGCAACGCCATCAAGTTGGCCGATCCTGTGAGCAGGAATCTTCCGGGTCGCCGGTCTTGGTCAATCACCAGCTTGAGGGCCATCAGCAACTGCGGCGCACGCTGCACCTCGTCAATGATCGCGCGATCCAGACGATTGACGAAACCTAAAGGGTCTGCTTGTACGGCCGCCAGCAGGGCCGGATCGTCCAGCGAGAAATAGGCCATTTCACCCTCAAACTGTCGGACCAGTGTTGTCTTGCCGCACTGGCGAGGGCCATTGACAAGCACGGCGGGAGTGTCTTGCAGTGATTCGCGCAGTAGCGAATCAAGGTGGCGTGGATACAGCTTGGGTGCAGTGGTTTTGTTCATCATCAATATGTTTTACAGGTTCGTCCATTTGGAATCAAACCGTCGTCCAGAATGGATTGTTTTAGCGTCTATTATGGATTTATAGAGCGTCCACTCTGGATTAAAGGGCTTGAAATTGGGGCTTGAGTTGCTCTTCACTGATGGATGTCAGCTGCCATCCATTGCACCTGGGTCATTTAATGTTGCGATAAGGCTGGGCATCAAAAATAGCCGACATGACCTTTGCTCTTCAAAATTCCAATTTGTCTCAGGCGCCTGCGAGTGCGCCAAGTGGCCCCGCCAGCCTGGCAGGACCTGACCGGGCCTGGCACCCCACCAGCCTGATCTTGATCCTCACACTGTGGATCAGCACGGTGGGCAACCTGCCTCTCTGGCTGGCGCTCGGACGCCTACCCGAGATGAACAGCGCCCGCGCCGTGCTGGGCGCGCTGGGCCTTGCGCTGGCGTTGGCCGGCCTTCTTTTTGCCACGCTGGCTTTTTTGGTGTGGCCGCGCTGGCTCAAACCCGCTGGCCTGTTGTTGCTGGCCACGGTCATGGCCAGCAGTTATTTCATGGTGGCTTACGGTATCGTGATTGACCCCAGCATGATGGCCAACGTGGCGGGCACCGATGTGCGCGAGGTCCGCGACCTGCTCACGCCCGCGCTGGGGCTGGCCGTGCTGTTGGGCGTGGTGGTGCCGGGGATTTGGTGGTGGCGTCAGCCGCTGCGCCGTGTGCCTGCAGGACAGCTGCTGGGGCGTCAGGCATTGTGGGCACTATTGGCTTTTTTGGTGGCGGTGGCGGCACTGGCCGTGAGTTTTCAGGACCTGGCTTCCCTGATGCGCAACCACAAGTCGCTGCGCTACATGATCAACCCCTACAACTCGGCTTACGCGATCGGGCGGCACTCGGTGGGCGAGGTCAAACGCTCGCAGCAAGTGCTGCAGACGGTGGGTGCTGACGCCCACATCATCCTGCCGGCGGGCAGTGCGAGCCAGTCGCCGCTGATTGTGCTGGTGGTGGGTGAGACCGCACGAGCCGCCAATTTCGGGTTGGGCGGGTATGAGCGCGACACCACGCCAGAGCTCAAGGCGCTGCAAGCCAAGGGAAATCTGGTGTATTTCCCGCAGGTGAGATCGTGCGGTACCAATACCGAGACCTCGGTGCCCTGCATGTTTTCGCACCTGGGCCGCACGGACTACTTGGCCAGTCATGAGCGCTTTGAGAGCCTGTTGGACATCCTGAAGCGGGCGGGCATGTCGGTGCTCTGGCTGGACAACCAGTCGGGTTGCAAAGGCGTGTGTGACCGTGTTCCCAACGTCGAGGTGAGCACGGTGGCCCCGCCGGGCCTGTGTGAGTCGGGCGAGTGCCAGGACATGGCCTTGCTGCGGGCGTTGCCCGGTCAGCTCGCGGCACAGCACCCTCAGGTGAATCCTGCCGGTACGGTGGTCGTCTTGCACCAGATGGGCAGCCACGGCCCGGCCTACTACAAGCGCTCGCCCACCAGCCTGAAAGCTTTTCTGCCCGAATGCACCAGCACCTCGCTGCAGGCGTGCAAGCAACAGGAAATTGTCAATGCCTACGACAACAGCTTGCGTGCGACCGACGCCATGCTGGCCGAAACAATCCGCTGGCTGGAGGCCCAGGACCGCCCCACCATGCTTTTGTATGTTTCAGACCACGGGGAGTCATTGGGTGAAAAGGGCCTGTACCTGCATGGCATGCCCTACAGCTTTGCCCCTGATGAGCAAACCCATGTGCCCATGTTGACCTGGATGTCGAACTCGTTTGCACAATCATTGAAGCTGGATGCCGCCTGCCTGAAGCAGCAGGCCCTCAAACCCTGGTCGCACGATAATCTGTTTCATACCGTGCTGGACGTGGCGCATGTGCAGACCCGCGTTTTGTCCAGAGATAAATCGCTGTTGGCGGGGTGTATCCGCAACGCCGTTGGAAGTTAGTCTCTTGCAAAACCACATCAAACAAACAGGGCTCAAACGCCTGGTTCTGGCCTTTGGCTATTCATCTCAGGGTTTCAAGGTTGGTTGGCAGGAACCTGCCTTCAGGCAGGAAGCCCTGGCGGCTTTTGTCTTGCTGCCCCTGGCATTCTGGCTTGGCAACACCTGGCTGGAGCAGGCGATGCTGGTCGGGGCCGTGGTGGCCGTGATGGTGGTTGAACTGCTGAATACGGCCATTGAAGCCGCCATTGACCGGGTGGGCCCCGAGTGGCATGACCTGTCCAAAAAAGCCAAGGATTTGGGCAGTGCGGCCGTGCTGATGAGCCTGGCATTTTGCGCTTTGGTGTGGACGGCTGCGTTGTGGCACAAGTTTCTGCCTGCCTGAACACTTCCCTTGCTCAGGCGCCCGGGGCCTTGCCCTGGCCCCAAACCAGCGCAAACCGCGTGGTGAATGGTGCTTGCGGGCGGTCCGTGTGCAGTTCAATTCCATGCCACTCCGCAATGCGGCGCACCAACGTCAGGCCGATACCCAGTCCGGGCTGATTGGCCAC
>JBIIVW010000011.1:0-34314 GCA_044339205.1 Rhodoferax sp. | reverse complement strand
TAAAGCGGGCGTCTCCGGCTCCACCACGGCGACCACGGAGGTCGCAAAGTCTTTGATTGCGTAGGTCATGGCGGTGTCAGGCCTCCACAATAAGTTCATTGTTGACCCGGCTCACACCAGGCGCTGACCAGGTGGCGCCTTCAGCCGCGTTCTTTTCTGCCCAGGAGTGCACGCGCCCGCGCAGGGTCACCACGCTGCCATCAAGTTCTATTTCAATGCGCCGGGCTTCCCGTGTAGCCTGGCGGGTCAGGGCCTCCTCAATGCGGTGACTCAGGTTCACAGGCAACGGCAAGGTCTTGAGGCGGATGTTGTCGGTGATGCCCGCCACCCCCTTGAGCGGGCGGATCATGCGCTCCACCGCCCGGCGCTGAAAATTCCAGTCCAGTTCGCCGCTGAGTGTCACCCAGCCTTTTTCGACCAGGACTTTGACCCGGTCTTGTGGCACCGAGGTGTTCCAGCTCAGGGCGTGCTCTACGGCTGCGGCAATTTCGGTGTCGCTGCGTTGGTGGATGCCAGAGGGGATCACATCGAGTTCAATCGCAATGGCTTTGACATGGCTCACACGCTCCACGGCCCGTTTGGCTGCAATCTTTTGGGCATAGGTGTCGAGGTGGCCGGTCAGGGTGACAACGCCAGCGTTCACAGCCACGCCAATGCGGGCCTCGGGTACAAGCGGGTCCCACAGCAACTCCGAATGCACGTCCTGTTTCAATTCCAAATCTGTCTTCATGGTGACTTCTCCTGTACCGGTTGAGCGCCGAATTGCAGCCCTCAGAATAGTCATGGGCCCTGATGCCCCCTTGCGAAAAGTCAACGATGGCGTCGTGCAAATCTTCAGACTTGCGACAGCGTCGGAAGGGTCCGATCTGCAATCAAGGAGGTAAATCATGAAACATGTCTTCAGGGGAATAGCCGCGTCGGCGGCGCTGCTGGTCTTGTCTGTCAGCACGGGCTTTGCGCAAGCCCGGCTTGACTTGGGCAAAAGCGAGTACGAGTCGAGTTGCGCCAGTTGCCATGGCGTGTCGGGCAAGGGCGATGGGGCCATGGTTGGCATGCTCACCAAGCCGCCCAGTGACCTCACCACGCTGGCCCGGCGCAACGGCGGCGTTTTTCCGGTACAGCGAATTTCAGAAATGATTGATGGCCGGACCTCGGTCATGATCGGCTCGCACGGCGCGCGCGAGATGCCGATATGGGGCCAGGTGTACCGTTCCGAGGACACGCAGCCGCGTGACCTTCATGCCCGTAACCGGATCAGCTCGTTAGTGGATTACCTCGCACGCATTCAGGGGAAGTAACCATGAATTTCAAAGTCAAAGGGTTGGCCGCGTTGCTACTCGCCGTCATCGGCACATCGGTTTTTGCCCAGACCCGGGTGGATTTTGGTCAGCGCGAGTACCTCTCCAGTTGCGCCAGTTGCCATGGCGTCAGTGGGAAGGGTGACGGCGTGTTGGTCAGGCACCTGGTCAAGGCACCCTCAGACCTCACGCTGCTGAGTCGGGGCAACAGCGGAGTGTTCCCGACGCAGCGGGTGTGGGAGACGATTGATGGCAGTACGTCCACCGATATCGGTCCGCACGGGTCGCGCGAGATGCCGGTGTGGGGCAATGTCTTCCGTGCGGAGGATCCCCAGGCGCCGGAGGGTTACGCCCGCAGCCGCATGGCGTTTGTGCTGGACTATCTGGCCCGGATTCAGGAAAAGTGACGGAGCCACTGCAGGTGCGCCATGTTCCGTGACCGTGCTGATGCTGCCACCCGCCTGGCAGAGCGACTCATGGCCTATCGGGGCAAAAACCCGCTGATCCTCGCTATCCCTCGTGGCGCGGTTCCGATGGGCAAAATCATTGCCGAGGCGCTACAGGGTGAGTTGGATGTGGTGCTGGTGCGCAAGCTCAGGGCGCCGCATCAGCCAGAGCTGGCCATTGGCTCGGTGAACGAGCAGGGCTGGACTTATCTGGCGGATTTTGCCGAGTTGTATGGGGGCACGCCGGACTACATCGCCTCCGAGAAGTGCACCCAGATGCGCACGCTCAAAGATCGCCGCGCCCACTACACGCCCATTCGCCCGCCCATTGACCCGGCCGGGCGCACCGTCATCGTGGTGGACGATGGCCTGGCGACTGGCGCCACCATGATCGCGGCATTGCATGGTTTGAAGGCCCAAAAGCCGGCCCGGCTGGTGTGTGCCGTGCCCGTAGCACCACCCGACACCCTGGCCCGGGTGGCTGACCTGGTGGACGAGGTGGTGTGCCTGGAGGCGCCTGCCGGTTTTCAGGCTGTGGGCCAGTTTTATCGGGACTTCCCCCAGGTGACAGATGATGAGGTGATGGCGCTGCTGCAAGGCAGCTAAACCCACCGTGCTTACAAAATAGCGCCTCCCGGGTGTTCGCCGCGCTCATAGACCACATGGGCGCGCCCCACCAGCAGGGTGTCCAGCGTGCCGATGTTGGTCAGGTCCTTGTTGGCGTAGGGAAGTTTGTGCAGCACATAGCGCATGGCGTTGAGCCGCGCCCGTTTCTTGCAGTCGGATTTGATGACCGTCCACGGCGCATCGGCCGTGTCGGTCTCGAAAAACATGGCTTCCTTGGCTTTGGTGTACTCGGCCCATTTGTCCAGCGAGGCCAGATCAATCGGGCTGAGTTTCCATTGCTTCAAGGGGTGCAGCTCGCGCTCCTTGAATCGGCGCCGCTGCTCCTTGCTGCTCACCGAAAACCAGAATTTGATGAGGTGCACGCCGCTGCTCACCAACTGGCGTTCAAACAGTGGCGCCTGGCGAATGAACTCCTGGTATTCACGCTCGCTGCAAAACCCCATGACGCGTTCCACCCCTGCCCTGTTGTACCAGGAGCGGTCAAACATGACGATCTCACCCGCCGTGGGCAGGTGCTGCACATAGCGCTGAAAATACCACTGGCCCCGTTCGGTATCGGTGGGTTTCTCCAGCGCCACCAGGCGCGCGCCGCGCGGATTCAGGTGCTCCATGAAGCGCTTGATGGCGCCCCCCTTGCCGGCAGCATCACGCCCCTCAAACAAGATAACGATGCGCTGCCCGGTCTCTTTGGCCCAGTTTTGCAGCTTGAGCAATTCCACCTGCAACTGGTACTTTTGGGTCTCATAGTGCTTGCGCGACATCAGGTTTTTGTAGGGGTAGGCGCCGGTGCGCCAGTCCTTGACCAATTCCTCATCGGGCTTGCGGCCGCCGGTGCTGGTAAGCGTGCGGCCTTCGAGCAGCATCTGGCGAATGGCATCCACGTCATCGGGTGAGCTGCCGGCCAGGAAGGTTTTGAGCACGCTGGCCTTGTCGCCAGACTGCGCGAGCATGTCTTTGAGGGCGCTGAGTTGGGCGTCCTGTGCCGAATTGACCTGGTTGTTCACAACCGTCCTGGCGATGGACACTGTCTTTTTGAGGCCGGCCACGTCGCCCCTGGCTGCCAGACGCGGTTTGGGCTCGGCTGGCGTGCGGGCCGCTCTGGCGCTGGCCACACGCGCCTTGCGGACGGGTTCAGAGGGCTGAGCCGTTTGGGGTTCGTCAGCAGCAGGTTTTTTTTCAATCATGGCTGTACCGAAAGGTAAAAGTATGAATTTTCCACGTCTGCCGAACCCGCTACTTGATGCATATCAAGTGCGCGTTTCGGGCGAGCCGCTGGGGGCGTGCTACATGCCCAATGACTTCAGGAGCTCGTCGTGCTCGCTGCTGGTCTCTGAAGGTATAGGGGCCACAACCTCGCGCTCTCCGCTGGCCTGGGCGATCACATCATCGGGATTGAGGGCTTCATTGATTTCGAAGTCATGCAGTTTGATGAACTCGGTGCGGTCAATGGCCAGCTCCAGGTAAAAAATATTGTTGCGGCCGGTGTAGAACGTCACCCGCCGCGCCTCGGGCTGGTCCAGTTGGGTGTCCACACTCAACACCACCTGTTTGTTGAGAACCAGCATCTTGGGCTGGTTCTGGGTGATGTGGGTCTGGAGTTCGCGCCGCACCTTGCCGGTGAAATCGCCCACGATCTGGTTCATCAGCTCCCCCATGATGTTGCTCACCTCGTCGGACGTGTGGGCGCTGGCCAGCTCGCTCTTGGGCATGCCCATGTTGAGCATGTAGCTCTCGTACAACTCCATTGCGGTTTGGGCCGAGAAATTGAGCACCACCAGGCCGGAAAAGCCGCCGTCAAACAGGACAAAGCAGCCAATATCGGGTTTGAGACAGGTTTTGGTGATACGTTGCACCATGCCGGAATAGTGAATTTCGCACTGGGTGGCGACGGTGAGCACCCGGGTGACCGAATTGCACAGGCTTGTCAGCAGGTCTTCGGTACCGTATACAACGGCGGGTTCTTTCCAAGTCTTGACCATAAATTGCCTCGCTACAAAAAACCGAATGTACAACGGGAGAGGCCCTTGAACTGTCAGTCGGTGGACTTGGATAAAAAAATACCCCCGTCGCCTACCGTTGATGGCCAATCATCAACTGCGCAAGCAGCGTCTGCTACGCCGGTGAATAGGCTCTGCGGGCCAGGGCCTGGGCCAGCAATCTGGCGGGGTCGACCAGATGGAGCGCAGGCATGCCGGGAACGCTAGCCAGCGCCAAGGGAATTTCAGTGCAGCCCATGACCAGTGTGCTCAGGTGATGGCGTTTGGAAAGTGCTGCGGCCACCGATTGAAAGCACTCGCTGGCCAGCGCCAGGTCGCCGGTTTTAACGCCCTGGTAAATGCCTTGCATCAGGCGCGCACGCTCGTGGGGCACCGGAATATGGCAGGTCAGGCCCGCCTGGTGCATGGCCTTTTCATATAGGCCGGCGCGGTAAGTACCCTCGGTGGCCAGCAGGCCGATTTCTTGGATGCCCTGGCTTGCCAGGGTGCGGGCTACTTCACGGGCGACGTGCAGGACTTCCAGCTGTGGAAAGCGCTCTTGCAGTTCGCCGTGCCAGGCGTGGGCTGTGTTGCAAGCCACAGCCACCACTTTGGCCCCCAATGCCGCCAACTTGCCCATGGCCTGCAGCATGGGCTCCAGTGGCTGGTGCCCGCCGGGGCCGGGCATTTCAAGCGCCATGCTTCTGTCGGGCACCGGCACCTGGGCCAGCCAATGCTCGGGAAAGGCCTGGTCCGAGACGGCAATGTGCAGGGTGTGCATCTGATCGGTGCAGGCTTGAACAAACAACCGCGCAAAATCTGCGCCGGCAGCTGGCCCCATGCCGCCCAAAATGCCGACCGTCCGGGTGAGGTGCATGGAGTATCTTAAAAAGGTAGCCAGGCGCGCCAAGTGAGTGGCCGCGCCTGGGGGCGTTACAGGGCGGGCTTGTCGCTCAGCGCCAGGATGTTGTCCTTGAGTTGCTGGCTCATGGGCAAATTCAGGTTCACGCCTTTGGGGGCAATGGGGGCTTCGAACCACTTGGCGTACATCTTGCTAAATTCACCCGACTTCATCAGGCGAGTGATGGCACCATCCACCACAGCTTTGAATTCCGGGTCGTCCTTGCGCATCATGCAGGCGTAAGGTTCTACCTGCAAAGAGTCACCCACGACATTCAGGGCGCTTGGGTTCTTGGAGTTGGCACGCAAGCCGAACAGCAAAATGTCGTCCATGGCGAAGGCCAGGGCGCGGTCACCTTCCACCAGCAGGAGTGAGTCATCGTGGTCCTTGCCCAGCAGAATCTTCATGTCCAGATTTTTGTCAGCGTTGTATTTGCGAATGACCAGCGCGTTGGTGGTGCCCGTGGTGCTGGCCACCGTTTTCCCCGCCAGGTCGGCGTAGTTTTGAACGCCCGAATTGGTCTTGGTCAGCAGGCGGGTGCCTGTGTAGAAATGATTGATGGCGAACGCGACGTCTTTGCCGCGTGTGGAGTTGTTGGTTGTGGAGCCACATTCCAGATCCACCGAGCCATTCATGAGGAGCGGAATACGGTTTTGAGAGGTGACGGACAGGAACGCAACTTCGAGGTTGGGTTTCTTGGTGGCTTTGCGCACGTCCTCCACAATGGCATCCGTCAGGTCCACAGAAAATCCCACCGCCTTGGACTGCCCAATCAGGTAGCTGAAAGGGATGGACGACTCGCGGTAGGCTACCGTGATCTTGTTGTTGTCGGTCACCTTTTTCAGTGTCTGGGCACTGGCGGTAGCAGTCACACCAACGGTCAGCAGTACGGCGGTCATGAGGGTCGAGATTTTCATGGGTTTCCTTTTTGGCTTGGTCAGTTAATGGGAGGCGGTGTCAAGGTCGCGGTGTCAGTGTAGGGGGCGCGCTGGATGGCGTCGCATTCATTTTTCCAAATCACCCATAACGTAATCTCATGGCTTTGCTTTAAGCTGCAAGCATGCGTCTTCGTCACATTGAGGTTTTTAACGCCATCATGCTCACCGGCAGCGTGAGTTCGGCGGCACGTTTGATCAACGTCACCCAGCCGGCGGTCAGCCGTGTTCTGGCGCACGCGGAAATGCAACTGGGGTTCGCGCTGTTTCAGCGCATCAAGGGCAGGCTGGCGCCCACCACAGAGGCCCAAACCCTGTACCCGCACATTGCCAAGCTGTTTTCGCAGCTCGATGAAGTGCAGCGTCTGGCCAATACCCTCAAGCTGGGTCACCGCGAAGGTGAACTGCACATTGTGAGTGTGCTGGCCCTGAGCTACGAGGTGTTGCCGCGCGCACTGAAGCAGTTTCGTGAGCAACATCCGCAGGTGGTAGTCACCATTGATTCCCTGCACTCCCCCCAGATCTTTTCCGCTCTGGCGTTACAGGAGGCGGATGTGGGTTTTGTGTTCAATGCGATGGCACATCCTTCGCTGGCGCTGGAGCCCCTGGCCGAGGGCCGCATGGTGTGTATTGCCCCCAAGGGCATGTTGGCGCCCAAGTGGCTCAAGGCGGGTGCGGTCTCGCTGGCCGACCTGGAGAACTTGCCCGTGATCAGTCTGGATGTGGGCGACCCCATCGGCATCAGCCTGAGTCAGGCGTGTATTCAGGCGGGAGTCGGGTTTGAGTCGCAGGTGAAGGTGCAGACCTACCACGCGGCCCTGGCGCTGGCGCACTACGGACTGGGCATTGCCCTGGTGGACGCCTGTACGGCGGTGTCAGCGGACCGCACCAAGGTTGATGTTGTAGCCTTGGAGCCCCACATTGTTGTGCCGATAGCGGCATTGCGGCCCCTCAATCGACCCACCTCCTTGCTGGCCACCGCCATGACGCGGTGCGTGCAGCAGGCCGTGGTGCAGGCGCTGGGCCAATAGGATCAGTGCAGCGGGGCTCTAAGGATCTGTTGGCCCACTTGCCGGGCGGTGCCAAAGGCCAGCGTCAGGCCCAAAGCACCATGGCCGGTGTTGACCACCAGATTGCCGGGGCCGCCCGGCTGCACACCCACAATCGGCAAACCCGTGGGGGTGGCCGGACGCAGACCGGCCCACGGGTGCTCTGACCCGGTCAGTGCAAGCCCTGGCAGGACGGTGCGGGTGCTTCGCAACAGGCTGGCAATGGCGGGTGGGCGAACGTGCGGGTTGTGTCCCACCAGTTCGGCCATGCCCGCGACTCGCAGCCGGTTGCCCAGCCGGGCAAATACCACCTTGCGGGCCATGTCCGTGATGTTGATGCGTGGCGCGCTGTGGTCGTTGCCTTGGGCCAGATCCAGCGTGATGCTGTAACCCTTGATGGGGTACACCGGCAGTCTCATGCCCACGGTTTGCGCCATGGCCACGCTTTGGGGGCCCATGGCCAGCACAAAGTGATCGGCCTCCAGCGGCCCCTCAGACGTGTGCGCTGCCGTGACGCGACCTTGCCGTTGCGCCAGGGCATTGACGGTGTTGCCCAGGACAAACTTCACGCCCCGCGCCCGCAAGATTCGCTCCAGTTCACGGCACAGCTTCAGGCCGTCCACCGCACATTCCGAGGGGGTATGGATGGCGCCAGCAATCTGCGGGGCGTAGCCGTTCAGCGCCGGCTCTAGGTCGCAACACGCCTGGGGAGCGATGGCGGCCTGCTGGCTGCCCAGTTTGCTTTGCAGTGCCAACTGGCGCTGGGCTGCTGCAAAGCTGGCCGCATTGGGGTAAAGCACCAGCTTTCCTGTGCTGGAGTAATCGCAGTCCGGCTTTTCAGCCTCCCGCATGCGGTCAAAGCCAGCGCGGCTGCTTGCGGCCAGAGCGAGCAAGCGGGCGGTGGTGTCCGCCGAGGTAGGGGCGTTACACGCCTGCATGAAGGCCAGTCCCCAGCGCCACTGTTGAGGGTCCCATTGGGGGCGCAGCTTCAGGGGGGAGTCTGGCCACAGCATCAGCTTGGGCAGCTGCAGCCAGATGGACGGGTCTGCCAAGGGTTGAACATAGCTGTAACTGAGCTGCGCTCCGTTGCCGCCCGTGGCGCCGGAGCCCGCTGTGTCGCGGTCCACGACCGTAACGGTCATGCCCAGTCGGTCAAGCTCATACGCGGTGGCCAAACCCACAATGCCGGCGCCCAAAACACATACATCCATCGTTCACTTCCGCTTCCTGTTGTTGCCTGCAACTGTAGGAAAGACCGAGTGCTTTGAATAATGCCGTTGAGCGTTGTGGGTATGACCAAAAGTTATGCAAAAAAGGAAGTAGGCAGGTCAGCCGCCCACCACCGACCAGCCCGCATGGCGGTTGACCTTGTTGTTTTCATAGTCCCAGACCGTGCCGCAGCGCTCACACTGGTAGCGGGTGATGGTGACTTGCCCGTGCTTGTGCGCCACCGTGCGGTGGGTGCCCTGCATCAATTCGGGGTGGCCCTTGGCGCGGCGCCAGTTTTGCTGCACGCCGGCGCAGGAGTCGCACATCGGGGTTTTGGTGGATTCGGTCGGTGGGGTCAAGTCTTGTGTCATTTTGCAGCTCTTAATCGGTATCGGGGGTCGATTGTCGCCCCAAGGCCGGGGCTAGGGCAGCAAGCTCAGTTCGCGCAAGCGTTGGTGGGCTGCGTCGTCCAGGTGCAGTGGTTGCTGGTTTTTGGCTTGCAGGTAGTGGTGGGTGAACACGTCCAGGTACGTGCTCAGCACTTCGGCCGCGTGGGGTTCACCGGCCAGCGTCAGGCACAGGGCGCCCACCTCGGAGGTGCAAAAGTGGTCGTCGCGGCTGGAGCGGCGCAGACGGTAATTCGAGATTTGATCGGGGTGCAGGCTCAGCACGGGCAAATGGTTCAGGTAAGGGCTTTTGCGAAACATCTTGCCCGCCTCGGCCCAGGTGGCATCCAGCAGCACAAATAACGGACGTTTGGCCAATTGCCCCAGACCTGCCACGCCGGGTAACAGCTCGGAGACCACCCGCTCGGGCGTGACAAACTCGCCGGGGAACACCACATAGGGTTGCCATTGCGGGTCGGCCAGCAGGCTCAACAATTCAGGGTCCACTGATGTGCGGGCCCAGCCAAAAGCAAAGGTGTCGCTCACCACGTCGGCAATCAGCCAGCCGGTGTTGCTGGGTTTGAGTGGCTCGATGTCGGCCATCAGCAGACACATGCCCGCCTGTGTGGGCACGTTCGGGCGCAGGCCGCACAGACAATAGCTGTGCATCACCCGGCAACCCGGGCAGCGCTCGGCCGGGCCACCGCGCGCCCGAAAAGGTTTGACGGCGCGGGCCAGGCGAGCGGCGCGCAGGCGCGCCACGGCATGGCCCACTGCGGTGTCAGCCGGCTTTATTTTGCAGGCCGGTGGAGGGCGCAGATTTTGTTGCCGTCAGGGTCGCGCAGGTAAGCCAGGTAAAGGCTGCCGGCCACGCTCTCGCGAAAGCCGGGGGCGTCTTCGCAATCGGTGCCGCCATTGGCCACGCCAGCGGCATGGAACGCGTTACCTTGCTCGGGGGACTGCACGGTGAACCCGATGGTGCTGCCGTTGCCGTGGGTGGCGGGCTCGCCATTGATGGGGGTGGTGATGGCAAATGTGCCCGTGGGGCTGCGGTAGAAATACCGGTTCTTGTTGGCCACGCCAGCGGGCAGGCCCAGGGTGTCCAGAATGGCGTCATAAAACTTCTTCGAGACCTCAAGGTCATTCACACCCAGCATCACATGACTAAACATCAATATTCTCCGTTGGAGCCCGAAAACGGGCGAATTTGGACCGGGCAAATGGTACTTGAAGCCAGCACAAACAGCGGGCTGATTCGCCTCGGGCGAGCGCGTTGGCGACACGACTCGGATTCATGTTTTAGTGTGCCAGCCCTTGTGAATCGTCAATGATGATGAAATTATCTATTCACGGACAGGGGAAAGCGACTGAATTAATTAAGATTAGTGATAAATTTATCTATTCATTAAACAATTCATGTCCACTGCCCCCGACCTCTCACTCAAAATTCTGCAAGCTCTTCGCCGCCAGGGCGGTGTGATCTCCAGCGCCGAGCTGCAAGAGCAGTTGGGCGCCAGCCAGCCCACGGTGTCGCGGGCGCTGGCGTCGCTGATCCAGGCCGGTCAGGTGCAAAAAGTGGGCGCGGCGCGCTCGCAGCGCTATGTGTTGCCACGCGCTGTGCCCGGCGTGGGCCGCGAGGTGCCGATCATGCGGGTGGACGTTTTCGGCCAGCCCTCGCCCTTTGGCCGCATGGTGCCTTTGGCGGGTGGCGCGGTCTGGATCGATGAGGCGGACGGCGTGAGTGCGCAGCACGGCGGGCTGCCCTGGTTTCTGGACGACATGCGCCCGCAGGGATTCATGGGCCGCACCTTTGCCCATGCCCACCCCGAGTTGCAGCTGGGCCACGACCCGCGCCACTGGAATGACGACGACGTGCTGCGCGCGCTCGCGCTGTTTGGCGACGACCTGCCGGGTAACCTGATCGTGGGCGAGGCGGCGTTTCAGCGCTTTCATACCCTGCCCGAGCGCGCCTCGCGTGTGGATTCGGCAGCCGAGTACCCCCGGCTGGCCGAGCAGGCCATGCAGGGCACACTTGGCGGCTCGTCTGCAGGCGGCGAGCAGCCCAAGTTCTGCACCATCACGGCCGGGCGCCCGGTGCTGGTCAAGTTCTCCCCCGCAGGCAATTCGCCCGTGGACCAGCGCCTGCGCGACTTGCTGATGTGTGAGCACCTGGCGCTGCAAACCTTGGCTGATGCTGGCCTGCCTGCGGCCAAAACACAGGCGTTCATGGCGGCTGGGCGGGTGTTTCTGGAGTCCGAGCGCTTTGACCGCACGGCCCAGGGCGGGCGTATCGGCATGGTGTCATTGCAGGTGTATGACGCCGAGTACGTGGGCGAGATGGACAACTGGGCTGCTACCGCCAACCGCATGGCCGCGCGCGGCCTGCTCACGCCCACAGACGCCCGCATCCTGCGCCTGCTGGAGGCTTACGGCATCCTGATTGCCAACACCGACCGCCACTACGGCAACATCTCGCTCTTGCTGGCCCATGACAACTGGACGCTGTCTCCCACCTACGACATGCTGCCCATGCTGTATGCCCCCATCGGCGGCGAGCTGGTGCAGCGCGACTTCGGCGCCCGCCCGCTGCAACCCACCGCCGCCACGCTGCCCGAGTGGCCTCAGGCGCGGGCGCTGGCCGCGGTGTTCTGGCAGGCAGCGGCCAGCGATAACCGGGTGTCGGAGGGCTTTCGGGTCATTGCAGCACAGAATTTAGGCCATATTGGCCGCTAGCCGGCGGGTTGATTGCCCTGAGCTTGTCAATTCAATAGCAAAAATTTCAACTTTACCCCAAGGGTCGCTCGCGGGTCACCGGCCTTCAGGTAGTGCTCAATACGGTGCTGCGCTTCTTCCTCAGGGTCATTGCAAAAAGCCCGCAGGATCACTGCGCCGGTGCAGCCCAGATGGATAAGGCGACCCTGCAGATCGGCGCCGTTGATTTTACTCACCGGTTCGGCTCCAGCCTGAACGGGCATGTGCACTTCCACATTACCGAGGGCGTGCAGATCAGGCGGACACTGGGTCATATCGGGGACGACTTGGACACGCCACACATTTGCCAGGCGCGCGGGCCGCCGTTGTAGGACAACGGTGGTGATGCGCAGATGAGTGACGGGGCCCAAATCGAGCCAGACTGGGATCTTGCAGAACAACCCCACCCTAGGATGAGGTCGATCAGCGCATCAGTTGATGAGAGGTTGAAACGGGAGACGGCGATTTTGATGCGGTGTGGGGTCGGCCTTGGTCTTGCAACAGGTCTGTTTTGTAACGAGCAGTGACGTTTCCGGCAATGTCAAATGCGGGGCGCTCAATCGCGGCTGCTGTCACCTAACCGCTCGGTTGAGCGGCTCAGGCTTTAGTTGCTGCCGCTGCCTTCCATGACGGTTTTACCCCGCAAGGGCTCCATACCAACAAGCTCTTTGGCTTTAACGAGCATTTCTTTGCCCTCGCGCTCCCTAAAACGCATCTGCCCCTTGGCCATCAGTACATACCGTGAAGCGTTAATCAGCCGCTCCGACTCCGTGATCACCGTCGCCAGGGGGCCGCTTTGTTTGAGCTGCTCTACCTCTTGCATCCATCCCGGGTCGCCAATATTGACCAGCTGTAGCGCAATGTCACTTGTAGGCGTGTTGAGCAGATAGTAGGCCGCTGCAAGGGGGGAGGCTGTAAAGATGTCTTTGCCCAATTTGCTGGCCGCAGTGCTGTTGAGGTATTTGGTCAGGGCACGGGATTCTTTGTACTGCATGCCCATTTCTGCGACCATTTCGATCAATGCCACGATAGCATTACTGATCCCGAGGATCACCTGAGGCGCTGTTCCAGCCCCGGCTGTAAAGATGGCCGCCAGCTGGGCAGCCGTGTTGACCCCCGCTCTTGCCACTTTTGAGCTACTCAAGACAATATCACGCAGTTGCCAGTCGCGAATGCGGGCCAGTGCCACCTTTGAGTCGCTTTCTTCAAGCTTGTTTGTCAGGTCCAGCAACGCGCTTGCTGCCAGGCTTGATTGCATCACCTTGATGGTTGTGACTAAGAACGTAGCGCCGGATACGATTACCCCGGCAACCGGGATAATGGCCAACATCTCTTCCTTAATGGCGTTGAGAGCTTCAGTCAGTGTTTCTTTGAAAAATGTCTCGCCAGCCTCCCAGCTCAGTTGCTCCAGCGTTGCTCCAAACGCATTGCTGACGATATCCGGAATCATGGCGTTGACTTTGGTCAGCACTTCAGAGCCTGCAGACGTGCCGCCGCTGGAGCTGGCTGCGGTGGCGGGCGAACTTGCCAATGTGTAGGATTTTTTGGCAATTTGACCGATTCGTCTTGCGGCCTTGGCTTTTTCAACTTTTCTTTGAGTGCTTCTACCCGGCCCCTGTCCGCCTTGAGCACGCAGGTGCAGCCATCAAAAAGCAGTGGAATCATTTGGCTTCTGTTTTCCACGATGACCGCTATGGCGGCTTCATCGCTTTCGCTGAGGTATTTGCTGCCAAAATATTTCAACTGCTCAAAGAGACTGTTGACAGCGCCTGAGCTGTTGCGCCCGCTGTCTCTCCAGTTTTGGCCCTTGCTGGTTTGGGTGGCCGCCTATTTATCAAACGCCTTGCGTACCGCTGTTAGTGCCAATGCACGCTTTTTTTCGCCGATAGCTATGCTGTTTTTGTCTGACTCCGACAGTCGGCCTGTTCGACCCATGAAGATGTACTGCGACTGATCAACCTCTTGATTGATGGTGCCTGCATCGGCAATAGCTTTGTCCAGCACTTTGAGCGCATCGCTGCGGCTATAAATCCTGCTGTGGGTGGCCTTCATCCATTCGTCAATTGAGATCAAAAGCATGCAGATTCTCCAGAAAGATTCATTACTCGAGCAGTATGTCATTACAACTGTCACCCCTAAAACAGGGCATTTAACATCCCTTGGCTTATCGGATTTTCATTGAGCAGACCGTCAGGTCGTGTGACGTTATGCCTGCAGGAGCGGCTGTTCAGTTACAAACACTTGCCTGGTGTTGTTTGCGGTCACTTGTGGTTGGCTGAAGTTACCCAAGGCTTGGTTAAGCCACAGCCCCGCCGCCGGCTCAGGTGTCAAGCCGCCACGGCGACAAGCGCCGGGCCAGGGCTTCAAAAGCCAGGTCGGCGGTCACCGCCAGCAAGCCGACCAGCACCGCGCCCTGGATCACATAGGCGGTGTTGAAGCCGCTCAGCCCGACAATGATCGGCAGGCCCAGCGTCTTGGCACCGACCGTCGAGGCGATAGCCGCTGTTCCGATATTGACGATCACCGAGGTGCGGATGCCGGCCAGGATCACCGGCGCAGCCAGTGGCAGCTCGATTCGCAGCAGGCGCTGGCGGCTGTTCATGCCCAGCCCTTCGGCGGTGTCCCGAATGTCCTGCGGCACCGACCCGATACCCGCCAGGGTTGCCTGCAGCACCGGCAGCCAGCCATAGAGCGCCAGCGCGATCAAGGCAGGCAACTCGCCAAAGCCGATCAGCGGCACGGCGACGGCCAGGACTGCCACCGGCGGAAAGGTCTGGCCGGCGGCAGCCAGGGTTTCCACCAGCGGCCTGAATTCCCGGCCGGGGCTGCGGGTGACAAAAATGCCCGCGCCCATACCGACCAGGATGGCCAGGCTGCTGGACCAGCCGACCAGCATGACATGCGCCAGCATCAGGCTGGAAAACGAGTCCTGTTCGTACATGGGCCGCTCCAGTTCGGGAAACAGCGCTGCAAACAGCGGCTTGAGCTCGGCCAAGCCCAGCACCGCCAGCAGCAGCAGCGCCAGCACAGGCCACACCCGGTGATGCTTGCTCATGCCGCGCGAACCACATCGGCCGGCCCGAGCAGGTCGCCCAAATCGATGCATCCCATTCGCTGGCCGTCGGCGTTCACCACGGGCAGCCGGTCCAGGCGCTGCAAGACAAATGCTGACAGCGCTTCGCGCAGGTTCAGGGTGACCCGGATCGGCTCGCCCGTCACCACCGTCCCCGGAGCCACCGGCCGCACATGGTCGGCCACCCGCCGCAGGCCCAGCAGCTGAAGGCCGGTGTCGCTGCGGCTGAAAAAATCACGCACCACGTCGCTGGCCGGTGCTGACAGCATCTGCAGCGGCGTTGCATGTTGCACGATGCGCCCCTGGTCGATGAGCACAATGCGGCTGGCCAGGCCCAGCGCCTCGTCAATGTCGTGGGTGACCAGGACAATCGTCTTGCCCAGGGTGGTGTGAATGCGCGCCATTTCCCGCTGCAGCGCCGCCCGGGTGACTGGGTCAAGCGCGCCGAACGGCTCGTCCATCAGCAGCACCTCCGGATTCGCCGCCAGCGCCCGGGCCACCCCGACGCGCTGCTGCTGGCCCCCGGAAAGCTGGTGGGGAAAACGGCTGCGGTACAGCGCCGGGTCCAGGTGCAACAGGCCCATCAGTTCGTCCACCCGCGCGGTAATTCGCGCCCTCGGCCAGCCGAGCAGGCGGGGCACGGTGGCAATGTTCTTTTCGACATTCCAGTGCGGAAACAGACCGACCGACTGGATTGCATAGCCCATGCGGCGGCGGATGTCCTCGGCCGCAAAACTGCGGATGTCCTGGCCGGCAAACAAAATCCGCCCGCTGTCATGCTCGACCATCCGGTTCATCATTTTCAGCAGGGTTGACTTGCCCGAGCCCGAGCTGCCCAGAATCACGGTGAACTCGCCCTGGGCGATGTGCAGGCACACCTCGTCAATCACCTTCAGGCCTGAAAAACTTTTGGACACCTGCTGCAGTTCGATCATGGCCGGGGTGTTCAGGTTGGTTGCGGTGGTGCCCGGTCCAGGGCTGACGGCGGCGCATGCGCCAAAGACAAGGCTGCCGTCCTGAGCACCGCATCCACCGCCAGCGCCATGGCAACCACCGGCACCGTGCCGAGCAGCGCCAGGTCGAGCGCGCCGCCCAGCAGGCCTTGGAACATGATCGTGCCAAAGCCGCCGGCACCGATCAGCGCCGCCACCACCGCCAGCCCGATGAGCTGCAGGGTGGCCACCCGCAGGCCGGAGATGAACACCGGCAGGGCCAGCGGCAGCTCAACCTGCCAGAAAATCTGCCGCCCGCTCAGGCCAATGCCGCGCGCCGCATCAATCACCGACTGCGGCACCTGGCCTAGGCCGGCAGCGGTGCTGCGTACCACCGGCAGCAGCGAATACAGCGTCAGCGCGATCACCGCCGGCGCCATGCCCACGCCCTTGATGCCCCATTGCCCCAGCAGCGGTGCTTGCAGCGCCAGCCAGGCCAGCGGGGCCATGAGCAGCCCGAACAGGGCAATCGACGGAATCGTCTGGATAATGTTCAGCACGGGAAACAGCCAGGGCCGCAGGGCCTTGCCCCAGCGTCCGGGCCGCGCCAAAGCCAGACCCAGCGGCAGGCCGATCAGCACGCTGGGCAGCAAGCTGGCAATGACCAGCTGCAGGTGCTGGACCAGCGCCGCATCGAACACGTCGCGCCGGCTGGCGTATTCCCGGAGCAGCGACAGCGGGGCCAGCAGGCCGCCAGCCAGGCAGGCCACGACCGGCGCAACCACCAGCGCGCCAGCCAGCAGGCGCAGAACGGGCGCGAGCGCAAGGCGCCCGATGGCATCGCCAGCCGCCAGCCAGGCCACGGCCGCCAGCACCCAGAAAGCGCCGCCGAACGAGGTGCGCGCGATGCTGCCCGAGTCACCGGTATCGCCGCCCAGCCCGGCCGCATGGCGGGCTGCCAGCCACACCAGGCCAGCCAGCAGGGCCGAGGCCGCTGCCAGCACCCCGGCATGGGTGCGTGGCCGGGGCGGCAGGAAGATGCTGGCGACGACCAGCAGCGCCGACCCGGCCACGCCCAGCAGGGCCAGCGCCGGCGGGCTGCCGGCCAGCACTTGAGTCAGCGAAATGCCGGCACCCGAAACCAGGCGGTTCGGCGCATGGGTCAAAAAAGCCAGGCTGCAGGCCGCCGCCGTGCCAATGGCCGCCAGCAGCAGCAGCACCGGGTTGTGGACCCATTTCATCTCAGTCGTCCTTCAACGGCGGCGCTGGCGATGGGGGGGTGTCATTTGACAAAGCCTTTGCTTTTCAGGTAGTCAGCGGCTACTTTTTTCGCGTCCTGGCCTTCGACGGCAATTTTGGCATTGAGCCGCTGCAGGGTCGGGCCGTCCAGCGTCCGGAACACCGGCTCTAGCATGTCCTTGATTGTCGGATGCTGTGCCAGCGTGGCCGCCCGAATCAGGGGCGCCGGCGCATAGATGGGCTGAACGCCTTTTGGGTCGTCCAGCACGACCAGGCCGAGTGCGGTAATCGCGCCGTCGGTGCCGTAGGCCATGGCCGCATTGACACCCGAGGTTTGCTCAGCCGCCGCCTTCAGGGTCACGCTGGTGTCACCGCCGGCCAGCGTCAGCAACTGGGCATTCGTCAGCTTGAAGCTGTAGGCCGTCTGGAAGGCCGGCAGGGCGTCGCTGCGCTCGATGAATTCGGCCGAGGCGGCCAGCTTGAACTTGCCGCCGCCAGCCAGCCACGGGCCCAGGTCGGCCAGTGATTTGAGCTTGTTTTTGTCGGCCACATCCTTGCGCAGCGCTAGGCTCCAGGTGTTGTTGGCCGGGGCCGGGCTGAGCCAGACCAGCTGGTTTTTGGCGGCATCGAGCTTTTTCACCAGGTCGTAGCCGGCTGCCGCGTTTTTCCAAGCCGGATTTTTTTCATCGGCAAAGAAAAACGCGCCGTTGCCGGTGTATTCCGGATACAGGTCGATCTCGCCGGCCACCAGCGCGCCGCGCACGATCTTGGTGCTGCCAAGCTGGAGTTTGTTGTCGGTCTTGATGCCGCCGGCCTGCAGCACCTGAATCATCAGGTGGCCCAGCAGCGAGCCTTCGGTGTCGATTTTCGACGACACGCGCACGGCCGCCGTCTGGCCAAAGGCCGATGCCGAGGCCAGCAGCAGCATGAAAGCGCCAGCCGTCAGCCGGCGGCGGGAAAATTGCAGGGGCATAACAATCCTTGTGGGTGGCAAAACAGTTCAGGCAGGGGCACCCAACGGCGTGGGCGCTGTCGGGTTTATAGCGTGAATCGGTACAAGGTGCGGGCGAGCGTGCTCGAATTGCTCTGGTTGTCGGCGTTTGCCCGGGCTGGCAAGCTCCGGCCGGACCAACACCTTTGTGCCTGGGCGCAACCTGCTGTTTTTGACGCTGGCCTGCCGGCGCGGCTTGCGGGTGCTCATGACTGGCGTTTGCGTAACCGATTGTTCCGGCCATCCGGACTGCCGCGACGACACAATGAAAGCCATGCGCCTGGCCTTGTCGCTCGGCATGGATAAGCGCTTTTTGATTGAAACGCCGCTGATGCAGAGCGACAAGGTCGACACTTGGCGCCTGGCGCCTGGCTCGCGCGCTGGTCGAGCAGTCGGCGCCGTCGACCGACAAAACCATGGGTTGCGCAAGCTCCCCCATCAGCAGTGTCGCGGCTGGCCCCTCCAATTGCACGTACTAGGCAATGACTGGGTTGACAGTTAGGTGAATGTTGGTCCGTGTGATCACCATATGATCACCATACTACCCGCTGAAATAGCCTTTGGCGGCTGCCCGGGACGCAGCAAAACAGCGCTTTGATTCAGGTGTCGCCCAACTCATCCATAAGCGTCTGCACAGCGCTGATCAATGGCGGCAACGCGTTTTTCGCCACATTCCAAACCGTGCTGACGTTCACGGTGGCATAGCCATGAATGAGCTGATTGCGAAACGCCACGATTTTTGACAAGTCCGGAATGCGTGCTGCCAAAACGGCGTCCAGTTTGGCCAATTGATTGAGCGCTTCGCCAATGATTTCAAACTTGCGCTCTGTGGCCGACTGCGCCATCTCGTTGCTTGCAAATGCAGCTGCTTCCATCCCGGCAGTGAATGACTGGATCGCCAAAGCCGCCTCGCGGACGTCCCATAGAAAGGCGCGCGGATCACGCTGCATAGACTGCTTCGCGGCTGTGGTTGATGCTGGCCAGCACAAAGGGGTTGCGCACGGCACCCGGCTCCACCAAATCAACGCCACGGCCCAGCAATTGCTCCAAATCGGCCTTGGCGCCGAAAAAAGCTTCCAGGCTGGGTACGGCGTCAGGGGCGAACTCCACCAAAAAGTCGGCGTCGCTGCTGGCCGGGTTGAAGTCATCGGCTCGTGCAGCCGAGCCAAACACCTCCAGCCGACTGATTCGGTAGCGCTGGCAGATGGCAGAGATGCCTGAGCGGTGTTGGGCGATGGCGGGGTGCATGGGTGAATTTTAGGGGGATTGGATTAGGTTGGCACAATTTATATGTCAAATTAGCCTCTAGACTCCTCAGAATAAGCGCGGGAAGCTATGTAAAAAATAGCGCGCGCATGCCGCGTGGTTCCCAGGCGGGGCGGTGGATTTGGATGGTTTGAGGGCGGGGCATCAGGGCCCTTTATGCACCTTGACCAGCACCGAATGCCCATCAAACTCAAATTATTTGACGCGCTGCTTTTCCAGTTTGCGCGCCAAAGTCCGGCGGTGCATGCCCAGGCGACGCGCCGCCTCGGAAATGTTGAAGTCGGCCGCCGCGATGGCTTCGTGGATATGCTCCCACTCCAGCGTCTTGATCGATGTCTGCCGCGCCGTCAACCCGACTGCAGCATCGCCCTCGGCGCGGGCGAAAGCCTCTTCGATGTCGTCGGTATTGGCCGGCTTCGCCAAATAATGTCGGGCGCCCAGCTTGATCGCCTCGACTGCCGTGGCAATGCTGGCGTAGCCTGTGAGAACGACAATCAACATCAGCGGGTCATGGGCATGCAAGAGCTGCACGCAGCTCAGGCCTGAAGCGCCGCCTGCCAGCTTCAAGTCCACCACGGCATATTGGGGGCGGTGCTCCACCAGCAAGGCGGGCACTTCAACCAGGCCGGCAGCCCGTTTGACCTGATAGCCGCGCCGCTCGAACGAGCGGCTCAGGGTCATCCCAAAGGCATCGTCGTCTTCAACAATCAGCAAGCGGCGGTCAGTTTGCATGCACCGGCCTTTCACGCAGCGTCAGCGAAGCCAAAGGCAGCTTGACCACCACCTCGGCACCGCCGCCTGCGAGGTTGCTGGCGTGAATGGTGCCGCCCAGGGTGCGGGCCACATTGACCGACAAAAACAATCCCAGGCCGCTGCCGGGCCGCCCTTTCGTGGAGCAGTAGGGTTTGGCGAAATTCGCCAGCATCTCGGCGCTGAAACCCGGTCCGGCATCCTGAATGCCGAGCGTGAGCCATTGGTTGGTGCAGGCCACGCGCAGCTGCAAGGGCGCGCCGGGCGCTGCGTCGACCCCATTGTCCAGCACGTTGCCGATCATCTGCTTGAGGGCCGAGTCCGAGACGATCTGCTCGTCCGGCAAATCACCGCGCGCATAGTCGAGTACCTGCAGCGGGCGCGTGCTGCGCCATTCGTCAACCAGCTGATCGAGAAATGCCTGCAGCGTGGTCGACACGGTGGTCTCGCGGCGCGTTTCACCCGCTGACATCAAGATGCCGCTGACAATCGTTTTGCAGCGCTGCAGCTGCAGTTGCATCATCTTGATCTCGCCAATTAGCACCGCATCGTTGGCCAGGGGGGCGCTGTGCGACCAGTCGCCCAGGATCACCGACAAGGTGGCCAGCGGCGTGCCGAGTTCATGCGCCGCACCCGAGGCCAGCAGGCCCATGCGAACGATATGCTCTTCTTCAGCCGCGCGCTGGCGCAGGTCGGCCAGCCGGGCGTCCCGCTGGCGCAAATTTTTGCTGATGCGGTGGATGAAGATCACCAGCAGCGCCGCATTCAGCGCGAAGCAAACCAGCAACCCGCCGATGTAGTACAGCGAAAGCGTCGGGCCGACAAACTCTGGCACGATCAAGGGCTGGTGCCACCGGGTCAGCCATATAAAGCATGCGGTGGTCAGCACCACCACGGCCCATATGTAGCGCGGTTTGAGCAGGACCGCGCCAACCGCTACCTGCAGCAGGTACAAAAATATGAACGGATTGGCGATGCCGCCGCTGTAATAAAGCAGGGCCGTGAGCAGCACCACATCGACCAGCAGGCCGGTGAACAGCTCGCCGTTGGCGATTTCGCCAGCCGCCGTGCGGCAGCGCAGCCAGGTGGCCAGATTGAAAAGACTGAGCGCTGCCACCAGGGCAAGCATTTCGGCCAGGGGAAGGCGGGCGCCCAGGACAAACTGGACACCCAGAATGGTTGCCAGCTGGCCCCCTACTGCCAGCCAGCGCAACTGAACCAGCTGCAGCAGGTTGTTGCGGCCCAGCAAGATGGCCATGGCGTCGCCCGCGCTGGCAGGGCCAGGTCGAATGCCTTGCAGCGGCAACCGCAGCAGTAGCGGCCGTGAATCAGACATGAATGGCCAGCGGCCTGCCCAGGGCCGACAGGGTGCGCAGCTTGCGCTCGGAAGACACCAGATAGGCTGCGGCGCCCGCCACCATGGCAGCCAGCACAAACCAGGTGACGGCATAGACCACATGGTGGTTGTAAAAGCTGATCACCGTCAGGCCGCCACGGGGCCAAGCAGCCAAAGCCGGCGGTCCTCGCGGAGCTGCAGCGTCGATGAAATAGGGCGCAACCGGTGCCGCCCGGGGCATGGCCGGCGCCTCATCAAGTCCCACGCTGGCCACAATGGCCGGCACATCGCGCGAGTACCAGCGGCCTGCCGCCACGTCGTTACGCTGCAGCGTGCTGCCGCCGGGCTCGCTCATGCGCAGCAAGCCGGTGAGAGTGACCACGTCACGCCCGTCACCGCCGACCGCCGGCGAAACCGGCACCTTGTCAGCGGAAGGCACAAAGCCGCGGTTTACCAAAATCCAGAAGCCGGAAGTTGTCTGCAGCGGCGTCATCACCCAAAAGCCCCGGCCCAGCTCGGTGCTGGCCCGCACCAGGGTTTGCTTGCTGTGGTCATAGCGGCCTGATATCTGGACGCGGCTGTATTCGCTTGCCTGCCGGCTGACCCGCGCCCATTCGGCCGGGCCAGGCGCTGCGACAGGTGGCGCATGAACGCGTTGCTCGACCCGGTCGATCAGCGCCAGCTTCCACTGCAGCCGCTGCACCTGCCAGACGCCCAGGGCCAGCAACCCGGCGCACAACGCCGTTGCCAGCAGCAGCAGCGCCGCTAGCCAAGCCAGCTTGGCGGGTTGTGGGGGGTGGTCGGTGTCGGTGTCGGTGCTCATAGCTCAAGGCATGTTACGCATTTCCGTCATGTCGTGCACCGGCATCATGTTGGTATTGAGGTTGTACATCACCCAGATCGACCCGGCCAGCATGATCAACACCAACACGGCGGTGAATAGCAGCGCCAGCATGGACCAGCCGCCCTCGACCCGTGTGTTCATGTGCAGGAAATAAATCATGTGCACAACAATCTGCACCGTGGCAAACCCCAGCACTACCAGGGAGGTGATGCCTGAGGTGGGCAGCACCTTGCCCATGACAAGCCAGAAGGGGATGGCAGTGAGCACTGCTGATAGGAAAAAGCCGATCAGGTAGCCTTTGACGCTCGCGTGGTAATCGCTGTGGCCGCCGGCAGCGTCGAGGTGTTCGCTCATGGCAGTACTCCCATCAAATAAACAAAGGTGAAAACACCAATCCAGATCACGTCCAGAAAGTGCCAAAACATGGACAGACACATCAACCGGCGCCTGTTTTCTGTGGTCAGTCCAAACCGGTTCACTTGAACCATCAGGGTCACAAGCCAGATCACGCCAAACGTCACGTGCAGGCCGTGGGTACCCACCAGCGTGAAGAACGAAGAAAGGAACGCGCTGCGCTGCGGCCCGGCGCCCTCAGCAATCAGGTGGTAAAACTCGAACAATTCCAAGCCCAGAAAGGCTGCTCCGAGTACACCGGTGGCGGCCAGCCAGCCAAGCACTGCCTTTTTATGCCCATGCTGCATGCCGATCATGGCCAGGCCATAGGTCACGGAAGAAAACAAAAGCAGGGCTGTGTTGGCTGCAACCAGTGGCAGGTTGAACAAATCGGCACCTGACGGGCCGGCTGCGTAGCTGCGGCCCAGCACGGCATAGACGGCGAACAGGACGGCGAAGATCAGGCAGTCGCTCATCAGGTAAATCCAGAACCCCAGCAGCGTGCCCTGCTGGGGGTGGTGATCACCGTCATCGTAAAAGCGGACCGGACCGTCGGCCGCCAGGGTGGGAGATATCTGCATAGTTATGGACCTGGAAGGATTGGACGGGACTAAGCCATCAGCAGCGCCGTGCGCTTGCCTTCGATGTGCTCGACCTGGCTGGCAGCGATGTGAAAATCGCGCTTGTAATTAAAGGTGTGAAGAATCACGAACGCCAGCGTTGCGATGAACGCCAGACCGGCAATCAGCCACATGTGCCATATCACCGCGAAACCCAGTGCTGCGCACAGCATCGAAACGATGAAGCCGGCTGGCGTGTTTTTCGGCATGTGGATCGGCTTGAAGCCCTGCACTGGCCGCTGGTGGCCGCGCTGTTTCATGTCGTGCCAGGCATCAAGCTCATGCACCACTGGCGTGAAGGCAAAGTTGTAATCGGGCGGTGGCGAAGCCGTTGACCATTCAAGCGTGCGTCCATCCCATGGGTCGCCGGTCACGTCACGCAGCTGCACCCGGTTGCGATAGCTCACCCCCAGTTGGACAAGGAAGGCGGCAATACCCAGCGCGATCAGCACGGCACCCAAAGCGGAAACCTGGAACCAGATTTGCAGGGACATGTCGTCAAAGTGGCTCATGCGCCGGGTCACACCCATCAGGCCAAGTACATACAGCGGCATGAAGGCGAGGTAGAAACCCACCAGCCACAACCAGAACGAACACTTGCCCCAAAACGCATCAAGTTTGTAGCCGAAGGCTTTGGGAAACCAGTAGTTGATGCCGGCGAACATGCCAAACAAGACGCCGCCAATGATCACGTTGTGAAAGTGGGCAATCAAAAACAGACTGTTGTGCAGCACAAAGTCGGCTGCCGGTATCGCCAGCAACACACCGGTCATGCCGCCGATCACGAAGGTGACCATGAAGCCGACAGTCCAGAGCATCGGTACATCGAAAACGATGCGGCCGCGGTACATGGTAAACAACCAGTTAAATATTTTGGCGCCCGTGGGTATCGAGATAATCATGGTCGTGATGCCGAAAAAGGCATTCACGCTGGCACCCGAACCCATGGTGAAGAAGTGGTGCAGCCACACCACGTAGGACAGTATCGTGATCACCACCGTGGCATACACCATGGAGGCGTAGCCGAACAGGCGCTTGTGACTGAAGGTGGACACAATTTCCGAAAAGATGCCAAACGCCGGCAGGATCAGGATGTAGACCTCAGGGTGACCCCAGATCCAGATCAGGTTGACATACATCATGGCGTTGCCGCCCAGATCGTTGGTGAAGAAGTTGGTGCCCACCGTGCGGTCAAGGGTGAGCAACCCCAGCACAGCGGTCAGCACTGGGAAAGCCGCCACGATCAACACGTTGGTGCACAGCGCGGTCCAAGTGAAGATGGGCATTTTCATCATCGTCATGCCGGGCGCCCGCATCTTGATGATGGTGACGATCAGGTTGATCCCCGACAGCGAGGTGCCAACACCGGCGATCTGCAATGCCCAGATGTAGTAATCAACGCCCACGCCCGGACTTTGCAAAATACCCGACAACGGTGGATAGGCCAGCCAGCCAGTGGTGGCGAATTCGCCCACAAACAAAGACACCATCATCAATATCGCGCCGCTGGCAGTCATCCAGAAGCTGAGGTTGTTCAAAAATGGGAACGACACATCCCGTGCACCAATTTGCAGCGGCACGACGAAATTCATGAAACCGGTGACCATGGGCATGGCGACAAAGAAAATCATCAAGACGCCGTGGGCGGTAAAGATCTGGTCGTAGTGGTGGGGCGGCAAAAACCCGGGGTTTTCGGCGAAAGCGGTTGCTTGGTGGGCACGCATCAGCAGCGCATCGGCAAAGCCGCGCAACAGCATCACGATGCCCAGAATGATGTACATAATGCCGATTTTCTTATGGTCGATACTGGTGATCCAGTTACGCCACAGCGGTCCCCAAACACGAAAGTAGGTCATTGCCGAGGTCAGCGCAATACCGCCCACCACCATCATGGCCAGGGTGGCCAGAACGATTGGGTCATACGGTATCGCATCCGGGCCAAGTCGGCCGAACACCAGCTGGGAGAAATTTTGATCATTAAACATGGGAAGTCTCGGGTGCTTTTTTATGAACTGGCTGCCGGCCTTCAGGGCTGTGGACGCTCGGCCAGGACCGTGTTGCCACCGGGATTGCTCGGTGTGCACAGGGCGGCCACATAGACACGCTGGGTATCGCGCCAGGGCTTGGCCGACAAACCGGCAATGCCGCCCTTGCCTGAGCCGCCCGCCGCATCGATGGCCATCATCTGGCCCATGCACATCTTGCTGCTGTCAACGCAGCGGTTCAAGATGGCCTGGTACAAGCCGGCGTCCACGCTGGCAAAGCGCCGAACGGGTTCGGCCACGCTGGGTTTTTCCAGCTTGAGGTATTCGATGCGGCCCAGCAGGTCGCCCGACGTCTTTGTGGACTCGACCCACTGGTTAAAGTTTGCCTGCGACAACCCCAGAAACTTGAAGCGCATCTTTGAGAATCCTTCGCCGCTGTAATTGGCTGAGAATCCGTCGTACACGCCAGCGGTGTTGATCACACCATGCAGCTTGGTCTGCATTCCAGGCATGGCGTAGATCTGGCCAGCCAGCGCAGGAATGTAGAACGAATTCATCACCGTGGACGCCGTGATCTTGAACTCGATAGGCCGGTCCACCGGCGCGGCCAACTCGTTCACCGTGGCAATGCCAAGCTCAGGGTAGACAAACAGCCACTTCCAGTCCATAGCCACAACCTCGACCACCAATGGCTTGACGCCTGCTACCAAGGGTCGATTGGCGTCGATCCGTTCGAGTGGCCGGTAGGGGTCGAGCTTGTGCGTGCTGATCCAAGTGATGGTGCCCAGGACGATGATGATCAACAATGGAGCGCCCCAGATCACAAATTCAAGGCGTGTCGAATGGTCCCACTCCGGGGTATAGACCGCGTTCTGGTTGGCCCGTCGGTAGTGCCAGGCAAACCACAGGGTCAGGACAATCACTGGCACGACAATCAGCAGCATCAGCGAGACGGCGGTGACAATCAGTTGGGACTGCTGCTGTGCAATGTCGCCGAAAGGTGACATGACGATGGTGTCGCATGCTGCTAAGGGCAGCATTGCCGCTGCCAAAATGATGCGTCTGAGGATAGAAAAACTGGGTGACACGTGTGACATTTGTAATGGGTTAAGGCAAGGGTTAATGCCAATTGCGACTTGTCACGAACTGTAGCTTCATTGATGCATATCAACCATTGGACATATTGTCCAAGGCATCCTCTACACACTGCATGGTTCTAACGATGTCAAATTCATCTGCTCCTGTCTCGTCACCCTCTCCAAACGCTACTGCCGAGCCTCGAAGGCCGCACCGTCTTGATGCGCAGCGCATGACGCAAAACACCCACAGCATTGCCCCTGGCGACATTGCCGTGGGGGTGGTAATAGGGCGAGCCTCCGAGTATTTCGACTTTTTTGTCTTCGGGATTGCCTGTGTGCTGGTCTTTCCTGGCGTGTTCTTTCCGTTCGTCGACCGCCTGCAGGGGACGATTTACGCGTTCACGCTGTTCTCGCTGGCCTTCGTGGTGCGCCCGCTTGGCACAGTCGCCGGCATGTGGTTGCAACGCCGCTACGGACGCAGCGCCAAGCTCGGCCTGGCCTTGCTCTTGCTGGGCTGCTCGACGGCCAGCATGGCCCTGCTGCCCAGCTACCAGACGCTGGGCATTGGCGCGGTTGCCTTGCTGGCGCTGTGCCGTATCGGCCAGGGCCTGGCCCTTGGCGGCTCTTGGGACGGACTGCCCTCGCTGCTGGCGCTGAGCGCGCCCGAAAAGCGCCGCGGCTGGTACGCCATGCTGGGCCAGCTTGGCGCGCCGCTGGGCTTTTTGATCGCCTGCAGCCTGTTCGCCTACCTTTGGAACACCCTGTCCAGCCAGGAATTCCTCGGCTGGGGCTGGCGCTACCCGTTCTTTGCCGCTTTTGCCATCAACGTCGTGGCCTTGTTTGTGCGCTTGCGCCTGGTTGTCACGCCGGAATACGAGCGCGGACTCGACGCCAATGAACTGCGGCCCTGCAGCACTCGTGAGCTGCTCGGCACCCAAGGCAACAACGTGGTGCTGGGCGCCTTTGCAGCGCTGGCAAGTTTTGCCCTGTTTCACATCGTCACGGTGTTTCCCTTGTCCTGGGTGATCCTGTACTCGGAGCAAGTGATTGGCGAGTTTTTGGTCGTGCAATGCGTCGGCGCGTTGCTGGCAGCGGCCGCCATGCCACTGTCTGGTCTGCTGGCCGACCGCATCGGGCGGCGACGCACGCTGGGCCTGCTGGCGGTGCTGATCGGCGTGTTTGGCCTGTTCGCCCCGCTGCTGCTGGGCGGCGGCACGCTGGGGCAGGACGCCTTCATCCTGGTCGGTTTCGTGCTGCTGGGCCTGTCGTATGGCCAGGCGGCGGGCGCCTTGACCGCTAATTTCCTGCCCCGCTTGCGCTACACCGGCGCGGCCCTGACAGCCGACCTGGCCTGGCTGATTGGGGCCGCTTTTGCACCGCTGGTGGCGCTGGGCTTGTCCGCGCGCTTTGGCCTGGTAGCCGTGACCGTTTACCTGCTGTCCGGCGCGGTATGCACCTTGCTCGCGCTGCGGATTAACCGGCTGCGGCCGGCGCCCCTTTGCCGCCCTTGAGCTCCAAAAAAACCGGAAGCAGCTGGCCGACAAAGGCCTTCAGCGACACGGCTGCAACCCACCGCCGCCACGCTGCCTGAGTGGCTGCAGGCGCGGGCGCTGGCCGCTGTGTTCTGGCCGGCGGCGGCCAGCGATACCCTGGTGTCGGAAGGCTTCCGGGCCATTGCAGCACAGAATTTAGGCCATATTTAAGCCATATGGGTCTCTAGCCGGCGTGTTTATTGCCCCGGGATTATCAATTCAATAGCAAAAAACTGTCAGACTTTTGACAATTGGCCTTCAAGTTGTCTAGATTCTCAGCCTACCCCACTGAGTGGACTTTCGCACTGCAAGTCTGCGCGATCAGCTCCCCAGGCAGGCGGCGCTGACCCTTCTCTATTCCGCCTTGATGCCCGCTGCTGTGATGGTCTTGGCCCAGAAGTCGGTTTCTTTCTTGACGAGGTCGTCCAAGGCGGCTGGTGGCAGATAGCGGAGTTCCACGCCGGCGGTATCGGCGCGGGTTTTGGTTTCCGGCAGTTCAAGTGCGCTCTTGATTTGTTGGCTGAGCTTGGCCACCACGTCAGGCGGGGTCGCCGCAGGCGCAAAAATGCCGACCCATGCTTCCAGCTCGAACCCTTTCAGGCCGGCTTCACCGGTGGTCGGTACGGTGGGCATGCCGGCGTGGCGGCTTTTCCCGGCCACAGCCAGGCCTTTGAGCTTGCCGACCTGGACCTGACCCATCACCGAGGGGGGCGTGGTGATGAACACCTGAACCTGACCCGAGAGCACATCCTGCAAGGCCGGGCCAGAGCCCCGGTAGGGAATGTGGACCATGCTGGTCTTGGTTTGCAGCTTGAACATTTCGGTGCCGATGTGGGACAGCGAACCGTTGCCCTGGCTGGCATAGCTGAGCTTGCCGGGGTTGGCCTTGAGGTAGCTGACAAATTCACCCAGATTGTTGGCCGGCACTGACGGGTGAACGGTGATGACGTTGGTGGCCACTGTGATGAGTGCCACCGGGACAAAGTCCTTTTGGGCCCATGGCAGCTTGGGCGTGAGGTTGGGGTTTCCGACGTGGTAGGCCGAATAGGAGTTGAGCAGGGTGTAGCCATCGGGGTTGGCGCGGGCCACATGCTGGTAGGCCACGTTGCCGCTGCCGCCGCCCCGGTTGTCCACCACCACCGCCTGGCCGGTCACCTTGGCCAGGGAGTCGGACAGAATGCGGGCAGAGGCGTCCACAAAACCGCCTGGTGGGTTGGGCACGACCAGTGTGATGGCCTTGGTGGGGTAGGCTTGTGCCAGCGCAGCGCCGCTCAGCAAGGTGGCCGCAGCGCCTGCCAGCAGCCGGCAAAGCAGTGTGACCCGAAGGGGGGTGTTGTCGGTCAATGTGTTCATGATGTCAGTCTCCTTTTTAATAATCAGCAATGCGTCATTAATAGCGGCCTGACAGCAGGGCGCCGGCACCCGGAACGCGCCGCTCAAGTCCAAGGCTTCTCAGTAGGGCATAGGTCGTGCAGACGGAGCTGGACACCACAGGCAGCCCGCTGGCCGCCTCGATCAGAGGCACAGACGCCAACGAAGGCATCTGCACGCAAGCCGAGGCAACGATGGCATCTGCGCCCTGGGTGTTGAGCTGCTTGAACAATTCGGCAGGTGCCTTCGGATCGCGTGCGCCCACAGCCAGGTTGTCGTGGATTTCCAGCGAGATGCTGTCGATCACTTCAATGCCTTCGTTTTCGATGTAGTCGATCACCAGTTGGGTCAGCGGCTTCATGTAGGGCGCAATGATGGCCACGCGTTTGGCGCCTATGGCCTGCAAGCCTTCAACCAGCGCGCCGGCACTGGTGATGATCGGCGTCGGTGCGCCATTGGCCGCGGTGACCTCGTTCAGGCGGCGCTGCGATTCCCGGTGATAGCCCTTGCCCATGCTCATGATGGCGACCAAGCAGGCGTAGCCCATTGCGTCCACGCGGGCGTCAGACAGCTCCAGAGCGCACCGGTCAGAGTCGCGGTCCATGGCTGCCAATTCCTCACGGGTCACGGACTTCATGCGCATCCGGCTGGAATGAAAGGTAAAGCGCTCGGGCAGTATCAGTTCGCGCGCTCGGAGCATGGCCGGAATCTCGGTTTCCATGGTGGTATTTGAGCTCGGCACGATCAGTCCGATGCGGTAGTTCCGGCCTGACGGTGGTGCAGTTTCTTGCATGGTGTGTTCCTGATGGCGGTAATAGAACGCTTAATGAGCGGTCAGAGGTCCTATTTTTGGCTGTTTAATTCATACAAGCAAATACATAATCAAGATTAATCCATACTGAACCAAGATTAATACACGCCATGGAATTACGACAAATCCGATATTTCACGGTCCTTGCCGATGAGCTCAGCTTCACCCGTGCGGCGCGTCGCCTTCATATTTCACAGCCGCCCTTGAGTTTTCAGATCGCCAGCCTGGAGGTCGAACTTGGCGCGCGACTCTTTGACCGCACCAGCCGCAGCGTGGCCCTGAGCGCGGCAGGGCAGGCCTTCTTGCCCCATGCGCAGGCCGTTTTGGCGCGGCTGGACGAAGCACGTAGCCATGTGACGCGCGTGGCCAGTGGGCTTGAGGGGCGGGTCAAGGTGGGTCTGGCCGGTTCCCACTTTCTGGGGCCGTTCCCCCAATTCATCCAGCAGTTCCGGTTGCAGCGGCCCGATGTGGATGTGGCATTGAACGAGATGAAGCCGTCCGATCATCTCCAGGCCTTGCGCGACGGCCAACTGGACCTTTGCGTGTCGCGCAACCCGCTCAACGACGGGCAGATCAGCGCAGCATTGCTTTGGCGTGATCCCGTCGTGGTCGCTCTGCCGCCGGGTCACCGGCTGGCAAGCCGCAGCCAACTCGGTCTGGCAGAGCTGCACGAAGAGGACTTTGTGTTTTTGCGACTGGATTCTTCGTCTTTTGCCATACGCCTGTTTGATGCTTGTGTGCAGGCCGGCTTTGCGCCGCGCATTGTTCAACAGGTGGTGGAAGTGCCCGCTGCGTTGAATCTGGTGGCTGCTGGCTTGGGCGTTGCTCTGGTGCCAGCGACCCTCGCCATGCTGCGGGCTGATGCGGTCTGCACTTGTCCCCTGCAAAAGGGCGTTGGCAGTGATCTCAATGGCGATGTGTATGCGCTTTGGCGCACGTTGGATGCCGCGCCTGCGGTGGCCGAGTTTAAAGAACGGCTGTTGGTTTGGGCAGCCACCCTTCCGGATTTTTACCGGCAGGGCGTGGATCAGCCATGTGGGCTACCAGCCGGCGTCTTGATTGATCCGGACTGATTAATTCAATAGCAAAAATACAGCCCGGCTTTTGAGAGCTGGCCTTCAGCCTGGCTGGGTTTGCAGCACGCCAATATGGCCGGCACCCGCTGTCACCACATCGCCCAGCGCACTATTTTTGGGCGGGGATGATTGCTCGCATCTGCGAGGTGTTCCCGCTGCTGTGCCAGCTGTGCGGTGAGCAGATGCGCCTGATTGCTTTCATCACCCATAGCGCTTACATCCGGCACATCCTGGAGCACATCGGGGTGGCGTCCGAACCACCGCACATCGCCCCGGCGCGTGGGCCGCCGTTGTGGGATGAGTGTGACGCGCAGATGGATGGCAGGGTACAAGCCGACCCGGATTTGGCAACTCACTGGGATGGGGCAGCCCAACTGGCACCCGACTACGAGGTAGATCAGCGCAACAATTTGGACCGCTGCGGGGAAGGTTGCGCGCCAGCCTGATCCAAAGTCAAGTTTTCTTCAACTGCTTGGCCAATGCTTGGTCACGGGCACTCAAACTGCACAGACCAAAGGCGCGTAGTCCTCCCAAAAGTCCGTGCCATACTTGCCCTCATGCGGTTGAATTTCCGATTCGTGACCGCATTTTCGGAGCGTTTCACCATGTCCATCACTGTTCGCCGCGCCAGCGTCCAAGACGCAGCTGCCTATGCCCGCATCATGGGGGACCCCAGCGTATACCCGGGTCTGATGCAAATGCCCTACGCCAATGAGGAGCTTTGGCGCACGCGCCTAGTCGAGAATAACGCGCTGGGCAAGACCGATCTGTTGCTGGTCGCAGAGCTCGGCGGTACCGTGGTGGGCACCGCCGGGTTACACCCCGCGGGTGCATCACAACGCCGGCGCCACGCGCTGATGCTGGGCATCTCGGTGGTGGCCGATGCCCAGGGCCGCGGCGTAGGTAGTGCGCTTATGCAGGCCATGCGCGATTACTCCGACGGTTGGGTGGGTGCGTTGCGTCTGGAGCTGAGTGTTTACACCGACAACGCCCGCGCCATAGGGTTGTACAAAAAGTTTGGTTTCGAAAACGAAGGCACCATGCGGGGTTACGCCCTGCGGGACGGCCAATTCACCGACACCCATGCCATGGTCCGCTTCCACCCCCGGCCGCCTTTCATAGCGGTGCCGGTATAAACCGTGGCGTAATCGCTGCAGTTGTGTCCCAAAATGCTGCGTCTTGTGGAACAAACTGTGCAAAGAATATTTAAACTGTGCAGCGCGCAATTCCGCCGCACAGATAGTTTCCAGGGAGATCCAAAATGAAATTTGCTATTGTTTTCACAGCGTTGTTGGCTTGCACGGCCCAACTGCACGCCGCGCAGTCCTGCGAAGAACTCAAGTCCAGAGTGACTGCTAAACTCGATGGCAAAAAAGTCAAAGGCTACACGCTGGAGATTGTGGCCAACGACAAATTGGGTGATGCCAAAGTAGTGGGTAGTTGTGAAGTCGGTAGCAAGAAGCTGACCTACACCCGCAAGTAGTCCGCCTGCGGTTCTGCATGACCTACTGCCCCAGTAAGAATGCCATCTTGCAGTGGCTTTCTTACTGGGGCAGAGGAGATTACTTCTTGGCAGGTGCCTTGAGTGCGGTGGCGGGTGCTGCAGTGCTGTCAAATTAGTCGGACACTGTTTTCCTCTTGCCATCGGCGGCTCGTCTGCTGGTGGCGAGCAGCCCAAGTTTTGCACCGTTGCTACCGGGCGCGCGGTGTTGGTCAAGTTCTCCCCCGCTGGCAACTCGCCCGTGGACCAGCGCCTTCGCGATCTGCTGGTGTATGAGCACCTGGCACTGCAAACCGTGGCCGATACGTGCCCGGCGGCGGCGAAAACGCAGGTGTTCATCGCGGCTGGGCGGGTGTTTATGGAGTCCGAGCGATTTGACTGCACAGCGCAAGGCGGGCGCATCGGCAGGGTGTCGTTGCAGGTGTATGACGCCGAGTATGTGGGTGAGATGGACAACCACCGGGCCGCCACGCTGCCCGAATGGCCGCAAACCCGGGCGCTGGCCGCTGTGTTCTGGCAGGCGGTGGTCCGTGACACCCGGGTGTCAGCGGGATTTCGGGCCATTGCGGCGGCATAATTTACTCCATATCGGCTGCGAGCCGACATCTTTTTGCCTGGCGGTATCAATTCAATAGCAAGCGCGATTCAACCTGGCTGGGTTTGCAGCACTCCAATATGGCCGGCACCCGCTGCCACCACATCGCCCAGCATGTCAGCCGTGACGGCTGACAGCGTCCACCCCAGGTGACCGTGGCCGGTGTTGTAGAACACGTTGGCCGCCTTGCCCCGGCCCACGCGGGGCAGCATGTTGGGCATCATGGGGCGCAAGCCGGCCCAGGGCACCACCGAGCGGGTGTTGATCTGCGGAAAGCATCGCGCCACCCAATCCACCAGGGGGCGAATGCGGTCGGCGCGAATGTCCCGGTTCACGCCGTTGAACTCGGCCGTGCCCGCCACGCGAAAACGCGTGAGGCCCAGGCGGCTGGTGACCAGCTTGGTCTCGTCGTCCAGCAAACTCACCTGGGGCGCACCCCTCTGGCTGGCTTCGTCGTCCAGGTTGACCGTGATGGAGTAGCCCTTGACCGGGTAAATATTCACGCGGTCGCCCAGTTGGGCCGCGAAATCGCGGCTGGCCACGCCGGCGCAGACCACCACGCCATCAAACGTGTGCACGCTGGGGGCGTCCTGATGTTGCGCCACGGTGATCAAGGCTTGTTGGCCGTTGCTCTTCACCGAGCTCACATCCTGGCCGTACAAGGTGCGCACGCCCAAGCGCTCGGCGGCAGCAGCCAGACCCGAGGTGAACTTGTGAATATCTCCCGTGGAGTCGCTCTCGGTGAAGTAACCACCGTAGTAATTGCCTGCCAGGGTGGGTTCAATGGCTTTCATCTCCTGGGGTGTCACGGCGCGCCGGGGCAAACCACCTTTGGCGAGCATTTTGGAGACCTCGCCGGCGTGGTCAAAGCCGGCTTTGTTGCGGTAGATGTGCAGAATGCCTTCGCGCTTGTGGTCAAAGTCAATGCCCTCGGCTTGCGCCCAGGCAAACAGGTGTTTGCGCGCGGCCACGGCCAGGCGCGTGGTCTCGATCGTGTTGCGTTCGTAATGCGGCATGGCGGCCATGAATTCGACAAACCACGACAGTTTGTGCCAGGTTGGGCGGGGGTTGACCAGCAGCGGCGCATCGCTTTTAAGCATCCACTTGAGGCCCTTGAGGATGGTGGACCAGTGCGTCCAGACCTCGGCATTTGACGCCGAGAGTTGCCCGCCGTTGGCGAACGAGGTTTCCATGGCGGCGTAGCGATGACGCTCGAACAAGGTGACGGCAAAGCCGCGTTTGGCCAGGGCGTAGGCGGTGGTGACGCCGGTGATTCCGCCACCAATGACTGCGATTGTTTTCATGAGAGATGAGCTTTCAAAACGCCAAAGGGTGGAGCGCC
>JBIIVW010000356.1:0-3123 GCA_044339205.1 Rhodoferax sp. | reverse complement strand
TTGGGATCGTGTGCGCCAAAGACAACACGCCTGAGGCGCGCATGCAGCATAGCTCCCGCGCACATGGCGCAGGGCTCCAGAGTGACGAAAAGCTCGCAATCATCCAGGCGGTAGTTACCCAGTTTCAGAGCCGCAGCCCGAAGAGCCAAAATTTCGGCGTGGCCAGTGGGGTCTGTCCCGCCAATGGGAGCGTTGCGCCCTGTGGCAATGACCTCGCCGTTTCTGACCAGCACAGCGCCCACGGGCACCTCATTGGCGGCCATCGCAAGTTGGGCCTGTGCCAACGCCAGCGCCATGAATGCTGCGTCATTCACGGACTGGGCTGCCAATCATAACCTTGACGGCAGCATGGACCGCGTTGCGGCTACTCCCACTCGATCGTGGCAGGTGGCTTGCTGCTGACATCGTAGGTCACGCGGTTGATGCCGCGCACTTCGTTAATGATGCGGCTTGACACTTTTTTGAGCAGCGCATAGGGCAATTCGGCCCAGTCAGCGGTCATGAAATCGCTGGTTTGCACCGCCCGCAAGGCCACCACGTAGTCATAAGTGCGACCATCCCCCATCACGCCCACACTTTTCACCGGCAAAAAGACGGCGAAAGCCTGGCTGGTCAAGTCGTACCAACTCTTGCCGCTCTCTGGGTCGATGAAATTGCGCAGTTCTTCAATGAAAATGGCGTCGGCCTGGCGCAGCAAGTCAGCGTACTCTTTTTTGACTTCACCCAAAATCCGCACGCCCAGACCGGGACCAGGAAAGGGATGGCGGTAAACCATGTGATAAGGCAAGCCCAAGGCCACGCCCAACTCACGCACTTCGTCTTTAAAGAGTTCGCGCAGCGGCTCCAGCAACTTCAGGCCCAGCTGCTCCGGCAAGCCACCCACATTGTGGTGGCTCTTGATCACCACGGCTTTCTTGGTCTTGGCTCCGCCTGACTCAATCACGTCAGGGTAAATCGTGCCTTGGGCCAGCCATGCCACGTGGCGGGACTGGTCATTTTTGAGCTTGCCCGCTTCGCTTTTAAACACCTCAACAAACTCTCGACCAATGATTTTTCGCTTGGCTTCAGGCTCGCTCACGCCCTTCAGATGGCCCAGGAATTGGTCAGCCGCATCCACCCGCACCACCTTGGCGTGGAGCTTGCCAACAAACATCTCCATCACCATGTCGCCTTCATTCAGGCGCAGCAAGCCATGGTCCACAAAGACGCAGGTCAGCTGATCCCCAATGGCGCGGTGGATCAACGCAGCGGCAACGGACGAGTCGACACCGCCCGACAGTCCCAGGATCACTTCTTCCGTGCCCACTTGCGCGCGGATTTTCTCAACCGCCTCAGAGATGTAGTCGCCCATGATCCAGTCGGCACGAGTGCCGCAGATATCCAGTACAAATCGCTCCAGGATCGCCGCACCGCGCTTGGTGTGCGTCACTTCGGGGTGAAATTGCACGCCATAAAACCGGCGCTCTTCGTCCGCCATGCCTGCAATCGGGCAACTGTCGGTGCTGGCCATCAGTTTGAACCCAGAGGGTAGTTCAGTGACCTTGTCGCCGTGGCTCATCCACACCTGCAGCATGCCGTGCCCCATGGGCGTGGCGTAATCCTGAATACCGTCCAGGAGCCGGGTATGTCCATGCGCACGTACATCCGCGTGACCGAACTCACGTTTGTGACCGCTTTGCACAACGCCACCGAGTTGATGCGCCATGGTTTGCATGCCGTAGCAAATACCCAGCACCGGCACACCGAGCTCAAACACGGCTTGAGGCGCCTTGTCGGTCGTTTCTTCGTACACACTGGCGTGGCTGCCCGACAGGATGATGCCCTTGAGGCTGCCATCCCGGGCGTAAGCTCGCACCCAATCGTCTGTCACATCGCAGGGATGAACCTCACAAAACACGTGGGCTTCCCGAATGCGCCGGGCGATGAGTTGGGTGACTTGGGAACCAAAGTCGAGGATCAGGATTTTCTGGTGCATTATTCGGCCCGGTAGTTCGGTGCTTCTTTGGTGATCTGCACATCGTGCACGTGGCTTTCGCGGATACCGGCGGTCGTGATTTCCACAAACTCGGCTTGGTCCTGCATGTCCGGGATCGTGGCGCAACCGCAATAGCCCATGCTGGCCCGCACGCCACCCGCCATTTGGTACACGATGGCAACCATGGAACCTTTGTAGGGCACACGGCCTTCAATCCCCTCGGGCACGAGCTTGTCCGCATTGGGGTTGCCGGTGGTGGATTCCTGGAAGTAGCGGTCTGCACTGCCCTGCTGCATGGCGCCAATGCTGCCCATGCCGCGGTAACTCTTGTAACTGCGACCCTGGAACAAAATGACTTCGCCTGGCGCCTCTTCTGTGCCGGCAAACATCCCGCCCATCATCACCGTGCTGGCACCCGCTGCCAACGCCTTGGCAATGTCGCCGCTGTACCGGATGCCGCCGTCTGCAATCAACGGAACGCCACTGCCCCGGAGTGCGGTGGCCACACTGTCGATGGCCATGATTTGGGGCACCCCCACACCGGCGACGATTCGGGTCGTGCAAATAGAGCCCGGGCCAATACCCACCTTGACGGCATCGGCGCCGGCTTCAACCAGCGCAAGTGCAGCCGCACCTGTCGCAATGTTGCCGCCAATCACGTCCACATGCGGGTAGTTTTGCTTCACCCAGCGCACGCGCTCAATGACGCCCTTGCTGTGGCCATGAGCGGTGTCTACCACGATGGCGTCAACACCGGCGCGAACCAGCGCTTCGACGCGCTCTTCAGTCCCCTCGCCCACCCCAACGGCCGCACCTACGCGCAGTTTGCCCTGGGCGTCGCGCGCAGCATTCGGAAAACTGGTTTGTTTGGTGATGTCTTTGACTGTGATCAAGCCTTTGAGCTCAAAGGCATCATTCACAACCAACAAGCGCTCGATTTTGTATTGGTTCAAAAGCACCTTGGCCTGGGCGAGCGTGGTGCCATCGGGCACGGTCACCAGTTTGTCGCGGGGAGTCATGATGTGACTCACTGGCAAGTCATAGCGGGTCTCAAAACGCAAATCCCGCCCAGTGACCAAGCCGACCACCTTGCCACCATCACACACCGGAAAGCCGGACACACCCAACTGCTCCGACAGACTCATGAC
>JBIIVW010000109.1:0-11012 GCA_044339205.1 Rhodoferax sp. | reverse complement strand
CTGCTTGATTGAGCGATCAGCAGCGTCTGCGGGTTGCGTGCGAACGATGTCGTTTGACCGAGGCGCCGTCAAAAATTGCGCAATGACGTTGCTTGAATGAAGATGCGAATACCCCGTTTCTGAGCGACAAGCCGGTACCGCCACGGTGCGGCGGGTTCAACCGCTGGATATTGACTATTGAATAAGGTGCACCACGTCTTTGCTGCCGAATTCGTGTCTTTCAATTCAACTTTTCCAATGATGTGTCGATACAAGTGATTGAGTCGGATCATTCCGAGTTATTGGCCCACATAGAAGAGCCTTAGTTGCAGGTCTTATGTGGCTACTGAGCTGGGTGCCTGCTGAAGATAATCTGGGGTGTTTTGAACATTTAGGAGGCCTGTATGGCTACCATTTCATCAGTTGGCCTTGGCAGTGGGCTGGACGTCAACAGCATCGTGACGCAGTTGGTTGCGCTGGAGAAGACGCCTCTGACCTCGCTGGCGCTCAAAGCGACCAACGTAAAGGCCCAAATTTCAGCGTTTGGCGAGATTCAATCGCAGTTTGCCGCGCTCACTGAAGTAGCCACGCGCATATCTGTGCCCAGCGCCTGGGGCGCGCGCAACGCGTCATCGTCCAATACCAGTGCCGCCACCATCACCGCCACCGGCGCGGCCAATGCAGCGAGTTTTAGGCTGGATGTGGATCAACTGGCGAAAGTTCAATCCGTCTCATCAGGACGGTTCACCAATGGCGCTGCAGTGGGTGCGGGTACGTTGACTTTGCGTGTGGGCACCTGGACTCCATCCACTACCGAGACCAAAGCGGCTGCCACGGCCACCTATGACGCGGCAGAACTTGCGCTTGCCGCCAACCCCGCTGACGCAGGCTTGCAGGCGGCTAGAGACTCCGCGTTGGCGGCCAAGACGGCGCTTGACGCAGGTCGCCCCTCGTTTGGTGCTGCTTCTGGCGGTTCTGATGTGGGTATCTCTGTCACATCGACCGACACGGTTGCCACGGTGGTTGCCAAGATTAACAGCGCCAACACCGGCGTGGTGGCGACGGCATTCAACGATGGCACCGGCGACCGTTTGCTGCTTAGCTCCAAAGAGACGGGGGTGGCGACCGGTTTCAGGATGCAATCAGATGATCCCACTTTGGCCGGCATGGTTTTTGACCCGCAAAACAAGCCAGCGGTAGGCATGGCAACCGAAGCGGTTCAATATGGGCAAGATGCCAAGGCGCGTATTAATGGGTTGGCGGTCACGTCCGCCTCCAACACACTGGCCAGCAATATTCCGGGTGTGACGATCAAGCTGTTGACCACGACCACCACCGGCTATGACCCTGCTGTACCGACGGGGTCCACCACGGAGGTAAAGGCGCCGCTCACCATGACCATCAGCGAGGATGTGACTCCTGCTGTGAAAAATGTGAATGATTTTGTAACGGCATACAACGCCTTGAACAGGTCACTGTCAGATTTGACCAAATACGACGCAGCCACCAAGACGGCCGGATTGTTTCAAGGCGATTCTTCTGTAGTGGGGCTGCAAAATATCTTGCGTAATATGCTTGGGTCTTCCAGTTCTGGGAGTGCTTACCAGCGCCTGTCCGATGCAGGGCTGGAGCGCAAAACAGATGGCTCGCTGTTCATCAATACGGCCAAGCTGAGTATTACGGCCAATAACGGCACCGCCTTGCAGCAACTTTTTACAACCAATAACAATGACCCGATGACGAATGGATTTGCGCTCAAATTCAGAGACTTGGGTCGAGGCGTTGCGACCAGTGGTGGCTCGGTCAACAGTAAGGTTGCTGCGCTTCAGAAAAATCTTGATTTGAATGCCGCAGCACAAACCAAGGTGAATGAGCGAGCCACGCTGTTTGAGGCCCGTTTGCGTAAGCAATACAGCGCTCTGGATTCGCAAATGGCGTCTCTGAATGCGCTTAACGCCTATGTTACGCAGCAGGTGGCTGCCTGGAACAAATCGACTGCCTAGAGTTGGGCCTTCCCATGAAAAATGAGCTTGATTTGCCTGCTGCACTGCCGATAACTAAAGTAACAAACAAAATGGAACACACCATGTTTACTTCAGTCAGTTCCCGCTCAGCTTCAGCTTATCAACGTGTTAGCGTGGAAACGGCCGTAAGCCAGGCCAGTCCGCATGAATTGGTTAATTTGCTCTTAGAGGGCTTGCTCCGTAATGTGGGCGCTGCCCGCGCTGCCATGGAGCGTGGTGATGTTGCAGCCAAGGGCAAACACATCAACGCAGCGGTCAGAATTATTGATGAAGGCCTTAAGCCAGCCCTTGATTTGGCTAAGGGTGGCGACTTGGCTGCGAACCTGAATGGTCTCTATGGTTACTGTTCTTTGCGGCTGACCGAAGGTAATTTGCGCAATGACGATGTCGCTTTGGCAGACGTTATTCGGGTGATTGAGCCAGTGGCCGATGGCTGGAAGCAGATCGCTGGCCAAGTGTCTGGCCAACCAGCCCAAACCCATTAGCCGGAGTAGAGAAATGAGCCAAATGCTTATTGACTACTACAAAGCCATCGAAGACAGCAGCGCCAAAATGCTGGATGCTGCCAAGATGGAGGATTGGGACCAGGTGGTGCGCTTTGAAGGGGCATGTGCCGTGCTGATCGAGCAACTGCGTGCTCAGTCGCACACCGAGGAATTGCTGCCCAACCAACGCACCGAAAAAACCCGCATCATGCAGCGCATTTTGCAAAATGATGCGCAGATTCGTTACTTGGCCGAGCCGTGGTTGGCGCACTGCGATCAGCAGTTTGGCGACTCACCACAATTCTTGCATTAAATTGCTATGAAATATGATGGCTCTAGCCAATAAATACGCCGGCTAGAAGCTCATTTTCTCTAAATTCATGCGTTTTGGGCTGTTTAGAGCCCCTACACCTGCATGTTCATGATGTCTGTATACGCCTGCACCATGCGGTTGCGTACATGCAAGGTGGCCTGGAAGCCGATTTGCGCTTTCTGGATGGCCACCATGGTTTCTTCCAGGCTGACTTTGGGGTTTTCCATCTGCACTTCACGCTGCAGCCGGCCTGACTCGTTTTGCGCGGCGCTTACGGAGCTGAGCGCACTCTTCAGTGCCCCGGAAAATCCGCCCTCGGCCCCGCCAGCGACCTCGCTTGCCGAAATGCGCGGCGCCAGCGTTGGACGAACCGCTGTGGGCATGGTGTTGGGTGTGAGTCGGAGTTCCATAAGGCAATCTTCCCTGGTTAAGTGAGGGTTGCCCTGATGCTAGGGCGTGGGTCTGAAAACATTAATTTGAAGTAGCGGGTAAAAGCCGGCCTTATCAAGCTAATGTTTTCCGGGTGGGGTCGAATAATCGTTTGCATCAGTGGTGCACAACGGCACCACGGCCCAACCGGAACCCATGATGCAAGCCGCACCCGCTATTCAATTGAATCCGACGCTGTCCCAGCGCTTTGCCGGCCTGGACCAAGGGCAACGCATGCGCATGGGCCTGGGCATTGTCTTGCTGGTGGCTGTTGGCATCATTGGCGTGATGATGGGACGCCAGGCCGAGTGGCGTGTGCTGTATTCCAATTTGTCTGACAAAGACGGTGGCGCCATCGTGGCCCAGTTGACAACGATGAATGTCCCCTACAAGCATGCCGATGGCGGCGGTGCTATCTTGGTGCCTGCCGATAGGGTCTACGACGCGCGGCTCAAGCTGGCATCACAAGGTTTGCCCAAGGGGTCGGTCGCTGGATTCGAGATGATGGACACCAACCGCTTTGGCATGACCCAGTTTCAGGAGCGCTTGACGTTTCAAAGGGGTTTGGAGGGGGAGTTGACCCGGTCCATTCAGGCGCTGTCCTCGGTTCAGAGTGCTCGGGTGCATTTGGCTTTGCCCAACCAAAACGGTTTCTTTCGCGAGCAACAAAAGCCGACTGCCTCGGTGGTTGTGGGCATGAATGTGGGGCGCACGCTGGATCGGGCCCAGTTGGCGGGCATCATTCACTTGGTGTCGTCCAGCGTTCCCGAGATGAATGCCAACGCGGTGAGCGTGCTGGATGACACGGGCAAGCTGCTGTCTGCTTTGCCGGAAGGCGCCAATGGCGTAGGTGGCAGTGGCGATGCCCAGCAAATGCAGCATGTGCAGCAGCTGGAGCAGCTCTATAGCCGCCGGATTCTGGATATTCTGGAGCCGGTGGTGGGGCGTGACAACGTCAAGGCTCAGGTGACGGCCGAGCTGGACTTTTCGCAGACTGAATCCACCTCCGAAACCCACAAACCCAACGCGGCGGCTGATTCGTCAGTCATTCGCAGCCAGCAGACGGTTGAGAACACAACCGGAGGTGCCACTGCACCGCCCGCCGGGGTGCCTGGAGCCGTGACCAATCAGCCGCCAGCGCCGGGCGCTGCACCCATCAATGGCGCAGCGCCTGCCCTGGCCGCGGGTGGGGCAGGAGCGGGTGGTGGTTCCAAGCGGGAGTCAATCACCAACTACGAGGTCGATAAAACAGTGCGTGTGGTGCGGGGCAGCACCGGCATGGTGAAGCGAATCAGTGCGGCTGTGGTCATTAACCACAAGTCGGTGACCGATGCCAAAGGCAAAACCACCACAGTGGCGCTGACTGATCAGCAAATCGAGCAAATGACGGCGCTGGTGCGCGAAACCATTGGTTTCAACAAGGACAGGGGTGATTCGGTCAACCTGATGAATGCCCCTTTTACGCTGGAAAAAACTGTTGTGACCGAGTTGCCGCTGTGGAAGCAGCCCGAGATTCAGGATTTGGCGCGCAGTTTTGCCTGGCCTCTGGGTACCTTGCTGTTTGGTGCTTTGGTGCTGCTGGGTGTGATCCGTCCGGCCATGAAAGCCTTGGCGCAATCCAAACCTCACCCTGAGCTGATAGCGCACCAGCTGGATGCCGTTGAGTCTGATGAGCCCGATCGGCCGCTGTTGGCTGCTCCGGAGACGAACGCTGGACCCGGGGTGGCCACAGCGAGTGAGTTGGCGCTGGAAGATGCGCGTAAACTTACCCGGGATAACCCGGCCGCTGTGGCCAATATCGTGAAGTCCTGGATCAGCGGAGAGCCGGCCTGATTCCAGGCAGGTGGAGTTACAAAAGATGTCCCAAACTGACGGTCTGCAAGACGCTGCCATTCTGATGATGTCCCTCGGCGAGCATGAGGCATCTGAAGTATTCAAGCATTTGTCGCCCAAAGAGGTGCAAAAGCTGGGTGAGGCCATTGCCAAAACCAAGTCAATCACCCGTGAGCGGGTGGACGGCGTGATCGTCCGGTTCACTGGCGTGGCTGCGGCGCACAGTTTGCTGGTGTCGGACTCGGGCGACTATGTGCGCTCGGTTTTGAAACGCGCGCTGGGGGATGACAAGGCAGCTTTGTTGATTGACCGGATTTTGCAGGGCGGGGACGTGTCAGGCATCGAGAGCCTGAAATGGATGGACCCGGCGTCTGTGGGCGAGCTGTTGCGCAACGAGCATCCCCAAATTGTTGCGGCTATCCTGGTTCATCTGGACTTTGACCAAGCGGCCGATGTGCTCAAGTTTTTTACCGAGCGTCAGCGCAACGAGGTGATGTTGCGCGTGGCGACCATGGAAGGTATTCAGCCAAGTGCCCTGAAAGACTTGAACGAAGTGTTGTTCAAGGTGCTGGCGGGGGGCGACAAGGTGCGCAAATCGTCTTTGGGCGGCGTCAAGACTGCGGCTGAAATGATCAATTTGTTGGGCACAGCCATTGAGGGGGCTGTGATTGAGTCGATCCGCAATCACGACCCCGATTTGGCCCAAAAAATCATGGACAAGATGTTTGTCTTTGACGATGTCATGAAGCTTGATGACAAGTCGATCCAAATGGTGCTCAAGGAGGTGGCCTCCGACGTGCTGATTGTCGCGCTCAAGGGCGCGCAACCCGAACTCAAGGAAAAAATCCTCAGCAATATGTCCTCTCGTGCAGCCGAGACGTTGCGTGAAGACCTGGAGTCGCGCGGGCCCATGCGGCTGTCCGAGGTGGAGGCGCAGCAAAAAGAGATCTTGAAAACCGTTCGCCGTCTGGCCGATGAGGGCATGATTGTGATCGGCGGCGGTGGCGCCGACGACGCCATGGTCTAAACATGCGCAATTACCTCCGTTTTATTCCCGGTGAGGAAGTGGGTGCTGTTGAGCAGTGGAGTTTCGAGCCGGTCGACCAAGATGCTGTGCGGCTCGCCGCGCAAGCCAAGGTGAGCGAAGCGACTGTTGACCACTTTAAAGAAGAGGCTCTCAAGCAAGAGGGCTACGCTGAAGGCTTCATTCAGGGGCAGGCCCAGGCAGCACTGGAGGCACAGCAACAAATCACGGACTACATTGCCAATGAGGGGCAAAAAGCAGCGCGTGAATTTGCAGGGCTTTTTGTCATCGTACAAGCGCAAATGGCGGATGCCGAGCAGGTGATGGCCCGTGGCGTGCTGGATCTGGCGTGTGAACTGGCGCGCCAGGTGCTGCGCCGGGAGTTGTCAATCAACACAGATACCATGCAACCCGTGCTCCGGGAGGCTTTGGGCTTGTTGGCCGCAGACACCAAAAGCGCGGTCATCAGGCTCAATCCGCAGGACTTGGACGTGTTGGAGCCAGTGATTCGGAGTGAGTTTGCGGGCTTGGCTTTGACGTTATTACCCGATGAATCTATAAGCCGGGGCGGTTGCCTGGTGGAGTCAGCAGGAACCGTTGTGGATGGAACCCTTGAAAAGAGGTGGACGCGTGCGGTGGCCACGCTGGGGCTTGAGTCCGCTTGGGAGGTGCCTGTTGATGAGCCATGACACTACGGAGAAGTGGGACCTTTTTTTGACGGAGGCCAACAAGCGTGTCAGCAGTGGCAGCGGCTTGGAGGTGCGAGGCACGCTCACCCGGCTGGCGGGGCTGGTGCTGGAGGCGACAGGAATTCGGGTGCCTGTGGGTTCGCAATGCCTGGTGTCGATGAAATCTCAGGCGCCTGTGCTCACCGAAGTCGTGGGTTTCTCTAATGAGCGAGCTTTTTTGATGCCAGCCGGCGATGTGCATGGTTTGTCGAGCGGCGCAAGTGTGGTGCCGGCACCCGCCTATATTGCGGTGCCGCGTTTGGGTGAGCGCAGGCAGACTGACCGCGCAGCGGGCTATGGCATGTTGCGCCTGCCGCTGGGGGATGGCTTGTTGGGCCGTGTGGTGGACGCGCATGGTGCGCCAATGGATCGCAGGGGACCTGTTGAAGATGTGACTTCCCAGGCACTGGACCGTCAGCCCATCAATGCCATGGACCGTGCCCCCGTGCGCGACATGCTTGACACGGGTGTACGCGCAATCAACGCGCTCTTGACGGTGGGTCGGGGTCAGCGAATTGGCTTGTTTGCCGGGTCCGGCGTGGGCAAGAGTGTCTTGCTTGGCATGATGGCGCGTTACACGCAGGCTGACGTGATCGTGGTCGGCCTGATTGGTGAGCGGGGGCGCGAGGTCAAGGAGTTTATTGAGGATATTTTGGGCGAGGAGGGGCGTGCCCGATCGGTGGTGGTGGCGGCTCCGGCCGACGCCCCCCCCTTGCTGCGGATGCAAGGCGCGGCTTATGCCACGGCAATTGCCGAGAGCTTTCGGGACAAGGGGCGTCATGTCTTGCTGCTGATGGATTCGCTCACGCGGTATGCCATGGCCCAGCGCGAAATCGCCTTGGCCATTGGTGAGCCGCCGGCCACCAAGGGCTACCCGCCGTCTTGTTTTGCAAAATTGCCACAGCTGGTGGAGCGCAGTGGCAACGGTTTGCATGGTGTGGGCTCCATCACTGCTTTTTATACCGTGTTGACTGAAGGCGATGACCAGCAGGACCCGATTGCCGATGCGGCCAGAGCCATTCTGGATGGGCACATTGTGCTGTCGCGAACGCTGGCTGAGTCGGGGCATTTTCCGGCCATAGATATTGAACAGTCGGCCTCGCGGGTGATGCACAACGTGGTGCCCAAATCGCACTTTGAGATGGCTCGACGTTTTCGCGCCATTAATTCACGTTACGAAAAAGGGCGGGATTTGGTGCAAATTGGCGCCTATGTGGGCGGTTCTGACCCTGCTTTGGATGAGTCGATCAGGTTGCATGACGCCATGGCTGATTTTCTGCAGCAGGACATGTTTACTGCGTCTCCCCTGCCGGCCAGTGTTCACGAGATGAAGGTGGCCATGAACCGGGAGCAGGCCTTTTCATGAGCGCCATCAAAAGCCTGCTTCTGGCGATTGATCTGGCCACCCGCAAGCGTGATCAGGCGAGCCAGGTGGTGATGGGCGTTCAAAAAGCGCAAATGTTTGCGCAGCAGCAGATGGGGCAACTGCAAACTTACGCGACCGAGACCGAAGCCAGGTGGCAGGCTGCAGCACAAGTCATGACAACCCCTGAGCTGATGCAACACCATTACCAGTTCATGGATCGATTGCATCACGCGATTGGGCTGCAGGAGTCGGCCCTGCAGAGTGCAGCCCGCAAGACCGATGCGGCAAAGCGACTGGCGCTGGAGGCAGAGTTCCGGCTGGTCAATCTGAAGCAGGTGTTGAAAAAAAAGCAGGCCGATATGACTATTCTGGAATCCAGGCGCGAGCAAAAGCAGATGGATGAATTTGCAGCCATGCAGACCCGTCAAACAACGGGCGTCTTTTCCATTGGGAGCAATCATGAGTATTGAAGGCAGCAGCACAGTCGCCAGTCACAAACCTGCGACGGGAGACACCAGCCGCGCGGCCAAAGGCAAAGGCGCAGCCGGTGGGGCATTGGACGCCCTGGGCGGTGCGGGGGGTGGATTTTCAGCGCTGCTGAATTCATTTGACTCGGAGGTGGTTGAAGACGATGCCCTGGCGCAGCAGATGGGGATGGATCAGCCTGCCCCAGCCTTGCAACCACCAGCAGATCCGCTGCTCAAGCTCTTGCCTCAAGATCTGCCGAATGACCTGCAAATCCTGTTGGCACAAGCCAATGAAGTGTCGGCCGGCAAGTCCACTTCGCTCCCAGCCGAGCTACCGGGAACCCAGCTCTCAAGCCCGGTGACCACGGTGGTCGCCTCAACGGCAGATTTCGCAGCCGGCTCCATGCCAATTCCCTTTGTTCAAGGCACGTTCAATAACCTACCCACGCTGCTTGACACGGAAGGCCTTGCTTCACTTAATCGGGATGCTGTTCCTGCCGCTGGTTTTTCGAGTCTTGTTGAGCAGCCAGCCACCGACGTCGCTGTGCCTGCAGACCTATTGCTCCTCCAGCCGGGGCAAGGCGCGCAACCGCGGTCTCTGAAAAGCAGAGTCGCTGAGGGCTTGACTGGCGTCGGCAATGCAATGCTCGACCCGCGCCTGCAGGGTGCTTTGGCTTCTGCCGACGTCGCGGGTCGTGAAACTGCCATGATGGGAGCGCTGGTTTCCGGTGGTTTTGCTGAAGGCTTGGCTCGTCCCGGAGATCGGAGCAGCGGTAAGCCTTCATTTGTATTGGCTGGATCGGGCGCTGAGGGAATCTGGGGTCAAACCGCTTTCCAGGCAGTGCCTGGGACCGAAGCATCGAGTGTGGCAGCGGAGTCTGCGGCTTCCTCAATGGAGTCTGTGGTGGCTGACACCGTAAGTTATTGGGTCAGTCAGGGCGTCAAGAATGCTGCGCTCAAGCTCGATGGCTTTGGTGAGCACCCATTGGAGGTGACTATTTCGATGCAGGGTGGTGAGGCTCGTATTGACTTCAGGACGGATCAGCCTGAAATTCGCCAAATTCTTGAGGGTGCGATGACGCATTTAAAGGACCTTCTGAAGAGTGAGGGCGTGGTGCTGTCTGGTGTCTCCGTGGGTTCATCGGGGCAAAATGGAGCGGGTAGTCAGGGTGGACGCGATCGTCCCGGTGCCCGCCAAGGCACTGTTGCAACAACAAAAACTTCGGCTGCTGAGGGCCCGAGAGTTGTGAGTCTTCCCGCGGGCCGAGTTCTGGACCTTTTTGTATGAGAATCGGAAAGGCGCGGTAAAGCGCCTTTTCCCCCTGGCTAATTCCGATGTTGTTGCACGGCTTATCCTGAATAATGGTGTGCAACTCAATGTGTTTAAGGAGATAGAGTGGCTACGAAACCTGACGCAGCGAAGGCGGATGCTGGTGGGGGTGCCCCAGCGGCGCCCAAAAGCAAAAAAATGCTGGTGATTGTCGGTGGTCTTGTGGTGGTTCTTGCTCTGGCCGGCGGCGGCGCGTGGTTCGTGATGAGCAAGAAGGCCGCTGCAGCTGAAGATGTTGAGGAAGTTTCGCAAGCAGCCCCCAAGGGGCCGCCAACATTTCTGCCCCTGGACAATATGGTCGTTAACCTCGCTGACCCGGGCGGAGAAAAAGTGGCTCAGGTCGGCATTACGCTTGAGGTCGTCGATTTGAAAGCGGTCGACAAAGTCAAGGTGTATTTGCCCGCTATTCGCAGTGGTATTCTTTTGTTGATTTCTCAGCGCACCGCTGAGGAGCTGTTGCAGATCGAAGGCAAAGAGAAGCTGGCCAAAGACGTGTTAGCGGAGGCTTTGCGGCCCTTTGGAGGCGGAGAAGAGGTGGATCCCAAAGACAAAAAGGCTGTGGCGCAAGCGAAAAAGCAGGCAGAAGTGGGCCCGGTGCGCGGGGTTTATTTTTCCAGTTTTATTGTTCAATGACCATGAGTCTGCAAGTCTCATATGAGTGAGTCATTTCTTTCTCAGGAGGAAGTTGACGCCCTCCTGGAGGGGGTGACAGGCGAGAGCCAGAAGCTCGTTGAGGAAGAGCACGAGCGGGGCGACGTTCGTGCTTACAACATCTCCAGTCAAGAGCGAATTGTTCGAGGCCGAATGCCGACGATGGAGATCGTCAATGAGCGATTTGCGCGTAATCTCCGGGTTGGGTTGTTTAACTTCATCCGGCGAAGCCCGGAGATTTCTGTCGGGCCCGTCACTGTTCAACGTTACAGCGCATTTTTGCGTGAGCTTGCAGTTCCCACTAATTTCAATATTGTGGCCATTCGCCCCTTGCGGGGGAGCGGACTGATTGTGTGCGAGCCGGCACTGGTGTTTGGCGTTAT
>JBIIVW010000108.1:0-11024 GCA_044339205.1 Rhodoferax sp. | reverse complement strand
GCTGTGATCCTGGCTTAATGGGTGACATCGGCCTTTTTTTAAAAGGGCATAGGGTGTCTTGATGAAGCCCGCTGCGGGCTGCCAGCCTACCATCGCGCATGGTAAATGGTGTGCATAGATCAGGGTTGGGGGGCGTGGTCGCGCGGCTGGGGTGCCGGGTGATGACTCTGGGGGTGGCCTGGCTTGTGGGCATGGGCCTGGCACACGCTGATGCCGGCGCCGGCCCGGCCGCCCACTTGCAGGCGCGTTATGCGGCTTTGCAGCCCCAACTGAACGCGAGTCCTTTCAAGCGGCACTTGTATCTGGTGTCGACAGAGTCTTCACAGGCTCTCTCGGGTGAGGTTTACGCGGTCATGGCTTACCCCTTGTCTGTGGTCAGCCAGGCTTTCACCGACCCGGCGCAATGGTGCGACATGCTGATCCTGCACATCAACACCAAAGACTGCCACGCGTTGGCCCGGCCAACGGGTAGCCAGTTGCTGGTGCACATCGGGAAAAAGGACTTTCAGGCCCTGGATCAAGCCGCCCCGGTCGAGTTTGACTACCGCGTGGTCACCGCCAGCGGCACCTATTTTGATGTGGCGTTGACTGCCGCAACCGGGCCGCTGGGCACCAGCGACTATCGCATTCGCCTGGAGGCTGTGGCGCTACCGGGGGGCAAGTCTTTTTTGCACGTCACTTACTCCTATGGGTTTGGCCTGGCGGGGCGGCTGGCCATGCAGGCTTACCTGGCCACCGCGGGCCGCACCAAGGTGGGGTTCACCCGGACCCCGCCTGCACCCAGTGGCCAGCCCGGCTACATTGGCGGCATGCGGGGCGTGGTCGAGCGCAACACCATGCGCTACTACCTCGCTTTGGAAGCCTACCTGGACGGCATCAAAGCACCGCCTGCACAGCAGTTTGAGCAACGTCTGCAAAGCTGGTACAGCGCCACCGAGATGTACCACCGCCAACTGCGGGAGGTGGACCGCAATACCTACCTCGACATGAAGCGGCGTGAGGGAGTTCGCCAAAAGGCGTCACCCTGAATCCGCAGCGCATGGCGCGGTATCACAAGTTCTTACTCAGCCTCCAGCGCAATCAGCTCAGCCACGGTTTGCTTGCGCCGGATCACGCGGGCCTGGCCGTCTTGCACCATCACCTCCGCAATGAGCGGGCGGGTGTTGTAGTTGGAGGACATCGAGGCTCCATAGGCACCGGTGTCATGAATCACCAGCAAATCGCCCACCTGCGCGGCGGGCAAGTCGCGGTTCAGCACCACGCCGCCCTCGCCTTGGGTGAACACATCGCCTGACTCGCACAAGGGCCCGGCTACCACGGTGGGCTGCAATGGGCCGCTGGCGGGCGTGCCGTCGGCGTGCAAGATTTCCATGCCGTGGTGGCTGCCGTACATGGCGGGGCGCATCAGGTCGCTGAAGCCTGCGTCTACCAATACAAAGTGGGCGCTGCCCTGGTTTTTGCTGGCCCGCACCTCGCTCACCAGCACGCCTGATTCGGCCACCAGATAGCGCCCTGGCTCCAGCTCCAGCGTCACGGCATGGCCCAGCAGGGCGGCCACGCGTTGGCGGCTGGCGTCCCACATTGAGAAATAGTGTTCTGTGTCAATCGTGGGCTCACCCGCCTGGTAAGGGATGGACAAGCCCCCGCCGGCGGAGATGGCGTGCAGGTCCATGCCCTGCGCCTTGACGGTGGCGACCAGCGCTTCCATGGCGCCGCACACCTCCTGCAGGTGGGCGTAGTCCACGCCCGAGCCAATGTGCATGTGCAGGCCTTGCAGGGCCAGGCCGTGGGCGCGCACTTTTGCCAGGGCGGCCACCAGGTCGGTGTGCCAGATGCCGTGTTTGCTGTGTTCGCCGCCGGTATTGGTTTTGTTGGAGTGGCCATGGCCAAAGCCGGGGTTGATGCGCAGCCACACCGGGTGGCCGGGGCTGGCTGTGCCCAGCTGGTCCAGCATGTCGATCGAGCCGCAATTGACCGGAATCCCCAGCTCAATCAGGCGCGGCAGGGTGGTGCGGTCCAGCAAGTCGGCGGTGAACACAATCTCAGCGTGCCCGTCGTGCAGGCCGGGGGTGAAACCGGCCGCCAGCGCCCGCTCCACCTCGCCCAGCGACACGGCATCGACCACCACGCCCAGGCGCCTCATGAGGCGCAGGATGTGGGTGTTGGAATTGGCCTTTTGGGCAAAACGCACCACGTCAAACTGGCTTAGGGCCTCAATGCGGGCCTGGATGGTGGCTGCGTCATAGACCCACAAGGGGGTGCCGTGGTGTTGGGCGAGCGAGGCGAGGGTGGTGGGGGCAAATGGGTTCATATGAGGATGATGCCTGCCCTTGATCATTCAATCAATGCCATTTAGTTTCTGTATCCATTCAGGATGGATATAGTTTGGGTATGCCCAACCCCATGCCACCCACCCTCACGCATCGCCAGCTCAGCCTCTTTCGCGCCATCATGTTGCACGGCAGCCTGAGCCGCGCCGCCGAGGCGACTGGCAGCAGCCAGCCCACCCTGAGTCGGGAGCTGGCGCGCTTGGAGTACCTGCTGGGGTTTGAGTTGTTTGACCGGGTGCGCGGGCGCCTGCGCCCCACGGCCCGCGCCCTGGCACTGATGCAGGAGGTGGAGCGCTCGTTTGTGGGCCTGGAGCAGATTGCGGTGCGGGCGCTGGCCCTGCGCACCTTGTCCAGTGGACACCTGCGCTTGGCCTGTTTACCCGCGTTGGCCCATGCGCTGGTGCCGCAAGCCCTCGTGCATTTTCAAAAGGCGCTGCCCCAGGCCAGCGTGAGCGTGGTGCCACTGGAGTCGCCCTGGCTGGAGCAGGCCCTGAGCGAGCAGCGGTTTGATCTGGGCTTGGGAGAAACCACCGAGCCCCCGGCCGGGGTGGACTTGCAGCCCTTGTTGCAGGTGAATGAAGTGGCGGTGCTGCCCGCCGGCCACTGGCTGTGCCACAAAGCCGTGCTGGCGCCCAGCGACTTTGCGGACGAGCGGTTTGTGAGCCTGGCCGAAGGCGACCCCTACAGAGCCGCCATTGACGCCCTGTTTGCCGCCGCGCAGGTGCCCCGTGTGACCCTGCTGGACACCGCCAGTGCGGTGGCGGTGTGTGCTCTGGTGCAGCAAGGTCTGGGCGTGGCCATCGTCAACCCCCTGACGGCCGCCGCCATGGCCGGCCCGACGCTGGTGGTGCGCCCGCTGACCGTGCCGATTGCTTTTCGGGTGAGTTTGTTGTTGCCACAAGTGGCTGCCGAGCATCCGCTGCGCAGCGCGCTCATTGAGGCCTTTCAGGAGTGCGTTTTAAGGGAAATTGGTCCCTAGCCGGCAATTTGTAATGGTTTATTAATTTAAAATAATAGCAACTTAAAACCCGGGTCAATCCACTGGCGGGGTGCCAAACCCCTACTTTAGTCATGGAATACCGCTCGCTTGCACGAGAGTGCAGACCGAAAGTTATATTTCAAAACTGCTCAGTAACTTTTAGACAGGATCGTTTCTATGTTGTCTCGCCGTCATTTCCTCGGGGCCAGTTTGGCCACTTCCATGTACGCCGCCGGCTCTTTTGTGCCCGTCTGGGCCCAAAGTTCGCCGAATTTTGGTACGCCAGCGTTGCCCACTCCGGGCTTTCGCCGCATGAAGGTGGGCGATGTTGAGGTGATCTCGTTGATTGACGGCATTGCCCGCCGGCCTCTGGGCGAAGAGTTCGTGAAGAACGCGCCTCTGGCCGATGTGCGCGCCCTGCTGGCCTCCCAAGGTTTGGCCACCGACTACATCGATGTGCCCTTCACCCCCTTCCTGGTGGTTGCAGGCGGACGCAAGATATTGATGGACACCGGATTGGGCGATTTTGGCGGCCCCAATGCCGGCAAGTTGCTCGACCATCTGCGCGCCGCGGGTGTGCAGCCCGGCGAGATTGACACCGTGCTCATCAGCCACTACCACGGCGACCACATCAACGGCCTGCGCAACAAGGCCGGCGTGTTCAACTTCCCCAACGCCAAAGTCATGGTGCCCACCGTGGAGCACGCGTTCTGGATGGACGATGCCCGCATGGCCGCAGCCCCCCAAGGCATGAAAGGCGCCTTTGAGAATGTGCGGCGCACCTTCGCCACCATGCCCTCCGAGATGCTGGTCCCTTATGCAGCCGGTGTCGAGATCGCACCAGGCATCAAGACCCTGGCGGCCTACGGGCACACCCTGTTTGAGCTGGTCTCTGCCGGCAAGACCTTCTATTACATCGCCGACCTAACCAACGTGCCGGCCCTGTTTGCGCGCAACCCGGACTGGGCCGTGACCTTTGACATGGACCCCGAGGCCGCCCGCAAGACCCGCCGCGAGATGTTTGCGCGCATCACCGCCAGCAATGCGCTGGTGGGTGGCTTCCACTTCCCGTTCCCGGCCTTTGGCAACATGGTGGTGTCGGGCAATGGCTACGCCTTCCAGCCAGCGGGCTGATCCCATGCTGTCGCGACGCACGGTGATCGGCGCGGCACTGGGCGCGGGCGTCTCTTTGGCGGCCGTGCCCGGCTGGGCTGCGGCGGGTGAGGAGTTGGCTTCCCTGATTCGCACTGGCGGCGTGGTTGTTGCTTTTCGACATGCGCTGGCGCCTGGCACCTTTGACCCCCCGGAATTTCGCTTGGGGGTGTGCAGCACCCAGCGCAACCTGAGTGACGAAGGTCGCAACCAGGCCCGGCGCACCGGCGAGTGGTTCAAGGCGCGCAAACTGCAGCCAGCGCGTGTGCTGTCCAGCCCCTGGTGCCGCTGTGTCGACACCGCCACCCTGGCCTTTGGCACCACCGAGGTCTGGCCCGCGCTGGGGTCCCCGCGTGGCTACAGCGAGACCACGGGCGATGCCCATTTGCGCGAGCTGCGACGCAACCTTGTGACAGCGAGTGCCCAGATGGGAAGTTTTCAGGTGTGGGTGACGCACATGTTTGTGCTGTCAGACCTGGCCCAGACCGGCAGCAGTTCGGGCGAAGCCTTGATCCTGCGGGCAGACGCCAAGGGTAACCCGCAGGTGTTGGCGCGATTCCCGGCGGTGGCTTGAGACGCAGAGGTGATGCCAGCAGCCCAAAATACCGACCGTGTCGGCAGCGGTTGGTATTATATTTTGCTATAAAAATAGACAAATAAACTCTTGTGGAACGCCGGCTCCAAGCCCATTTGTCAATAAATTGGCCTAAACAGCCCGAATCTTCCTCACCAGGGCCGTGGTCGAGTAGCCATCCACAAAAGGCAGGGCCAGCGCCCGTCCGCCGTAAGCCTCCACCACGCGGGTCTCGGCCAGTTTCTGCATGTCGTAGTCGCCCCCTTTGACCAGAATGTCGGGCCGGATGTGGCCTATCAATTCCAGCGGCGTATCTTCGTCAAACCAGGTCACCAGGCTCGTGGACGCCAGTGCGGCCATCACAAAGGCCCGGTCGGCCTCGTTGTTGAGCGGGCGGTCCGGCCCCTTGCCCAGCCGTTTGGCTGAGGCATCGGTGTTCAGGGCCACCACCAGGCTGGCGCCCAGCGCGCGCGCCTGTGCCAGGTACAAGACGTGGCCACGGTGCAGTACATCAAACACACCGTTGGTAAACACCAGCGGGCGGGGCAGGCGTGCCACACGGGCGGCGACGGTGTCACGGTCACACAACTTGTCCGTGAGGCTTGTAAGGCCAGAAAAGGCGGGTAAATCACTCATGCAGCGGATGCTAGCAGGCTGGGCTATCCTCTATGCTCATCGGCTTTTAACACTCAAACGGGCTGAGAATATTTTGCGTACCTCATGAACCTTGTCTCCATCAACCTTGACTCCATTGCTGTGGGGCGCCCCTTGCCGTTTTCCATTCGGGATCAGCACGGCGCCTTGCTGGCACAAAAAGGGTATGTGGTGAAAAGTCTGGAGAGCCTGGAACTGCTGTTGGGGCACCGCGAGAATCTGTATGTCAACGTTGTCGAATCCGAGAGCCAGCGTCGGGCCTATGTGGGCCAGTTGCACACGCTGGTGCGTGATGACATCGCCCTGGGGAAAATTGCCGAAAGCCAGTTTGCGATCTTTGAGGCGGCCAGTGCCCGGGACGGCCAAGGCGGGGCTGGCACCGCAGAGTCCGACTGGCTGGATCTGCAGAATCAGGCCCACACCCTGCTGCGCGACGGCAATCCCGCCAGTTTTCTGCCCCGCCTGGAGCGGCTTTACACCCAACTGGCGCGCCATGCCGAACACAACCCCGACGGGACCCTGTTTGCGCTGATTCACCTCTCCAGCAGCGAGGTCAAGCAATACAGCGCCACCCACGCCATGCTGGTGTGCGTGATGTGCAGTCTGGCCGCCCGTGATGTCTTGAAATGGCCTGCGTCCGACGTTGAATTGGTGGGCAAAGTGGCGCTCACCATGAACATATCGATGACCGAGCTGCAAGACCAGCTGGCCGTGCAACACCAGCCGCCCAGCCCCAAGCAAGCGCGCAAGGTGGAGCAGCACGCCATGTATTCGGTGCGGCTCCTGGCGCAGTTGGGGGTGACCGACCCCGAGTGGCTGGAGGCCGTGCTGGACCACCACGCCAAACTCCCCGGGCGCCTTGCCCCCCGGCCCCTGGGGCAGCGCGTGGCGCGCCTCATCCAGCGCGCCGACATTTTTGCGGCGCGCCTGTCGCCCCGCGCGTCGCGCGTACCCGACACACCGGCCAGCGCCATGAAGGCGAGCTATTTTGATGAAAACCGCGAGATCGACGAAGCTGGCGCGGCCGTCATCAAGGCGGTAGGTATTTATTCGCCCGGCTCCTTTGTGCGCCTGGCGACCGAAGAGGTGGCCGTGGTGATCAAGCGCGGTGCCAATACCACCACGCCGCGTGTGGCGGTCATGATCAACCGGACCGGCATGCCCACGGGCGAGTTGATCGTGCGCGACAGCAGCCAGCGGGAATACCGCATTCTGGCCAGCATTGCCCACCGCGATGTGAAGGTCAAAGTCAGCCTGGCGCGCTTGCTGGCGCTGATCAAACCCGGCTCGTCGGACCGGCCCTGGTAGTAGCCTGGGCGGGAGCCGCACCACCCCAATGCGATTTTCTCTGGTGATTCGCATGCCCATAGGCAGGATCAATGACTGTTGAATGTGATAAATTACTTCATGGTCACAAAATTACCTATACGTTTTAAGCCGGTAAGCACTACTGCATTGAGTGGGATGCCACGTCCGGCGGTGGTCACGTGAAGATCGCTGTGGTGGGCTCCGGCATTTCGGGTCTGGCGGTGGCGCACGGTCTGCGTGGGCAGGCAGACGTTACCTTGTTTGAGGCGGGCGATTACTTTGGCGGGCACACCCACACGGTCGATGTCACCCTGGACGGCCCCAACGGTCGTGTCACCCATGGCGTGGACACCGGCTTTTTGGTTTTCAATGAACGCACCTACCCCCACCTGATCCAGCTGCTGGCCGATCTGGAGGTGACGACTGCCAGATCAGACATGTCGTTTTCAGTACAGGTGCCGCGCGCGGGCAAGCAGCGCGCCCTGGAGTGGAGTGGCTCATCGCTGAGTACGGTGTTCGCGCAGCGCAGCAACCTGCTCAATCTGCGTTTCTTGCGCATGCTGCGTGATGTGCTGCGCTTCAACACGTTGGCTACCGACATCGCGGTGCGCAGTGCCGAGGCCGAGCTGATGCAGCCCTTGTCTGACTTTTTGCGTCAGCACGCCTTGTCAGAAGAATTCAGGGACTGGTATTTCTTGCCCATGCTGGGCTGTATCTGGAGTTGCCCGACCGACCAGATGCTCCAGTTCCCCGTGGCCACGATGATCCGTTTTTGCCATAACCACGGCCTCATTCAGGTGAGCAACCGGCCCCAGTGGTGGACGGTGGCGGGCGGCGCCAAACATTACGTGGACAAGATAATCAGCGGTATCCAGGACAAGCGTCTCAACAGCCCGGTGCAGCACATCACGCGTGACGCCTTGGGTGTCTCGATCACCTCTCTTGGCCAGACCGAGCGCTTTGAAAAAGTGGTGTTGGCCAGTCATTCCGACCAGTCTCTGGCGATGTTGGGTGATGCCACACCTCCTGAGCGCGCGGCCTTGAGTGCCATTCGCTACCAGCCCAACCGCGCCGTCTTGCACACCGACACCTCGGTGTTGCCCCAAGAACGCCGCGCCTGGGCGGCCTGGAATTACGAGCGGGCCGCCCCTGCCGCGGGGGCGGGCCGGGAAGAAACCCGCGTGTGCCTGCACTACCTCATCAACATGCTGCAACCCGTGCCTTTTGCCCAGCCGGTGGTGGTGTCCCTGAATCCGCTGCGTGAGATTGAGGCGCGCCATGTGCACGGGGTGTTTGACTATGCGCACCCGGTGTTTGACCTGGCCGCCATTGAGGCCCAAAAGCGCCTGCCCGACCTGCAGGGGCAACACAACACGTATTTTTGTGGTGCCTGGATGGGTTACGGCTTTCATGAAGATGGCCTCAAATCGGGCCTGGACGTGCTCAAGCGTTTGCAACCAGCGCTGGACAGTAACCGGCCCTGAGCATGACAACCTTGACCCGGATCAGTCCAGTTCCAGAGCCGTCCGTCCCTGCGGCAGCTCTGATTGGTTTTGGGGTGGTGCGTCACACCCGGCTCAAACCCACACGTCATGCCTTTGCGTACGACACTTATTTCCTGATGCTGCCCATGCGCAGCCTGGCGCGCAACGGCCCGGGCGCGCTGGCCCGCAACCGCTGGTCGGCCCTGAGCTTTTTTGACGCTGACCATGGCGATGCCCGAGGTCCTGCGCAGGGTGGGGCCCTGGCCTGGCTGGACGAGTTACTGCACAGCGAAGGCATTTTTGATGCCATCGGCGAAGTCTGGCTGCATTGCTACCCCCGGGTGCTGGGCTTTGCCTTCAAGCCGGTCAGTTTCTGGTACTGCCATACGCCAGGCGGCGCGTTGCGCGCGGTGGTGGTGGAGGTGAACAACACTTTTGGCGAGCGCCATTGCTATTTGCTGGACTCCCCCTGCTTTGGCGTGGAGCAGCGCGCAGCCAAGGTGTTTCATGTGTCGCCGTTTTGCCCGGTGGAGGGCGGCTACCGCTTTCGTTTCATGTTCACGCCTGATCGCAGCCGCACCGTGGCGCGCGTTGACTTTGACGACGCTCAGGGTCCGGTCATCGAGACCAGTGTGAGTGGCGCGCTCGAGCCGCTCAATGTCCAGTCGATGCGCCGGGCCGTGTGGCGCTACCCCGCCATGACGCTGGGCGTGGTGCTGCGCATCCACTGGCAGGCCGTCAAGCTGTTTATCAAAAAGGTGCCATTTTTTGGCAAACCCACGCCGCCCACCACTTTCACCACCCGCTGATTCGCACGCTCATGAACACCTCGACCAACGCCCAAGCTGACACGGCCACCCGAACATTGACTATTCCCAATGGCACACCGGCGGCTGCCCGCACGGTGCTCAAATTGCTGCAGCGCTTGCGCCATGGCAGCCTCACCCTGCAAATGCCCGACGGCAGCATGCAGCGCTTTGGCGGTGACGCCCTGCCGCACGCCGCCCTGCACCTGCACAACTGGAATATGTGCGCGGCCGTGCTCAAGTCGGGTGACATTGGCTTCGCCGAGACCTTCATCGCCGGCGACTGGACCACCCCCAACCTGACCGAGCTGCTGCGCGTACTGATCAAAAACCGTGCCGAGGTCGAAAGCGTCATTTACGGCACCTGGGCCGGGCGCCTGTTGTATCGCATCAAGCACCTGTTGCACCGCAACACGCGGACCAACAGCCAGAAAAACATCCATGCCCATTACGACCTGGGGAACGCCTTCTACACCCTGTGGCTGGATGAGACCATGAACTACTCGTCGGCCCTGTTCAACGGTAACCTGAACCAGAGCATGGCGCAGGCGCAACAAGCCAAGGTGCGCCGCGCCCTGGACCTCGCGGGTGTCAAGCAGGGCGACCGGGTGCTGGAGATCGGCTGCGGCTGGGGTGCCCTGGCCGAGATGGCCACCACCGAGCTGGGTGCGTCGATTGCCGGCGTGACGCTCAGCACCGAGCAGCTGGCTTTTGCCCAGGCCCGCATGCAGCGCCTGGGCGTGAGCACCGGCTCCGGCGCGCAAGCCGACCTGCGCCTGCAGGACTACCGCGACATCCACGACGGTCCCTTTGATGCGATTTGCTCCATTGAAATGATCGAGGCCGTGGGCCGTGAATACTGGCCGACCTATTTCGCCACGGTTTCGCGCCTGCTCAAACCGGGGGGCCGGGCCTGCGTGCAAAGCATCGTGATCGATGACGCGCTGTTCGACCGCTACGTGAACTCCACCGATTTCATCCAGCAGTACATCTTTCCGGGCGGTTGCCTGCCGTGCCCGCGCGAGTTCCGTGCCCAGGCCCAAGCCGCTGGCCTGGAGGTGGTGGACGAATACGCCTTTGGCCAAGACTATGCCGAGACCCTCAAACGCTGGCGCGATGCGTTCCTGGCCCACCGCGCGCAGGTGCTGCAAGAGGGGTTTGACGAACGCTTCATGCGCATCTGGGAGTTTTACCTGGCGTACTGCGAGGCTGCGTTCACCGAGAACAACATCGACGTGGTGCAGTACACGCTGCAAAAACGCGCCGCTTGACAGCGGGCCTGCATCCCCAGGAGACTCCCACCATGTCACTCCAACGCCGTACCTTGCTCCAAAGTGCTGCTGCCAGCAGCCTGGCCACACTCGCCACGTTGGCGGCCAGCCAGATCTCACCCGCAGCCCCCGTGCCGCCCGAGGTGGCGCGCGCCTTGCCGCTGGCCCAACGGGCCGGCTCGGCCCGCTTGCGGGTATTCGGGTTCAGCGTCTACGACGCGACGCTGTGGATCGAGCCAGGTTTCTCGCCCGCGAGTTTCGAGCGGCACCCGCTGGCTCTGACGCTGATCTATTTGCGGGACTTGAACGGGGTTGCCATTGCCGAGCGCTCCCTGGCCGAGATGGCGCGCAGCACCCCGATCAGCCCGGCGCAGTCGCAAGCCTGGCTGGCTGCCATGCAGGCGTCGTTTCCCGATGTGCGCTCGGGTGACCGCCTGACCGGCCTGCACAACCCGACCCGGGGCGC
>JBIIVW010000355.1:0-3141 GCA_044339205.1 Rhodoferax sp. | reverse complement strand
CGGGGGTAACTGTTGAAATCTTCGTGGGGCAGGAATTGCAGGCGGTTGACAAAGATGCTGGCCACGGTCACGTCGCCCAAGGGTTTGGCTTGGCGCACCAGCGCCAAGTGACCTTCGTGCAGATTGCCCATGGTGGGGACGAATACCGGGTGTTTGAAACTGGCCAGGTCATCGCGCAGCTCGGCGATGGTGTGAATAATTTTCATGGGACGTCGGGGTAATGAAGTCGGGCTTGGAGACGCTGTGGGGGATGCTTACCAAGCATGCAGTGCGTTATCGGGAAAGGTGCCGTTCTTGACCGCCGCCACATAGGCCTGCATCGCCTCCTTCACACCTGTTGCTTCGCTCATGAAGTTACGCACGAAGCGCGGCATTCTGCCCAAATTGACCCCGAGCATGTCATGCAGCACCAGAACCTGCCCAGCGGTGTCCTTGCCTGCGCCAATGCCTATGGTGGGGCATCGAGATAGTTCTTGGGTCAACTCGTGCGCCAGGGCGGCTGGAACCATCTCCAGCACCAGCAGACTCGCCCCTGCTTCTTGCAGCTGATGCGCCTGCTCCTTCAGGAGGTTTGCGGATGCCGGCGTTTTGCCCTGGACCCGGTAGCCTCCCAACGCGTGCACGGTTTGGGGTGTCAGACCCAGGTGGGCACACACAGGAATACCGCGCTCCACCAGGAAACGCACGGTTGCGCAGGTCCAACCCCCGCCCTCCAGCTTGACCATGTGGGCACCTGCCTGCATCAGGGCGGCTGCGCTGCGCAGGGCCTGCTCTTTGGATTCGTGGTAACTGCCGTAGGGCAGGTCACCAATCAGCCAGGCGGTGGCTTGTGCACGGCGCAGGCCCCGCGCCACGCTTTCGACGTGATAACACATCGTCTCCAAGGTCACGCCGACCGTGCTGGACAGACCCTGACAGACCATCCCCAGCGAGTCACCCACCAGAATGCAGTCCACGCCAGCGGCATCCGCCACGGCGGCAAATGTAGCGTCGTAAGCCGTCAACATGCTGATTTTTTCACCTCGTGCGTGCATATCGAGCAAGCGCGGCAGGCTGATGGGCTTGCGCAGAGCGGGGATGGCAGTTGGTGGCAGTGTGCCGTAGGGACTGGCTTGGGAGGAATCTGTGTTGGATGTCATGGCGCGAGTTTAGATCACCCCACAGGGGTCTGACGCTGCCCCGGCGGGGATAATCGGGCCTCTTTAGTTACCCCTGTGGAGCGTGAGTTTGCGCGCCTTTTTTGATTTCCCCAATGACCTGCCCGATCAGACTGGCATTGTGCCGGCGAGCCGCTGGCGGGCCCGGTTCACTGACCCCTTGCTGGTGCTTACCGCGTGGCAGCCCCATGAAGTGGCGCCAGTGCTGCACCAGGTGCAGGCACATGCCCTGGCGGGCCGGTGGTGCGTGGGTGAGCTGGCATATGAAGCGGCGGGCGCGTTTGATGCCGCGCTGCTCACCCATGCCGCCCGGGCGGGTTGGCCGCTGGCGCGGTTTGCCGTATTTGATCAGGCGTTGCCTTGGTGCGAAGACACCTTGGCGCGGGGCGATAGGTCGGTGACCCCAGGTGCCACACCCTGGCAATTTGCCACCACGGAACCAGCCTATGCGAACAGGGTTGAGCGGGCAAGACAGGCCATGGCCGCGGGGGAGTGCTATCAGATCAACCTGACCGAAGCCATGCGTGCTGAGGTGACGGGGGCGGACACCCTGGCAGTGGCGCAATGGTTTGCCCGCTTGCGCCGGGCCCAACCTGAGGGCTACCTGGCTTGGCTGGATTGGGGCGACCAGCAGGTGCTGAGCCTGTCTCCCGAGCTGTTTTTTGACTGGTGCCCGCAAGATGCCCAGGGTGTGCTGACCTGCCGGCCCATGAAAGGCACGGCCAGCCGCCACGCCGACCCGGTGCTGGACGCGCAAGCGCGCCAGCATTTGCAAAGCAGCGACAAGGAGCGGGCCGAGAACGTGATGATTGTGGACCTGCTGCGCAATGACATGGGCCGCGTGGCTGCGGCCGGCAGCGTGCGGGTGTCACGCTTGTTTGAGGTGCAGGCCCTGCCCACGGTGTGGCAAATGACTACCACCATCACAGCCACCACCCGGGCCGATGTGGGATTGCCGGAAGTCTTTGGCGCGTTGTTTCCCTGTGGCTCGGTGACCGGGGCGCCCAAGGCGCGTGCCATGCACTGGATCAAGACCCTGGAGGCCGGGCCGCGTGGCGTGTACTGTGGCGCAGTGGGCGTGGTGCGCCCCGGCGGGCAGGCTACCTTCAATGTGCCGATTCGCACCGTCACGCTGGAGCGGGCTGCGGCAGATGCGGCGCCGGTGGGCGCCTGGCAGGCTCGGTTTGGGGTGGGCAGCGCCATCACGTTTTATGCCGAGCCCCAGGCTGAGTGGCAGGAATTGGCTGCCAAAACCCGCTTTCTGGAGCGCGCCACCAGCGACTTTGACTTGCTGGAGACCCTGCGCCTGCATGATGGGCACTACACCCTGCTGCAGGCCCACCTGGACCGCATGGGCATGAGCGCAGCGAGCTTTGGCTTTGTCTGGCACCGGCACGTCGCGCTGGCGTGCCTGCAAATGCTGGCGCAGCAGCACCCCAGCGGGGTGTACCGGGTGCGCTTGACCTGGTCTTGTGCCGGGCAGCCTGAAGCGCAGGCGTTTGAGCTGGCGCCCAGCCCCGAGCCGGTGGTCTTCAATCTGGCAGACACGCCCCTGCAGAGTGCGGGGCGGGAGCAGGAGTTCATCATGCACAAAACCACCCGGCGACAGCACTACGACGAGCGGCTCAAGCCCGAGCCGGGTGTGTTTGACACGCTGCTATTCAACGAGCGTGGCGAGATCACCGAGTTCACGCGCGGCAATGTGGCGCTCAAGCTGAACAGTGTCTGGTGGACCCCTCCATTGGCGAGCGGCTTGCTGGCCGGCACCTACCGTGCCGAGTTGCTGGCCAACGAAAAGATCACGCCGGCCGTGCTGGTGTTGGCCGACCTGCAGCGCGCCGAGGCGGTCGCGTTCTTCAACAGCGTTCGGGGCTGGCTCAGCGCACAGCCTGCTGCCAGTGTTCCGGCAAGCCTTCAGGCACCAGGGTTGTGGGCAGGGCAGACGCAGCCATCTCCGGGTAATCGCGGCTGAAGTGCAGGCCCC
>JBIIVW010000354.1:0-3148 GCA_044339205.1 Rhodoferax sp. | reverse complement strand
CATCTTCTTCAAGTGTTACCGCTGGCGCTTGAGAGACCCGATCCAGCCTTCAGAAGGCTACGCGTAAATCGTCGTCGTTCCTGATGGGCTTGATATTTTTTGACAGTCTCCAGATTGATTTTTACGTATCGGGTAGGCGTTCCAATGAACTTAAGCTTGTTTCATTCAATGTCAAACAAGATCACGGAGTCCCCCCACCCTGACTAGCCCGCTTCTCGCGTTTTTGTTCAGAGATCAGCGTCACCAAGCCCTCGGGGTCCTGACTTTCAAGCCGAACGGTAAACCCCCACAGTGTGGCCACGTGGGCCAACACGGCCTGGCTGGATTCGCCCAGAGGCCGGCGCTGGTGGGCAAAATGCCGCAGGGTCAGTGACCTATCGCCGCGCAGGTCCACGTTCCACACCTGAATATTGGGCTCGCGGCTGCCCAGGTTGTATTGGTCTGAGAGTTGGCGGCGCAGGGTCCGGTAGCCGGTCTCATCGTGAATGGCCTGAATCTGCAATTTGTCGCGCGCGTCATCGTCCAGCACCGAGAAGAACCGGAACTCCCGCATCAACTGGGGTGACAGGTATTGGGCGATAAAGCTCTCGTCCTTGAAGTTCTGCATGGCAAATTCAAAGGTCTCGCGCCACGGTGTACCGGCGATGTCGGGAAACCACTCGCGGTCTTCATCTGTCGGGTTCTCGCAAATGCGCTTGATGTCTCGCCACATGGCAAAACCCAGTGCGTAGGGGTTGATGCCCGAATAGTGGGAGCTGTTGTAGCGCGGCTGGTAAACCACATTGGTATGCGACTGCAAAAACTCCAGCATGAACCCATTAGACAGGGCGCCCTCATCGTAGAGGGTGTTGAGCAGCGTGTAGTGCCAGAAGCAGGCCCATCCCTCGTTCATGACCTGGGTTTGGCGCTGTGGGTAAAAGTACTGCCCGATCTTGCGCACGATGCGAATCACCTCACGCTGCCAAGGCTCCAGCAAGGGGGCGTTTTTCTCAATGAAATACAACAGGTTTTCTTCCGGCTCGGCCGGAAACCGCATGTCCTCCAGGCTCTTGCCCGCCTCGATACGCTGGGGCAGCGTGCGCCACAGGTCGTTGACCTGGGTTTGCAGGTAGTCCGCGCGCTCTTTTTGGCGCGCCGCCTCTTTGGCCAGCGAAAGCCGGGCCGCCCGCTTGAAGCGGTCTACCCCCACGCCCAGCAAGGCGTGACAGGCATCCAGCAGGCGCTCCACGGCGCTCACTCCATGGCGTTCTTCGCAGTCGGCAATGTAGTGGCGGGCAAACACCAGATAGTCCACGATGGCATCGGCGCTGGTCCATTGCTTGAACAGGTGGTTGCCCTTGAAAAACGAGTTGTGCCCGTAGGCCGCATGGGCGATAACCAGCGCCTGCATGGGCAGGGTGTTTTCCTCCATCAAGTAAGCAATGCAGGGGTTGGAGTTGATGACGATCTCATAGGCCAGCCCCATCTGGCCACGCTTGTAGCGCCCCTCGGTCGCCAGAAAATGCTTGCCGAACGACCAGTGGTTGTAATACACCGGCATGCCGATCGAGGCATAGGCGTCCATCATCTGTTCCGCGCTGATGACCTCCAACACATGCGGGTAGCCGTCCAGCTGGTAGCGGGCCGCGACTTCGCCAATGGCCTTGTCGTACGCCTCCAGCGCGGTGAAGGTCCATTCCGAACTGACTGGCAGGGCAGGGCGTTTTGAGGAAGTCATGGTGCGCCTAGGCCTGTCGTTTGAACAACTCACGAAACACGGGGTAAATATCGGCCACCGTGGCAATGCGCCGCATCGCAAACTCACCCGGATGGCTTATCTGGAGCCGTGTGTATTCCTGCCACAGGTTTTGCGGCGGTCCATCGGTGATCTCGATGTAAGAGAAATACTGGGTCAGTGGCAATATCTTTTCATCCAGCAAGGCACGGCAGCGGGGCGAGTCGTCGCCCCAGTTGTCGCCGTCCGAGGCCTGCGCGCCATAGATGTTCCACAGGCTGCTGGGGTAACGCGCCACCACGATCTTGTGCATGAGTTCCAGCGCGCTGGAGACCACTGTGCCGCCAGATTCGCGTGAGGTAAAAAATTCGTCTTCATCGACCTCGCTGGCCACGGTGTGGTGGCGGATGAACACCACATCAATGCGCTCGTAGTTGCGGGTCAAAAACAGGTACAGCAGCATGAAAAACCGTTTGGCAATGTTCTTGCGCCCCTCGTCCATGGAGCCGGAGACATCCAGGAGGCAAAACATCACCGCCTGCGTGCTGGGCTGGGGCACCTGAACCCGGTTGCTGTAGCGCAGATCGAACGAGTCCACAAAGGGCACCCGATCCATCTTGATGCGCAGGTGCGCAATCTCGTGGCGCAGGCGCTCCAGTTCGGGATCGTTGTCGGCCAGTCGGTTCTTTTTTTCGTCCAGCTCCGCCATCAGGGCCCGTAGTTGTGCGGCGTACGGGCCGGCCACGGCAATGCGGCGGGAGGCCGCACCGCGCATGGTGCGGGCCAGGTTGATGTTGGCGGGCACGCCGCTTTGGGTGTAGCCGGCGCGCACCCGGCGGGTTTGTTCGACATGGGCCAGTTGCTGCTTGACCAGGTTGGGCAACGCGAGCTCATCAAAAAAAATATCCAGAAACTCGTCTTTGGTGAGCGTGAAAAGAAACTCGTCCAGCCCCGTGCCGTCCTGGCTGGCCTGGCCTGGCCCCTGGTCGCCGGCGCCCCCGGGTGGGCGCTCGACCTGGTCCCCGCTATTGAACCGGTCATTGCCCGGGCGCACTGTTTCCCACACGCCACCGCGCCCGTGGGAAAACTGGGGTTCGGCAATGTCTTTGCCCGGAATGCCGATCTTTTCACCGTTGTCAATGTCGCGAATGCCGCGCTTGTTGATGGCATCCGACACGGCTTTTCGAATCTGGCCCTTGTAGCGCTCCAGAAAGCGCGCGCGGTTGACCGAGCTCTTGTGCTTGCTGTCAAAGCGGCGGTCGATGATGCGCACCGTCATGGCATGCCCTGTGTGTTGACGATGCAGATTTATGACGACTTGCGCACGCGCAGGTACCACTCGCACAGCAGGCGCACCTGCTTCTCGGTGTAGCCCTTGCTGATCATGCGGTTCACAAAATCCTTGTGCTTTTTGTGCTCTTCGCCGCTGGCTTT
>JBIIVW010000353.1:0-3152 GCA_044339205.1 Rhodoferax sp. | reverse complement strand
ATTCTGTAGATCCGCCGCTCAAGAGACGGTCAAACTAAGAATTCAGGCCTTCTATTCAAATGACCTCTTTTTCATAAACGATTGAAATTGAATGTCAGCTCTTTCTTTGGGTGGATGGCAGCATTGGTTAAGGGTTGTAGGACGCCTGACCGTGCAACTGTCCTGGCACGAGTGACGTAAGCCTGAAGGTCAGGAGTCGTACAAGCACCCAGGGAGGAAACCGCGGGGTACGCTGCGTTGCTAGAGGCAGTTACAAAACTATGGCGATTTGACGGATGGTGCAGTGACAGGTCCATGCAGTCGCGCTGACAAAGCCTGCTGAACTTCGATTTTGATCATCCGCTTTGTTCCCGATAGCTCTGGCTGATAGTGCTTAAAACCGCAATAAGTACTCCGTACACGGAGAGTAGCAACACCGCTCCATGACGACGCGCCTTGAACCGTCGTCAGTCGCTGATTCAACGATAGCCTCTTCGAGATTGCCATCATCCGCTCCCGTGCAACGTCGGTGGTGCTCGAATAGCGTTGGTTCGCGCAATGGTTTCGATGATGCGCATTGGCGAACCACAGTGCCTGCAGACATAGGTGGGCTGCACTGGTTCTGAAGTTCCCTGCTCCTGCGCAGTGTCCGTTGGCGCACAGATCACCCCCAGCAGTTCGCGCGCAAGCGCAAGTTTCTCTTTGCGCCCGTTATTGGCTATCAAACCGAAGTGACGAATGCGATGAAAGCCATTGGGCAATACATGCAGCAGGAAGCGGCGCATGAACTCATCGGCGTCCAGCGTCATGGTTTTGTGCCGCGGTCTGTCCGGGTTGCCCTTGTCCCGGTAATCCTTCCAGCGAAACGACACGCCGCGCTCGTCCAGCGCCACCAACCGGGAGTTGGCGATGGCCACGCGGTGTGTGTAGCGCGACAGATAGGCCAGCACCGCTTGGGGTCCGGCAAAGGGGCGTTTGGCATACACCACCCATTCGCATTGGCGCAGTGGCGTCAGCCACTTGGCAAAGGACTTGGGATCGGCCAAACCGGCACTGTCACCAAAGAACTGCAGCTTGCCCGCACGATGCACCTCCTGCAGCGCCTCCAGGAAGCGGCGCCGGAGCAGGCGTGAGAGCACCCGCACCGGCAGGAAGAACCCCGGCTTGCACGACACCCAGCGCTTGCCATCCGGCGAGAGTCCGCCACCCGGCACGATGCCATGCACATGGGGATGATGCGTCAGGGCTGATCCCCAGGTGTGCAACACCAGCGTCACGCCGACTTCGGCTCCCAGATGCTTGGGGTCTGCGGCAATGGTGCTCAGCGTCTCAGCGGCGATCTCAAACAGAAGGCCATAGACCACCGCCTTGTTGTAGAACGCAATGTCGCTGATGGGGGCCGGTAGCGTGAACACCACATGGTAGTAGTCCACGGGCAAGAGATCTGCCTGGCGGGCTTCTAGCCAGCGCTTGGCGGCATTGGCCTGGCACTTGGGGCAATGGCGGTTGCGACAGGAGTTGTAGGACACCTGGTCGTGCTGGCAATCCGGACAGCGCAAAACGTGTCCCCCCAGCGCCGCCGTGCGGCACTGTTCGATCGCTGACATGACCTTGAGCTGACCCAGGCTCAGGTGCGAGCGCTGAGCCACCCTAAAGGCTGGCCCATGGGCGCGGAAGATGTCCGCCACCTCCAGGGCACCAGGCCCCATGGAGGTGACCTATTTAAGCCGGATCAATTCCAGAGGGCTAATGACTTCACGCAGGATGTCGGTCGCCACCTGGGTATAAAGCGCTGTGGTCTCCAGTTTCTTGTGTCCAAGCAACACCTGGATCACACGGATGTCGACCTTCTGCTCCAGCAAATGGGTGGCGAAGCTGTGGCGCAGCGTATGCATCGACACGCGTTTGCCGATTTCTGCAGCAGTACATGCCTCATGGATGGCGCGGTTGAGTTGGCGTGTGCCCAATGACTCCATCGGGTTGTAACTTGGGAAAAGCCACCCATTGGGCAACATCATGCCCTGGGCATGGGCCACACGCCACCATGCACGCAGACGCTCCAGCAATACGGGTGAGAGCATGGCAAATCTGTCTTTGCTCCCTTTGCCCTGTTCCACGCGCAGCGTCATGCGTTCGCTGTCAATGTCACTCACCTTCAGGTGCATCACCTCACTGGCACGCAGTCCGGTTCCGTAGGCAATTGACAGTGCGGTCTGGTACTTCAAGCCCGGCGCGGCTGCAATCAAACGGCCCACTTCTTCTCGACTGAGTACCACCGGCAGAGTTCTGGGCACGCGCACAGGTTGCATCTTGGCCATCAGTTCACCGCGTCCAAGCGTGATCTCAAAGAAGAACTTCAAGCCTGTGATCGTTGTATTGAGGGTGATAGGAGAGGTGCCTGAGTCGACCATATGCAACTGAAATCGCCGCAGGTCTTCTATGCTTGCCGTGTCCGGAGATCGCCCAAGGAACCCGGAGAGCTTGCGAACCGCTCGGATATATCCAGCCTGCGTCTTGGGTGAAAACTTGCGCATTCGCATGTCGTCAATCATGCGTTGACGCAGCGGGGTGATGGTTTGACTTGAAGATTCCATGGCTGTGCTCCTGTTGTGAAACGAGGCCAATTGCCTCAATTCACAACATAAACAAAATCACAGCTGGCAGAAACCAGATTCGTTGGAGCGAGACATACCGCGCAGCGGTTTCGTCCTTGGGTCTTGACCCGTCCTTCAATGGAAACCGTACTCAATTGCTTGGCCTCTGTCTCTTGAAGACCCTTACCCGACTTTCGACTTGTTGATTTGGTGGCTCCAAACCCGGCGTTGACTTTGGTGGCTAAGATTCCAGAAGAGTGACACCGCGCTAGAGAGCCACTGTGCTGGCAAACTTCCTTTGATGAGTTTTGTTCGCCAGAATGTACGAGATTTTCTGCTGGCGTGACCGACGTGCTGTGGTCACACGCGGAAGGGGCCAGAGCATTCGTAGACTACCTCGCCAGTCTGCTTCAAGCACTGCCCCAAAGTCAGGTCACACGGGATATTGCAATAAATGTCCTAATTTGATTTAAAGTTGTCTTTATCAGTGTGGACTAAGCAATCTTTTATCAACAAAATAAAGGCTTAAAAATACTACCTTAGAGGATTGATGATGATGAAAACATGTCTGATTGTGAT
>JBIIVW010000107.1:0-11093 GCA_044339205.1 Rhodoferax sp. | reverse complement strand
CTCGCGTGCCGGTTTCATGGTCAATGATGCCCACGGCCATGAACAGCGAGGCCTTGAACGTGGCATGGTTGATGATGTGAAACACGGCCGCAACAGCCGCCAGCGGGCTGTTCAGGCCCAGCAGCGTGGTAATCAACCCCAGGTGAGAGATGGTCGAATAGGCCAGCAAGCCCTTGAGGTCGCTCTGAAATATGGCAGCAAACCCGCCCATCAGCAGGGTGATCAACCCGGCGCCTGTGACCAGCCAAAACCATTCATCCGTGCCCGCCAACACGGGCCACAAGCGGGCCAGCAAAAATACACCGGCCTTGACCATGGTGGCCGAATGCAGGTAGGCCGACACCGGCGTGGGAGCCGACATGGCATGGGGCAGCCAGAAATGAAACGGGAACTGGGCGCTTTTGGTGAACGCCCCCACAAGCACCAGCACCAGTGCCACCGTATACAACGGGTGGGCCCGGACCACGTCTCCGGCGGTGAGCACCACATCCAGGTCATAACTCCCCACCATGTGGCCCAGCACCAGCACACCCGCCAGCAGGCACAGGCCGCCGGCGCCGGCCACCGTCAGTGCCATGCGCGCGCCGCGACGCGCATCACGCCGGTGGTGCCAATAACCAATCAGCAAGAAAGAAAACAGGCTGGTCAACTCCCAGAACACCACCAGTTGAATCAGGTTGCCCGAAAGCACCACGCCGCTCATGGCCCCCATGAAGGCCAGCAAGAAAGAAAAAAACCTGGGCACCGGGTCCTTGGCTGACATGTAATATCTTGCATACAAGACCACCAGCGCGCCGATGCCCAGCACCAGCATCGAGAACATCCAGGCGAAGCCATCCATGCGAAACACCAGGTTCACACCGAGTGAGGGCAGCCACAGAATCTCCTGACGCAACACGCCACCAGCCGCCACTTGCGGAAAATACAGGGCCGCCTGCACCGTGCAGAACAGGGCAATCAGGCCCGCCAGGGTCGACTCGGCGTTGCGCGCGTTGGTGGGCAGCAGCGCAGCAATCAAACTACCCATAAAGGGAAGCAAAACCAGAGTGATGAGGGGGGCGGTCATTGGCCTTCGAGTTTATAGGTTCAGGCCGCAGCTCCCGGTTGCCCCCAGGGCCGTACATCAACGCCCGCGTCGATGCGCCACCTTGGGATGGTCAGCCAGCTGGCAGGCCCGGCGATAGGCTTGCAGGGTCTTTTGGGCGTGGCCCAAAACGGTGTCATGTGCATAACCCCCTGCGCCCAGCGGCATGCCCGATGAATGGTTGGTGAGCAAGGCCATGCCTTCACTGACGTGATCAGCGGTGTAAATGTGAAACAGTCCCTTGTCCACCGCATCCACCACCGGACGCTCCAACATGAGGTGGCGCAGGTTGCGCTGCGGGATCAGCACGCCCTGGTGACCATCGAGCCCGGCCTGGGCGCAAATGCGGAAATAGCCTTCGATCTTCTCGTTTACCCCACCCACCGGCAGCACCTCACCATGCTGGTTGACTGCCCCGGTGACCGCCACACCCTGCCTGAGAGGCAAGCCAGACAAGGAGGACAGCACGGCGTACAGCTCGGCACACGAGGCAGAATCGCCCTCCACGCCGTGGTACTCCTGCTCAAACACAATCGACGCGTTGAGCGCCAGCGGCGCGATGTGGGCAAACAGGGCCGAGAGGTAGCTATGCAGAATCAGTACACCCTTGTCGTGAATGGGGCCCGACATTTCCACCTCACGCTCGATGTTGAGCAGACCCTCATTGCCGGCAAAGGTGCGCGCTGTGACCCGAACCGGAAACCCGAAGCGGTAGTCTCCCAGGTCAATCTGGGACAGACCGTTGATTTGGCCTGTTTTTTCACCCGCCAGCGAAATGAGCCAGTCGCCCTCGGCGATGGCCTCCTGCAGCCGCTGGTCCGGGTAGTCGTGTCGCAGTGTGCGCGCCTGCAGGGCTGCATCAATGTCGGATGCTTCCACCCGCGTGCCCGCCCGGGCCAGGCACACACTGGCGCCCTCCACCACCAAGGCTTCGGTATGGGCAAAGATGGCACTTTGGCGCCGCTGGTCGTCCACTTCACGGTGTGATTGCTCCAGCAGACGCACCACCGCCGAACGGGTCAGATGCGGCAAACCCAACCGCTCGCAGGTGTGGGCCACAAAGACGGCCGAGGCTTCATAGGATTGCGGCGTGGCCAAAAAACTCTCTGCAAAATCAACCTTCACCTGAAAGCGCCGGGCCAGCTCGGGGTCTGCCTCCTGCAATTCGTAATATTGCTCGGTGGAACCGATCAAAACAAGTTTGACATCCACGTCCACCGCCTCGGGCGCAAGCGAGGTGGCAGCCATGGGCGTGAACATCTGGCTGGGCTCCTCAATCTGCAGACGCCCGGTCCGGGTAAAACGCCGCAGCTTCTCCCACACCAGCTCGTCGGCCAGCAGGTCACGCACGTGCAGCATCAAAAAGCCGCCATGCGCCTTGAGCAGACTACCCGCCCGGATATGGGAGAAATCCGTTGTGAGCACCTCCTCCTGGGGCTGGTAATCGATGCTGCCAAACAGCGCATGAAACGAAGGGTTGTTCTCCACGATCACCGGAGCCCCGACCAGGCCATCGTTGTCCACCAGCAAGTTCACCCGGTAGCGCGACAGCACCTGGGCCAAGGCCTCCAGGCGCAGGTCTTCATCCTCATCCGAGGCAAGAAACACATCAAGGTTGTCCAGCACATCGCCTTGCACCTGTGCCAGGTAAGCCGTGAGCTTGCGCAGGTCTGGCGCCAATGGGGTGAGGCCGGTGGCCATGTCGTTCATCGCGCTGTCCAGCAGGGGTTGGACCACCTGGCGTTGAAGCGCGGCCAGATCGTCTTTCATGACGCGCTGCAGCGGACGCGTTTTGTCCAGAAAGCGGGTAATTTCTTCTCGCAATTCCTGCTCGGCCTGGTCAATGCGGGCGCGCTGCTCCTTGGGCAAGGACCGGGCCTCGCTTTCGGTGTACGCCTGGCCCCGGGCACTGAGCAAGGTGAACACCAGATGCCCGTTTTCCCGGTAGAGCGCGAAGCTGCGCGCTTCGGCAAAGGCATCGAGCTCTGCGTAGGCTTTGGCTTCCTCGGCCTTGTAGGTCGTTTCAATGTGCTTGTTTTGGGCCTTGAAATCCGGGCCATCCAGACGCTGGGGAACGTCTTTCTGGACGTTCTTGCACCATTGCACCATGCGCTGGCGCAGCAATCGCCCCTGCCCCGGCGGCAATCGCAGTGCCTGGGGTTTCTCGGGGGCATCAAAGTTGTGCAGGTAACACAGGTCGGGCGGAACGCCCCGGGCGGCGGCCAACTCCAGCATGAGCTGACTTAACAGGGAAGACCGCCCGCTGCCCACCTCGCCCAGCACAAACAGGTTGTAGTCGCGTTGCATCAGACCCAGGCCAAAGCGCGCAGCGGTTTGCGCGCGCGCCTGCCCGACCCACTGCAAGGGTTGCAGCACCAGCTCAGACGTGTCGGTGAAGCCTAATGCATCTGCTGCAATATGGAGGCGGAGTTCGCCGGGAGCCAATCTGGAAATAGGCATGATCGGTTACCGCTTGAACGGGGGCACACCGTGTTCCCCAGACCCAAATAAGGCCAGTTTCACCTAACCAGCCCCCAGGAATTTGATAAGGCGCATGCTTAAGGTTACTTTGAATGCTTAAGTAGGTGCCAAATGATCCCTTTATCTGTTCTCGATCTCTCCCCCATCCTGCAAGGCAGCGATGCCGCGCAATCCTTTCGCAACACGCTGAGCCTGGCCCAGCACGCCGAGAAGTGGGGCTACCAGCGCTACTGGCTGGCCGAACACCACGGCATGCCGGGCATTGCCAGCGCGGCCACCTCGATCCTCATCGGGCACGTGGCTGGCGGCACCAGCCATATCCGGGTGGGCGCCGGCGGCATCATGCTGCCCAACCATTCGCCGCTGGTGATTGCCGAGCAATTTGGCACGCTGGCATCGCTCTACCCCGGGCGCATTGATTTGGGACTGGGCCGCGCGCCGGGCTCGGACCAGATGACAGCGCGCGCCCTGCGCCGCAACAAGGCTTCAGACCCTGATGAGTTTCCGCGCGACGTGGTGGAGTTGATGAATTACTTCTCAAGCGACGCCATCAACCCGGTGCGGGCCGTGCCCGGGCACGGGCTGGATGTGCCAATGTGGATTTTGGGTTCCAGCCTGTTTGGCGCGGAGCTGGCCGCCCTGCTGGGTCTGCCCTATGCATTTGCCTCCCACTTTGCGCCGCAGCAGATGATGCAGGCCGTGGCCTTGTACCGGGCGAATTTCCGGGCCTCTGCACGCCTGGCCAAGCCTTATGTGATGTTGGGCTTCAACGTATTTGCGGCCGACAGTGACGAAGAGGCCGCCTTCAGGGCCACGTCCATGCAGCAAGCCTTTGTCAACCTGCGCAGCGGGCGCCCGGCACCGTTGCCCCCGCCAGTAGAAGGCTATGCCCAACGCGTGGGGCCGGCAGAGCGGGCCTTGCTTGACAGCGTCTTGTCATGCTCTGCCATCGGCTCGGCGAGCACGGTGCATGCCAGTGTTCGGGCCTTTATTGAGCGCACTGGGGCGGATGAATTGATGATCACCTCGCAGATTTTTGACCAGGCACACCGGTTGCGCTCGTACGAGATCACGTCCGGCATGTTGTCCAAGTCCGCGCACTGAGAACCGAACGCACGCCGGGCGCATAACCCCCGTCGGGCTTGAGAAACCTCAATCGGCCTCCCTCAGCATCAGCCTACAGTTTGCGGGTAGGCGGTTCTGATCAATCAACGGGAGAAAGATGATGAAGTATTCCTTGACGGCCATGGCCTCGGCGTCCCTGGTGGCGCTGACCCTGTTTCATGGCGCGGCGTCGGCACAAACATCCAGAGTGGATCTTGGCAAGCGGGAGTTTGAGTCGAATTGCGCCAGTTGCCATGGCGCAAATGGCAAGGGTGGCGGTTATGCGGTGGAATGGCTGAGAAAAAGCCCTACCGACCTGACGACCCTGACCAAACGCAATGCCGGGGTGTTTCCCGTGAGCCGGATGTACGAGATGATTGAGGGGGGCAATGTGCCCAGCCATGGCGCGCGCGACATGCCGGTTTGGGGCCAGGACTACCGCATCCAGGCGGGTGAGTACTACGCTGACATGCCCTACGACCCCGAGGCCTATGTCCGCTCCCGCATCCTGGCCTTGATTGAATACATCAACCGACTCCAGGAAAAGTGAACCTCTGCGCTACAAGAGCAATGCGCCGAAGTGACGCGCAAATGTTTGCGTTTTCTCTGCGCTCAAGCGCTGGCCGATGAAAATTTCCACCCCCCGCAGCAATTTGCGCAATTCGGCAGGGCTGTCGCAGCGCTCAATAGCCGCGCAGATGGGTTCGGCTGCTGCGCCCAAGTGCTCCACGACAAATAGTGAAGTCTCTTCGCGTACTTTCAGAAATTCGGTGAGACTTGTGGCGGCGCGGGGAATATCTTGAGGATGCGCTGCCGTAAAACCTGAAGCGACGGGAACATTCAAGTCTTCAAGCGAATTAATGGGTTCAATCAACCCGGCTTGTTGCAGGCACGCCAGTGCGGTGTCGAGTTCACCTACCCGCACAAACGCCTGTAGGTCAGCAACCGCTTTATTCCCATCGATCACGATAAGCAGGCGTCTCTGCATCGGACCCAAACCCTGGTGGCGGTTTGCAACCTCGGCTCGGCCTTTGTCTGTCTTGGCGTAAATCATTCCTTGGGCTGTAAGCATTATTTTTTGCATCCTGATGCTGGATTATGCTTTCATCGGCCGGGGCGGCGCGACATCGCTGAGCGTTTATAAAGCCTGCCGCAGCCGCCCAACGCCTTCTTCAATTTTCTCCAGCCCCACCGTGGCAAAGCTCAGGCGAAAGGTCGAAAGGTCGGGGTCATGGGCAAAGAAGGGAGCACCAGGCACAAAGGCCACGCCTTTATCGATGGCCCGCTTGGCAAATTCGCCGGAGTGGCTGCCTTTGCCATCAGCCCCGGTTAGTCGGACCCAAAAAAACATGCCACCTGCAGGCTGGTTGAACTCAATCGCGCTGCCCAACTCGCGGCGCAGCGACTCGGCCATCACGCGGGCGCGCTCGGCGTAGGTGCTGCGCACCACGGCCAGCGCGCCGTCAAGCCGGTTGAGCGTGAGGTAGTGGGCGGCAATGGCCTGGGTCAGGTTGCTGGTGTGGGCGTCGCTGAATTGCTTGCACATGGTGGCATTATTCAGCAGCGCAGGCGGCGCAATCATCCAGCCCACGCGCAAGCCCGGACTCAGGATCTTGCTGAAGCTGCCGCAGTGCGCCAGCCACTCGCGGCTGCCCGGAATGCCGTCGCTCAAGGCCAGCATGCTGGGAGGTGGAGGCTGGTCAAAGTACAACTCACCATAGGGGTCGTCTTCCACCACCAGCGTGTGCGTGCGGGCGGCGATCTCCAGAATGCGCTTGCGCCGCTCCAGACTCAGTGTGGCGCCGCTGGGGTTGCCAAAGGTGGGGATCAGGTAGACCAACTTGGGTTTGTGCTCCTCAATGAGCTTCTCCAATTGGTCCACATCAACACCATCGGCGTCAATGGGGGCGTTGATGATTTGGGCGCCGTACAGCCTGAAACACTGGATGGTGGCTAAAAACGTGGGGGCTTCGACAATGACTTTGTCACCCGGGGAGATCATGCATTTGCCAATCAAATCAAGCGCCTGCTGGCTGCCCGTGGTCACGATCAGCCCCTCGGGTTTGACCGTGGCGCCTTTGTTGGCCATGAAGGCGCTGATGCCTTCTCGCAGTGGTCCGTAACCTTCGGTGGCACCATATTGCAGCACCGGCCCGGGGTTGGCGGTGAGCACCGCGTCGCTGGAGGCCCTGATGCCCTTCACATCAAACAGCGCAGGGTCCGGGAACCCGCCCGCAAAACTGATGATGCCGGGCTTGCCCAACAGCTTGAAGAGTTCACGGATGGCGGAGGTTTCAACGTTATTCAGGCGGTCGGCAAATTGCATGGAATGTCGCTTTTCTATCGATTTGAGTTCGGGTTCTTCTATTTAAATCTACTCGCGTGGCTTCAGGATGGTCCTGAGGGCTCACATTTGGAGTAAATTGTCACTGATTGTTATTCATTCCTAATAAAGGTTGCTGAACATATGTCTACTCTGGATGCCTTCTTTGAAAACGTCAAACTGCCCACCATCTCTGAGGTCGGGCATGAGTTGATCAAAACCTTGAACGATGAAGACGCATCGATGAAGGAGGTCAGCAGCATCATCTCCCGCGATCCGGCGCTCATTGCCAAACTGCTGCGTCTGGCCAACAGCGCCGCTTTTGGTTTACCGCGTGGAGTGAGTTCGGTGGACGATGCCATCGCCATGGTGGGTATGGCCAAGGTACGCACCTTGTCGCTGGCGTCTTGTTTCAATGACTCGTTTCCCATGCTGCCAGGGCTCAACCCCAAGGAATTTTGGGCTAGCAGCATGGCCACGGCGGGCTACGCGCAGTGGATGGCAGGTGGCATTGGTGCCGACACACAGCAGGCCTGGCTGACCGGCATGATGCTTCGCCTGGGAGAACTGTTGATTGGCCAGGCGGACCCAGCCACCCTGAAGGAAATTGAAAAACTGCCCCATCTGCCTGGCGCCCGCTGGGAGCGCGAGAAAACCCTGGTTGGATTTACGGAGGGCCAGGTGACGGGTGAACTGGCAAGGCGGTGGAATTTTCCGAAAGAAATTGTGCTCGGATTGCAGCAGTCTTATGAGCCCATCAGTCACAAACCTTTTTCCCGCCTGGCGGCCATCGTCAACTTGTCGGGCCTGCTGGCTGACACCCCTCAGGCGGCGGTTGAGGCACTGGACGAGTTGCCACAAGATTTGGTGCACGCCCTGCTGATGGATGACAGCTGGATGCACGCCAAATTTCCGGCACACGACTCCTTTATCACCCTGTATCAGCCCGTCAATGATGAAAAAAGCTGAGATTGAAGCCTTTTTTGCCACGCTGAAGGCCGCCAATCCCAACCCCCAAACCGAGCTGGCCTACAGCTCGGTGTTTGAATTGCTTGCAGCCGTTTTGCTGTCGGCCCAAGCCACTGACGTGGGCGTCAACAAGGCCACGCGCCGCCTGTTCGCCGTGGCCAACACACCTCAGAAAATACTGAACCTTGGCCTGGAGGGGCTGGAGACTCACATCAAAACCATCGGTCTGTACCACTCCAAGGCCAAACATTTGATGCAAACCTGCCGCATTCTGGTGGACCAACATGGCGGCGTGGTACCGCGCACCCGTGAGGCGCTGGAGTTGCTTCCGGGTGTGGGCCGCAAGACCGCCAATGTGGTGCTCAATGTGGCCTTTGGCGAGCCCACCATGGCGGTGGACACGCATTTGTTTCGGCTGGGCAACCGCACGGGTCTGGCGCCCGGAAAAACGCCGCTGGAAGTGGAGCGAAAACTGCTCAAGCGCATCCCGCCGGAGTATCTGGTGGACGCGCACCACTGGTTGATTCTGCACGGCCGTTATGTGTGCAAGGCCCGCCAGCCCCTGTGCTGGCAGTGCGCGGTAAGCCAGTACTGTGATTTCAAGGCCAAAACGCCCCGGCCGGCCTGACCGGATAGCCAGCCACCAGTAGCCAGGCGCAGTCGTTCAGGGGGCCGAGGCATCATCCAGCACCTGATGGGTACCAAATGCCGGCCCCGCTACCGGCCATTGCTCCGCAAGCTTGACTTGGCGTATGCCTTGCGCCACCAGCGTGGCAGCGCGAATCACGCCAGCATGGGTGATCCAGACAGTGTTTTGCCTGCTTGCCCGTGATGCATCCCACAGCGCTGACACCCGGGCCATCATCTGATTCACGGATTCAGCGCCGCCGCAGCGCCAGGTGTCAAAGGCATCGGTCCAGCTCTTCAGCTCGGCGGGCGCAATGGCATCCCAGCGCTGACCCTCCCAGGCGCCAAAGTCCATCTCTTTGAGCCGTAGATCGGTTTTATAGGCTAAATCGGGCCGTAGCCGGCAGACTGATTGACTTAAGTGCTCACATCTTTGAAGTGGTGACGACAGCATGGCCAAGCCAGTAGGCAAAACCTGCGCCAGTGCCTGGGCCGCTTTCAATGTGGCCTGCGCATCAGCGGCTACATCGGTGGCGCCATAACAGATGCCTGCCTCGATCATGGGTTGCGCATGGCGCACCAGCCAAAGCTTCATGGCGCAGTGGCTTTCACAGGCTCACCGCCAGACCCAGATAAAACGCGAGTTCGCACACTTGCTGCGTGGCGCCCAGGCAATCGCCCGTGAAACCCTGCAGGCGCCGCCAAAACCAGCGCCCCATCAGCCCCCACGCCAACGAGGACAAAGCCAGCGCAGTGGCGAGTGCCACCCACAGGTTGAAACCCACAATGTCAATTGCTATTAAATCTGATGCACTATAGACATACAAAACGCCGGCTAGAGCACCAAAACACCATAAAAAGCTCGTCAACAGGCTTCTGGCACTGATTTGATCCGCCAACGGCTTGGATTTGGACCCCGCGACATCCCCCACATGCGGCATCAGCCGAATCAGCAACAGCGGCCAGGTGCGCGACACCACATGCGCCAAAAACAGCGCCACACACATCAACACCCCACTCACCGACCCCAGCAGCGCCAGCAAGGTGATTTTGCTGAGCAACACCAGCATGACGGCGATGGCACCAAAAGCACCCACCCGCGAGTCTTTCATGATGATGAGCGCGCGATCCCGGTCCGGGCTGCCGCCCAGCCCGTCAAACACGTCGGCCAGACCGTCTTCATGGAAAGCCCCCGTCATCATCACCCCCAGCGCCGTGCCCAGGGCTGCGGCCACCAGCGGTGAAAACGCATTACCTGGCAAAGCTGCCAGCAGTAAGCCCGTGAATCCCGCCATCAAGCCGCCCACCAACCAGCCCACCCCCGGGAAATGACCGGCACTGGCACGAAACATGGCCGGGCTAAAGCCCACCCACTCTGCCAACCGGCCGGTGACCGGAATGCGTGTAAAAAATTGCAGCGCGAGCAGGTAGTGCCGGCAGGCTTGAGATAAAAAATGAAGCATGAGGTTCTGAATGGCGAGTAAACAAGGACGTTTGGCAAAGCTGACGGATCGGGGCATTGGGCTGCTTTGTCGCTCGTGCTGCGCTAGAGGCTATCACGGCGTTTGCCCTTGGCAGGCCAGGATTGTGCCCATGGTGGTACAGTTTTAAACTGAGAAGTATGAAGTTCACCCAAGGAGAATCAGCATGACTGACGACGAACGCTGCTGCGGCACAGGCACTTGCATGATCGACGCAGAGGGTCGCTGCTGGTGTGGCCAGCAATGGAACGGGGACACCATGTGTGCCCCGACACTCGAGGCCCAGACTAGCGAACCGCCTGCGGCAATGGCTGATACGGACGCCCCCGCACCATGAAAAATATCGTGCGAGCCTCTATTTTTTTTGCCCTCGGGCTGCTGCTGGGAGGCACGGCCATGGCCACTGAAGAACCCAAATTTGAGCTGATTTCCAAAGAAAAAGACATTGAGCTGCGCCGTTACCCGCCCTTCATCGTGGCCGAGACCTGGGTGGATGGCGACATGAGTGAGGCCTCCAACAAGGGGTTTCGGGCCATTGCCGGCTATATTTTTGGTGACAACAAAGCGGCAGGCGGTACAGACCCCGCCAAGATCGCCATGACGGCGCCCGTGACCCTGGAGCCTGCGGCACCGTCACAAAAAATTGCCATGACATCGCCGGTGACCATTGAGCCGCAGGCCGGTGAAACGCTCACCATGGAAGGCGCCAAGCGCTGGCGCGTGCACTTTGTGATGCCCAGCCAGTACACCCTGGCTACCCTGCCCAAGCCGAACAACACGGCTGTGACCCTGCGTGAGGTGCCCGCTAAAACCTGGGCCGTAAGGAGCTTCTCGGGTTTCAACACCGAGGCCCGGGTGCAGCAACACACGGACGAATTGCTGGCTTGGGTGGTGAGCAAAAAAATGACGCGCATTGGTAACCCACACCTCGCACGTTACGACCCGCCCTGGACGCTGCCCATGTTTCGCCGCAACGAAATCATGCTGGAAGTCAGCCCGCCCTGACTTGCCCCGGGCTGGCGGC
>JBIIVW010000010.1:0-34555 GCA_044339205.1 Rhodoferax sp. | reverse complement strand
TGCTTATGGCTGTTATCGACTCCACCTCCCGCGAAACTTCAACGACCGCCCTTCCAGGCTTGGGGCGAGCCCTCGTCTTGGCTGGAAAACTGGGGCAAAAAGCGGCAGAGGACATATACCGCAAAGCACAGACCAGTCGAACGAGCTTCATCGCCGAACTCACCGGCTCAGGGGTAGTTTCTGCTTACGATCTGGCCCACACTATGTCAACTGCTTTTGCAGCTCCCTTGGTAGACCTGGACGCCATCGACCACCATCGGCTGCCCAAAGATCTTCTGGACGGGAAGATTTGCCAAGACTACCGTATTGTGGTCCTGAGCAAGCGAAACAGCCGGTTGATCGTGGCCACGGCTGATCCCTCTGATCAGCAAGCCGCCGAAAAGATCAAGTTCGCTACCCAGTTGGGCGTCGATTGGGTCATTGCCGAATACGACAAACTGCTGAAACTGGTCACAGCGAACGCAACGACCGCTGCACAGACCATGGACAACATCATTGGCGGCGGCGACTTTGAGTTTGATGAGCTTTCAGCAGAAGTCATCACGGACACCCCGGACATGTCGACCTCAGAAGTCGAAGACGCACCCGTGGTCAAGTTCCTCCAAAAGATGCTGCTGGACGCCTTCAGCATGCGGGCCTCCGATCTGCATTTTGAGCCCTACGAACACAACTACCGTGTTCGGTTCCGGATTGACGGAGAACTGAGGGAGATCGCATCACCCCCCATCGCGATCAAGGACAAACTGGCTTCACGCATCAAAGTGATTTCCCGAATGGACATTTCGGAAAAACGGGTGCCTCAGGACGGGAAGATGAAGCTCAAGGTGGGCCCCGACCGGGTCATCGACTTTCGGGTCAGCACGTTGCCAACGCTTTTCGGCGAAAAAATAGTGATTCGGATTCTTGACCCCAGCAGCGCCAAACTGGGCATCGATGCGCTGGGCTATGAGCCGGAAGAAAAAGAAAGACTGATGGAGGCCATTGCGCGGCCTTACGGCATGATTTTGGTAACCGGCCCTACTGGCTCAGGAAAGACAGTATCTTTGTACACCTGCCTGAACATGCTGAACAAGCCAGGCGTCAACATCGCGACCGCTGAAGATCCATCCGAGATCAATTTACCCGGCGTCAACCAGGTCAATATCAACGAGAAGGCTGGACTGACCTTTGCGGTCGCGCTCAAGTCATTTCTGCGTCAGGATCCCGACATCATCATGGTTGGCGAAATCCGGGATCTGGAGACTGCCGACATCTCCATCAAAGCGGCGCAAACCGGTCACCTGGTCCTGTCGACCTTGCACACCAATGATGCGCCTACCACGTTGACACGGATGCGAAACATGGGTATCGCGCCCTTCAACATCGCCTCCAGCGTGATTCTTATCACTGCCCAGCGCCTGGCGAGACGCCTGTGCCCCAACTGCAAAACACCTATTGATGTTCCCAAAAAGGCGTTGACGGATGCCGGTTACAGCGAAGACGACTTAAACTCCTCGTGGGTTTCCTATCGAGCCGTGGGATGTACGATGTGCAACAACGGGTACAAAGGGCGTGTCGGCCTTTACCAGGTCATGCCGATCAGCGAAGAGATCCAACGTATTATTTTGCGCGACGGAAGTGCGTTGGATATTGCCAAACAGGCCAAACTTGAAGGAGTTCGCTCGCTGAGGCAAGCGGGTCTGCACAAAGTCAAACTGGGGATGACTTCCCTGGAAGAAGTGCTCGCCGTAACCAACGACTAGAGCGAATCAAACGAAATACACCATGGCAACTGCACAGATCAAAAGCACCAAAGAATTCGTCTTTGAATGGCAAGGAAAAGACAGAAACGGGAAGGTGGTTCGCGGCGAAACCCGTGCTGCAGGCGAAAACCAGGTTCAGGCAGCCCTGCGCCGTCAGGGTGTCATGGCGACCAGCATCAAGAAGCGCCGAATGCGCATAGGCAAGTCCATCAAGCCCAAAGATCTGGCGATCTTTACGCGCCAACTCGCTACCATGATGAAAGCCGGTGTGCCGCTGCTGCAGGCTTTTGACATTGTGGGTCGGGGCAATCCGAACCCCAGTGTGACCAAGTTGCTGAACGACATTCGCACTGACGTCGAGACGGGTACATCCCTGAGCGCGGCGTTTCGCAAGTTCCCGATGTACTTTGACAATCTGTACTGCAACCTGATTGAGGCGGGGGAATCAGCCGGTATTCTGGATCAACTGCTGGACCGACTGGCGGTCTATATGGAGAAAACCGAGGCGATCAAGTCAAAGATCAAGTCAGCCCTGATGTACCCCATCTCGGTTCTGATTGTGGCTTTTGTAGTCACCGCAGTGATCATGATCTTTGTGGTGCCCGCGTTCAAAGAGGTGTTTTCCAATTTCGGTGCCGACCTGCCCGGCCCGACTTTGGTTGTGATCGCCATCAGCGAGATTTTTGTATCCTACTGGTGGTTGATTTTTGGGGGCATGGGTGGTGGATTTTATTTTTTCATGCAAGCCTGGAAACGCAACGAAAAGATGCAACACGTCATGGACCGCCTGATGCTCAAGATGCCCATTTTTGGCACCCTTGTCGACAAGTCCTGCATTGCACGCTGGACGCGAACCCTGTCCACCATGTTCGCCGCCGGCGTACCGTTGGTAGAGGCGCTTGACTCGGTCGGCGGCGCCTCTGGCAACTATGTCTATCAGTCTGCAACCACGAAGATTCAGCAGGAGGTGTCCACGGGCACGGCTCTGACCGTGGCCATGACCAATGCCAATCTCTTTCCATCCATGGTGCTGCAAATGTGCTCCATTGGCGAAGAATCCGGCTCCATTGACCATATGCTGGGCAAAGCGGCTGACTTCTACGAAGCTGAGGTTGACGACATGGTGGCCGGTATTTCCAGTTTGATGGAGCCGATCATCATTGTGATTTTGGGCACCGTGATTGGTGGCATTGTCGTGGCGATGTACTTGCCCATTTTCAAACTTGGTCAGGTGGTCTGATGCCCGGCTCGCCATGGTTCGAAGCCTCTGTGCTGGGTGTTCTGGGTTTGCTGATCGGCAGCTTCTTGAATGTTGTCATTTACCGGCTTCCCCTGATGCTGGAGGCTCAATGGAAAAATGAGTGTGCGGAGTTGGCAGGGCAGGAAGCCGCAAGCACCGAAGCGTTCAACCTGATGACGCCTCGTTCACGGTGCCCCAGTTGCGGTCACGCCATTCACTGGTATGAAAATATCCCGCTGGTGAGCTACATGGCGCTGAGGGGCAAATGCTCCGCCTGCGCTGCGTCCATCCGGGTTCGGTACCCCATAGTGGAATTGACCACAGGCGCACTGTTTTTTTACTGTGGCTGGAAATGGGGCCTGACACCGACTGCGGCAGTCTGGAGTGCCTTTGCGGCGGCCTTATTGGTGCTGAGCCTGATTGACTGGGACACCACCCTGCTGCCGGACGACATCACCTTGCCCCTGGTCTGGGCAGGCTTGATCGCTGCAGCCGTTCAATGGACTTCTGTGCCCCTCTCGGCATCGCTTTGGGGTGCCGTGGCGGGCTATGTATCGCTCTGGCTGATTTATTGGGCCTTCAAACTGATCACGGGGAAGGAGGGCATGGGATATGGCGACTTCAAGCTTTACGCCGCTCTGGGTGCCTGGTTTGGCTGGCAAGCCTTGGTGCCCATCATTTTAATGGCATCCGTCGTTGGCGCAATCATCGGAATTGCGATGAAATTTTCTACGGGACTACGGGAAGGTGGCTACGTGCCCTTTGGCCCCTTTCTCGGTGGGGCAGGACTCATCACGATGGTCTTTGGTCCGGGCGCATTACTTGGCTTTTTTGGGCTTTAATCCATGGGTTCACCCATTCGACTGGGCCTGACAGGTGGCATCGGCAGCGGCAAAAGTACTGTGGCACGACTCCTGGCGGAAGCAGGTGCAGCCGTGGTGGACGCTGATGCCATTGCCAGGGAGTCGACCGAGCCCCTCGGACGGGCCATGCCCGCGATTGTGAATTTTTTCGGACCCGGCTTCGTCACATCGACAGGCGCACTCGACAGAGAAAAAATGCGCCAACTCATTTTCAACGAACCCGCAGCCCGCAAGCGACTGGAGTCCATCATTCACCCCCTGGTGAAATTGGAAACCCAAAATCAAGCTGAACAGGCAATCAGCACCGGGCACCGCTGCATTGTGTTTGATGTACCCCTGCTGGTGGAGTCAGGTTCTTGGCGTCAGCTTCTGGATCACGTGCTAGTAGTAGATTGCACACCGGAGGTTCAAATCAAGCGGGTTTCAGCACGCAATCAATTGGCCCGCGCTGAGGTAGAAAAGATCATCGCGTCCCAGGCAACGCGTGAACACCGTCTGTGCGCCGCTGATATGGTGATTGCAAACGACCAACTCTCTTTGGAGGAATTAGCCGGAGAAGTCAATCAATTGATCGACCGCTTCGGGCTATCATCCGGGTAGAAATTTGTTTACCAAAATACCAGCGTGATCCTCTACGAATACCCCTTTAACGAACGCATACGAACCTATTTGCGGCTGGAGCACCTGTTTCTGCGGCTGACAACCTTGGTGGCACGAGATGAGGCTTTGGATCACCACTATGCGCTGACCACCATCTTTGAAATCATGGACGTCGGGGCACGAGCCGACCTCAAGTCAGATGTGTTGAAGGACCTGGACAAACAAAAACATGTGCTGGACGGCTACCGGGGTAACCCGGCCATTGCTCAAAGCGTGCTGATTGAAGTTATCGACCGCTTGGACAACTGCCATCAGGCCATCAACAGCCTATCGGGTAAAGCGGGGCATTCCCTGACCGAGAACGACTGGCTCATGAGTATCCGCAGCCGTATCGGAATCCCGGGCGGTACCTGTGAGTTTGATCTACCCGCCTACTTTTCCTGGCAACACCAGCCAGCAGACCAGCGTAGAACCGACCTGACCCGATGGATCGGCACGCTGACGCCCCTCGCTAAATCCATTCACATCCTGCTCAAACTGCTGCGTGATTCGGGCACGCCACAAAAAATGATCGCCAACGCAGGGCAGTACCAACAAAATTTGCCTCAGGGCAGAACATTTCAGTTGCTGCGTCTGGCGTTGAATCCAGCCCTGGGACTGATACCTGAAATCAGCGGCAACCGGCTGATGGTTTCCATTCGGCTCATGCGGCAGGGCGAAGACGACAGACTGCACGCCTGCGCCGACGATACCGGGTTCGAGTTGGCGCTGTGTTCGTGACCATGGAAAGTCAATCCCAGCCCAAACCGCCCAAACTGGTCATTTGCCCCACATGCGGTGGCAACAGTGTGTACGCGCCTTCCAATGTGTTTCGACCGTTTTGCAGCGAACGTTGTAAAAATATTGATTTGGGCGCGTGGGCCAACGAAGACTTTCGAATGCCCGCCAAAGGGCTGGTCGAAGATCAGCTTACTGACAGTGACGGATCATGAATATGTAAGAAAACCGCCTCCAGCCGGCGGTTTATATGCTTACATACAGTCAAAATAAGTAGCGCTTACATGGTGCCTATTCATAGGCTAGCCACTCCAAAACCGGGACCGTGCCCGGCAAAATCGGCTCCACTTGAACAGGCAAACGCTGCCATGAAAATGACTGAGCCTCACGCATTTGCAGTTCACCAACCCAGCTGAACACCTTGCAAAAATTCAGTCGCACCAAGGCATGGGGGTAGTCCACCATCGAGACTTTCCAGGGTGTCACGGGGCCGATGGTGATGCCAAGTTCTTCGGTGAGTTCGCGCATCAGCGCTTGCGCAACTGTCTCACCGGCCTCCAACTTGCCGCCAGGAAACTCCCAGTAGCCGGCGTACGCCTTGCCGGGCGGTCTGGATGTCAACAGAAAGTCACCGTTTGGTCGAATCAAAACGCCCACTGCCACATCAACCAAGGTTCGGTCCGCCCCACCCTCGCGGGGTAAATCCGCATCGGCCATCAAGGGTGGCGCCATCATGTCGCCGCAGCGTGTCGGCCTGCGTAATCACGGGCAAACTGATACGCGACCCGGCCGCTGCGCGAGCCCCGCTCCAGGGCCCATACCAGCGCCTCCGGCCGTGCGGCTTCAACCGCTTGGGGGGTGACCTCAAATGAATACAGCCACTGCGCCACGATCACCAAGTACTCATTTTGGGTAAACGGGTAGAAACTGACCCACAAACCAAAACGCTCAGAGAGCGAAATTTTTTCCTCCACACCCTCACCCGGATGAACCTCGCCATCGTCCGTGTGGGTGTAAGTGAGGTTCTCCTTTATGTACTCCGGCAACAAGTGGCGCCGGTTACTGGTGGCAAAAATCAGCACATTGGACGTTGTGGCAGCAACAGAGCCATCCAGAATGGACTTGAGTGCCTTGTATCCGGGTTCGCCGTCTTCAAAGCTCAAGTCATCGCAAAATACAATAAATTTCTCAGGTCGATCTGACACCACATCCACAATATCAGGCAAGTCCGTCAGATCAGCCTTGTCCACCTCGATCAAGCGCAGACCGGATGCCGCATATTCGTTCAGACAGGCCTTGACCAGTGACGACTTGCCAGTCCCCCGGGCACCTGTCAGCAACACATTGTTGGCAGGCTTGCCTGTTACGAACTGAAGGATATTGCGCTGGATCTTTTCCTTTTGCAAGTCAATTTCCTTCAAGTCAGACAGGCGCATGGCGCCGATATGGCGAATGGGCTCCAGAGCACCATGACCCGAGCTTCGCTTGCGGTAGCGGTAAGCCACTGCTGCGGCCCAGTCTGGCGCCGACAGCGCTTGAGGCAAAACCGACTCTATGCGGGTGATGAGCTGCTCAGCCCGAAACAGTAAATGCGCAAACTGTTCGCTCATGAACGATAGTCTGCATTGATCGTGACGTAGTCATGACTCAGGTCACACGTCCAGATTGCATCAAACGCATCACCCCGTCCCAAGACCACGCACACTGTGATCTCGCTTTGCTTCATGACGCGCTGGCCGTCCTCTTCACGGTACAAGGGATTTCGTCCGCCCTTCATCGCCACATGCACCTCATCCAGGTAGAGGTCAATGCCACTCTGATCCAGATCATCAATGCCGGCGTACCCCACAGCGGCCAAAATGCGGCCCAGGTTCGGATCACTGGCAAAAAAAGCAGTCTTCACCAAAGGGGAATGGGCAATGGCATACGCCACTTGGCGGCACTCGGCCTTCGTTTTTCCGCCCTCGACCTTGATGGCGATGAACTTGGTGGCCCCCTCGCCATCCCGAACAATGGCTTGAGCCAGTTTGCGTGCCACTTCGAGCATGGCCAGCTTGAGCGCCTGACCCTCGGGGCTGTCCAGAGATTCAATCGGGGCATGAGCCGACTTGTTCGTGGCAATCACCACAAATGAATCGTTGGTGGAAGTGTCGCCATCCACAGTGACCCGATTGAAGGAGCCGTCCGCCAACTCGGTCGCCAACTGATGCATCAGCGCCTGGCTGACACAAGCGTCAGTCGCCAGAAAACCCAGCATGGTAGCCATATTAGGCCGAATCATGCCTGCTCCCTTGCTGATGCCGGTAATACTCACCTTCGTGTCACCAATCATCACCTGCGCGCCATACGCCTTGGCAATGGTGTCCGTGGTCATGATGCCTTCGGCAGCTCGCAACCAATTGTCTTCGCGCGCATCGGCCAAAGCGGCATCCAGACCGGCTTCGATGCGGTCCACCGGAAGGGTTTCCATGATGACGCCGGTCGAAAACGGCAACACCTGGTTAGGGGCCACATTGAGCTTTATAGCTAGCGCCATACAGGTGTGCAATGCTCGGGAACGACCCTCTTCACCGGTGCCGGCATTGGCATTGCCCGTGTTGATGAGCATCGCCCGAATGCCACTTGTGCTGGCCATGTGCTCCCTGCAGATCTGCACGGGTGCGGCACAAAAGCGGTTTTGGGTGAATACCCCTGACACAGAGGCGCCCTCGTCGATGAGCACCACCGTCAGGTCCTTGCGATTCGCTTTTCGGATGCCGGCTTCAGTAACGCCAATACGCAGCCCCTGAATAGGGTGCAACTCGGACGGGTTGGGTAAGGGCAAGTTGACAGCCATGTTTCTGCTTTCTTTCAGTCCAGCTTGCCGTGGCATTGCTTGTATTTTTTCCCACTGCCGCAGGGGCAGGCTTCATTGCGGCCTACACGAGGGACAGAACCAGCAGACAGCGAGGGCGCCCGGTTGACTGTTTCTGCGTCTACGATGGTTTCGACTTCACCCGTTTCAGTCGGCGCTGTGTAGGTCACATTCGCCATTCTTTCGCCGCGTTGCTCCAGGTCTTCCGCCGCTTCTTCCAGTTGCTCATTCGACTGGATCTTGACCGTCATGAGTATCTTTGTGACCTCATTTTTGACAGCGTCGAGCATCTGGCCGAATAACTCGAACGCCTCACGCTTGTACTCCTGCTTGGGCTGTTTTTGAGCATAGCCCCGTAGGTGGATGCCCTGGCGCAAATAGTCCAGTGAACTCAGGTGATCGCGCCAATTGGTATCAATGCTTTGCAGCAAGACCATGCGCTCGAACTGGGTGAAACCGTCGCCACCCACCTGCGCGACTTTGGCATCGAACACCGCATTGACTTCATTGCGAACCAGTTCAAGAAGATCTTCATCCGTGATGGCACTTGCTGCACTCACCTGTTGCTGCAAAGGCAAAACCACCTGCCATTCATCAGCCAAGGTCTTTTCCAGCGTCGCAACGTCCCACTGCTCCTCCACCGATTCAGCGGGCACATACTGACGTACCAAATCCTGGAAACAGCCCTCGCGCAATGAAGTGATCTGTCCCGCCAGGTCCGTAGCATCCAAAATCTCATTGCGTTGCTGGTAAATCACCTTGCGCTGGTCGTTGGACACATCATCGTACTCCAGCAATTGCTTGCGCATGTCAAAGTTGCGCGCTTCAACCTTGCGTTGGGCGCTTTCAATACTGCGCGTCACAATGCCTGCCTCGATCGCTTCACCATCCGGCATCTTGAGACGATCCATGATCGCCCTCACTCGGTCACCCGCAAAAATGCGCATGAGTGAGTCATCCAGACTCAGGTAAAAACGGGAAGAACCCGGGTCACCCTGCCGGCCCGAACGGCCACGCAATTGGTTGTCAATACGGCGCGACTCATGGCGTTCGGTCGCAATGATGCGCAAGCCGCCCAAGGCCTTGATTTGCTCATGGTCCTTTTGCCATTGAGACCGAATGTCATCGACTTGCGCTTTCTTCTGGTCGGCGCTCAAGGACTCGTCGCTCTCTACCGCCTCAAGCACCTGGCTGATATTGCCGCCCAGGACAATGTCGGTTCCCCGACCCGCCATGTTGGTGGCGATGGTGATCATCTTGGCCCGGCCAGCTTGGGCAACGATGTCCGCTTCACGCGCATGCTGCTTGGCGTTCAGCACTTGGTGCGGCAGCTTCTCTTTCTGCAGCAGGTCAGCAATGATCTCCGAGTTTTCAATGGAAGTGGTGCCGACCAGAACGGGCTGGCCGCGCTCGTAGCACTCACGAATATCTGCGATAGCAGCCTCGTATTTTTCACGTGTCGTCTTATAAACACGGTCAAGTTGATCCACACGCTTACTCGGGCGGTTCGGCGGCATGACGACAGTTTCCAGGCCGTAGATCTCTTGGAACTCGTAGGCTTCGGTGTCAGCCGTACCCGTCATGCCCGCCAACTTGTTGTACAGGCGAAAGTAGTTCTGGAAAGTGATAGACGCCATGGTCTGGTTTTCAGGCTGAATGCCCACGCTCTCTTTGGCCTCGACGGCCTGGTGCAGACCCTCGCTCCACCTGCGCCCCGACATCAAGCGACCAGTGAACTCATCCACGATCACCACTTCGCCCTCCTGCACTACATAGTGCTGGTCTCGGTGATAGAGGTGGTTGGCACGCAAGGCTGCGTACAGATGGTGCATCAAGGTGATATTGGCTGGATCGTAGAGCGTTGCACCCTCTGGAATCAAGCCCAACTCAAAGAGAATTTTTTCGGCGCTTTCATGGCCTTGCTCGGTTAAAAACACCTGACGGGTCTTCTCGTCAAGTGTAAAGTCGCCGGGCTTGGTGATGCCCTCCCCCGTACGCGGGTCTTCCTCGCCTTCCTGCTTGAACAACGACGGAACAACTTTATTGATTGCGAGATACAGATCCGTATGGTCTTCGGCCTGGCCGCTGATGATCAAAGGCGTACGGGCCTCATCGATCAGGATCGAATCCACTTCGTCCACAATCGCGTAGTTCAGGCCTCGCTGCACCCGGTCGGCAGCCTCGTAAACCATGTTGTCCCGCAGGTAATCGAAACCATATTCGTTGTTCGTGCCATAAGTAATGTCAGCACGGTAGGCGGCCTGTTTTTCTTCGCGGGGCATATTGGGCAAATTGATGCCCACAGTCAAACCCAGGAAGTTGTAGAGCTTGCCCATCCATTGCGCATCTCGGTTGGCAAGGTAGTCATTCACTGTGACCACATGCACACCCTTGCCAGTCAAAGCATTGAGGTAAACCGGCAGCGTGGCCGTCAGCGTTTTGCCTTCACCCGTGCCCATCTCGGAAATCTTCCCGTTGTGCAACGACATCCCACCGAGCATCTGCACGTCAAAATGACGCATTTTCATCACCCGCTTGGAGCCCTCCCGCACCACCGCAAATGCCTCGGGCAAGAGCGAATCCAGTGTCTCGCCCTTTTCCGCTCGGGCCTTGAACTCCAGTGTCTTGGCACGCAGCGCGTCGTCGGACAACTTTTCAAGGTCGACCTCCATTGCATTGATTCGTACAACGCCGGATCGGTACTGTTTGAGCAGGCGGTCATTGCGACTGCCGAAGATTTTGGTGAGAATATTTGTAGCCATGAATGCAAGACGAACCCTTCGACCCGACGGGGTCAAATAAGCAGCGCAATCCTTTTTCTTAGTCTGAATGAAATGGGGTCACCACGCCAAAATACAACCTTACCCACGGAAGTGATGGCACCACGGTAACCAATAGATAGATTTTACCTTTGACCAAGTAAACGTCTTTCAACAGGTATGGGTTGTACAGGACTTGGGCTGGATGAGATCGAATCCGCCCGGGCTGCCTGTTGAGGCAGTGGATTCTTGCCTGCAGCCAAAAACTTCTGAGGATCTTGCGCAATGCCCTGCACCCAGACTTCGAAATGTAGATGTGGACCAGTTGAACGGCCCGTTGAACCCACTTCGGCTATTTTTTGGCCCCGCTTGATCAAGTCGCCGCGCTTGACATGTGTTTTCGACGCATGGGCATACCGTGTGACCAAGTCATTGCCATGGTCTATTTCAACCATATTCCCATAGGCAGGATGAAACTCCTGGGTCACAACCACGCCGCCGGCTGCAGCAACAATGGGTGTTCCGAGGTTGGCCTGAAAGTCCAGGCCAGTATGAAGCGCTGAGGTGCCGGTAAATGGATCAATGCGCCAACCGAACGCCGAACCCAAATCGCCTTGTACGACGGGCAACTGCGTGGGAATCATCATGCTTCGCATCTTTTGGTCAAACAATTTCGACTCCAACGCCGTGAAGAGCACAGTACGCTCAAGTGACTGCGTATCCAGGATCTTGAGGGTACTCAGCAGTTGTTGCGAAGACAAGGGTTGACTGGATACTAGGGCGCCACCCTGAGCGACATTTTTTTTCGTTTCGTTCGATTTGATTCCCGCCAAACCGGATACCCGTTCTCCCAAGGATTCGAGGAGCATGACTTTGGCTTGCATCTCGCCCACTTGCCGAGCGAGCACATCCAGGTTCTCGCGCATGAAACGGTCTCGCTGCGCAAACTCATCCTTGACGACCAATTGCAACAGAGTCCCAACCACCGGCCAGCCTTCCCGTGCCCCTTTCAGAAACACCCAGTGGTACATTGCGCCCGCCACCACAACAAGAACCAGTGATGCTAACAATGTGGAAAGAACCAGCTTCGGAAGGGTAACCTGGATACTTCGGCTCTTCGCCAGCCACGCGTCCGTGATAATCAATTGCATAAGGTACAGCCTTCAACAACACCATTCATGAACCGTCGTCATCAAACCGTCACGCTGTTACAGGCTACCCAAGGCTCACCCACGTTTGCACGATTGACGGAACTCACACGGGATTCGGTCGCGCGACTTAAGGCCATTGAGCCTCTCATCCCACAGTCACTGAGAGGCACTGTACAAGCGGGACCCATCGAAGGACCCGTTTGGTGCTTGATTCTGGACAACAACGCTTCTGCCGCCAAGTTTAGACAGCTCCTGCCGGCACTTGCCTCACATTTAAGAGTCAAGGGTTGGGAGGTTAACTCAATTCGTCTGAAGGTCCAAATCAAAAAAAACCGCTGATTGGCGTAAAGCCATTCAACGGTTTTTCAAATTTCAAGTGGTGCCGATTGTCGGATTCGAACTGACGACCTACCGCTTACAAGGCGGTTGCTCTACCAACTGAGCTAAATCGGCACAAGTGATAGTTTACTGGACTCTTAGACTATTTCTGGCGCTCTTCGATGATTATTTCACTCGCTTCAAGGCTGGCCTACTGGCGTTGGGCGGTGAACGCGGGGGTGTTGGGGCTTCATCGCCCTCGGCATGCGGGGCATTTTTTTCCACACGCGAGAGCTGAGCTGGCTTGCTGGTCGGCGAAGTTGATGGAGAAAGCCCTGCATCAACTGTAGCGACCCGAACAAGAGGCGATTTTGCTGAAGAAGCTTGAGGCGGAAGAATGGGAAACGACATTCCCTGGCCATTCTCACGAGCGTAAATGGCCATTACCTGAGACACTGGAACCATGATTTCTCTGGCTGTGCCGGAAAAACGAGCTTTAAACTCGATGAAATCATTACCCAATATAAGGGAACTCGTGGCATCCAGACCAACGTTCAAAACGATCTCGCCGTTTTGCACGAATTCAAGCGGAACCTGCACACCCTCGTTGACGGACACAGCCAAATAGGGCGTGAAGCCGTTGTCAGTACACCACTCGTACAAGGCCCTGATGAGATAGGGACGAGTGGAGGTCGCCTCGGGGGTGTTGTTCATCAGCATTTTGAACTCCGCCTACTTGCGCATAACCTTTTCTGAGGGGGTAAGTGCTTCAATATAGGCTGGACGAGAGAAAATACGCTCGGCATACTTGAGCAAAGGCGCTGCATTTTTGCTTAGGTCGATACCGTAATAGTCCAAGCGCCAGAGAAGTGGGGCGATCGCCACGTCCAACATGGAGAAACCATCTCCCAACATGTACTTGTTTTTCAAGAAAACCGGCGCCAGCTGCGTCAGCCGATCACGTATATGTGCTCGGGCTTTTTCGAGCGCCTTCTCGTTGCTTTTCGCAGCGCGAGACTCCAGAATCGACACGTGGACGAACAGTTCCTTTTCAAAATTCAGAAGAAATAGACGCACACGCGCTCTATCGACCGGGTCCCCAGGCATCAACTGAGGATGCGGAAACCGCTCGTCAATGTATTCATTGATGATGTTTGATTCGTACAGGATCAAATCTCGCTCGACCAAGATAGGAACTTGGCCGTAGGGATTCATCACGTTGATGTCTTCCGGCTTGTTGTACAGATCCACGTCACGGATTTCGAAGTCCATGCCCTTCTCAAACAAGACAAAACGGCAGCGGTGGGAAAAAGGGCAGGTAGTACCTGAATACAGCACCATCATGGCGGGGGACTCCTAAAAAACAAAGAGAGTGGGATGCCGACTGCACGCCCACTCCAAAGACCTCAAGTGGCGCCCAACCAGGCGCTACCCAAGCAGATTGCTTACATCTATTTGATGTCTTTCCAGTAGGCCGCGTTGAGCCGCCAAGTGAAAAAGGTCAATACACCGAGGAACAACAGCACCCAAATACCGATCTTGACTCGTGTATTTTGAGCTGGCTCGCCCATCCACTGCAAATAACTTACCAGATCTCCGATGTTCTCATCGTATTGCAAAGGGGTCATCGTTCCGGGCTTGACTTGCTCCCAACCTTTAAGGACTTGTGTCGGCTTCCCATGAGCCATCACCTCTTCAAAAATTGGACGGCGCTCACCTTGCAGCTCCCACAAAACATGGGGCATGGCAATATTTGGAAAAGCCAAGTTATTCCAACCCGTTGGCTTCTCGGCATCCCGATAAAAGGTACGCATGTAGGTATAAAGATAATCAGCACCCGAGCCGCCAGCAGCACTCGCGCGGGAACGGGCAATCACAGTAAGGTCAGGTGGATTCGCACCAAACCAAGCCTTGGCTTGCTGAGGATCAATAGCCGCTTTCATGGTCTCGCCAATCTTGGCGTTGGTCACCAAAAGGTTGTCCTTGATCTGCTGCTCTGTGAGCCCGATGTCAGTGAGGCGGTTGTAGCGCATAAAGGCCGCCGAATGACAGTTAAGGCAGTAGTTGACAAACAACTTGGCCCCATTCTGCAAGGCAACCATGTCGTTGGTCTTGTTGGGCGCTTTATCCCAAGCAATACCGCCGCCAGCGGCTTGCGCGCCCGCCACCAAACCCAATGTCAGTGCCAAACCAGCGGCGATTTTCTTTGTCAAACCCATTATTTTCATGTTCATTCTCCAACTCAATGCGGCGTGAAAGTAACCCGGTCCGGCACCGGCTTGGACTTTCCGAGACAACTCCACCAAGGCATCAGCAGGAAAAAGCCGAAGTAAAACAAGGTTCCAAGTTGCGAAATCCGGCTGCTGAGATCAGAGACAGGCAAAATACCCAAGTAGCCCAGCACCAAAAAGTTGATGATGAAGAGTGCATACAGGTATTTGTGCCAGTCCGGACGGTAGCGGATCGACTTCACCGGGCTGTTATCCAGCCAAGGCAGGAAAAACAAAATCACCACACCACCGCCCATGGCGACCACGCCCCAGAACTTTGCATCGATAGACAACATCATGGCCACTAACATCGCCGTGGCACCGATGATCAAACCTTTGAACAAGATGGGCATTTTTCCTTTAACCACAGCCAAGACAGCTCCCAACACAGCGCATGCAATCAAGACATACATCATTTCGGTAGTAACGGCACGCAGCATCGAGTAGAAGGGCGTGAAATACCAGACCGGAGCAATGTGCAAAGGCGTCTGGAATGGGTCTGCTGGTATGAAGTTGTTGTATTCAAGGAAGTAGCCACCCATCTCAGGCGCGAAGAAAACGATCGCAGAAAAAACCATCAAAAACACGCTCACTGCAAAGATGTCATGCACTGAGTAGTATGGGTGGAATGGGATTCCGTCAAGAGGACGCCCTTGAGCGTCTTTCTTTGCCTTGATTTCAATACCGTCAGGATTGTTAGAGCCTACTTCGTGCAACGCGATGATGTGCGCCACGACCAGTCCCAAGAGCACCAACGGCACTGCGATCACGTGGAAGCTGAAAAATCGGTTCAATGTGGCATCACCCACCACAAAGTCACCCCGAATCAGCAGAGCCAGATCGGGACCAACAAATGGAATGGCGGCAAACAAATTGACGATCACTTGAGCACCCCAGTAGCTCATTTGTCCCCAAGGCAACAAATAGCCCATGAACGCTTCTGCCATCAAAGCCAGGAAGATGCCGCAGCCGAAAAGCCAGATCAATTCGCGTGGCTTGCGATAACTGCCGTACATCAGACCACGGAACATGTGCAGATAAACCACGACAAAGAATGCGGACGCACCCGTGGAATGCATGTAACGAATCAGCCAGCCCCAAGGCACGTCGCGCATGATGTATTCAACGGACCCAAACGCCAATGCCGCATCAGGTTTGTAATGCATCACCAGGAAAATTCCGGTGACGATTTGAATCACCAGTACCAACATCGATAGAGCGCCAAAAACATAAAAAATGTTGAAGTTTTTGGGAGCGTAGTACTCACTCATGTGCTCTTTAAAGAGCTTTGACGCCGGAAACCGGTTATCTACCCAGTTCAGCAGCTTTTCACCAGCCGGCGCGTTTGGGGAAACTTCGTGATATTCAGCCATGTTGTTTTTCCTTAGGCTTTCTTGTCATCACCGATGAGCAGCTTGGCATCAGAGAGGTACATGTGAGGAGGAACTTCGAGGTTATCAGGTGCAGGCTTGTTCTTGTAAACCCGCCCCGCCATGTCAAAAGTTGACCCGTGACATGGGCAGAAAAAACCACCCTGCCAATCGTCCGGCAGAGACGGCTGCGCGCCCGTTGTGAATTTATCTGAAGGTGAACAACCCAAATGGGTGCATATGCCCACAACCACCAAATACTCATCCTTGATGGCACGAGACGCATTGCGCGCATATTTGGGAGCTTGCTCATCGGGTTTGCGCTCTGACTTGGGGTCGGCCAGTTGCGAGTCAAGGGTCTTCAGTGCCGAGAGTTGTTCGGGCGTTCTGCGGACGATCCAGACAGGCTTGCCCCGCCATTCAACCGTCATCTTCTCGCCTGGTTTAAGGCCAGAAATATCAGCCTCAACGGCCGCTCCAGCTGCTTTCGCCTTTTCGGAAGGCTGAAAACTACTGACAAACGGGACAACAGCTGCTACACCGCCTACTGCGCCAACGCAGCCGGATGCGATCAGCCACGTTCGTTTACTGTTGTCGATCTGACCGCTGTCGACTAGGGTTTCACTCATGGGAATCCTCAATGAAAAACACCGCTATTTGGAGACTTTGGATTGTAGCTGAGCGATTGCAGCGAGCATTCGATTCGGATATTGCGCCTTGGATCTTGTTATTGGCTCGATTTCAGGTCGATACTCTATGCCTTCAAATTCACCAAAAGGACACGTCATGGGCATGGTTGAAGAATTCAAAGAGTTTGCCGTCAAGGGTAATGTGATGGATCTCGCAGTCGGGGTCATCATTGGCGCAGCCTTCGGCAAGATCGTCGACTCTGTGGTCAGTGACCTGATCATGCCACTGGTCGGCATCGTGTTCGGGAAGCTGGACTTCTCCAGTCTCTTTGTTGTTTTGGGCCAGGTGCCGGCAGGAACAGCGATGACACTGGACGCCTTGAAAAAGGCAGGCGTGCCGGTACTGGCGTACGGTAGTTTCATCACGGTCGCGGTGAATTTTGCAATTTTGGCTTTCATCATCTTCATGATGGTCAAGCAAGTCAATCGGCTGAAAAAGAGCACACCGGTGCCCGTTGCCGCTCCCGCAGTAACGTCCGAAGATATTCTGTTGTTGCGCGAAATTCGGGACAACCTCAAGCGATAGATTTGCTATCGATGGGATAACAATCCATCTTTACATCACGCCTTCTAGAGGCCAATATCTCTTATAACGCCTCAGACAGACTGATGATCTGACGGGCAACGCGCACGGCAGAAATCAGGCTGGATGCATCTGCCTGACCCGTGCCCGAAATGTCAAAAGCGGTACCGTGGTCAGGGCTGGTCCTCACCAATGGCAAGCCCAGTGTCACGTTGACACCTTTGTCAACACCCAGGTACTTCACAGGTATCAAGCCCTGGTCGTGGTGCATGGCGAGCACCACATCAAACTCGCCCGGGTTGCCTGGCTTGGAGCGCGCGCGCATGAAGACAGTATCAGGCGCAACGGGTCCTTCAACCTGCAGGCCCTGCAGCCGCGCTGCAGCGATCGCCGGCGCAATGATGTCAATTTCCTCGCGTCCGAACAAACCTCCTTCACCTGCATGGGGATTGAGCCCCGCCGCGCCGATTCGGGGTGCACGTCCCAGCATGGTTTGCAGTGAACGATGGGTGATATGCAGTGTCTGCAACACGTTATCAAAAGTCACTGCCTCAATTGCTTCACGCAGTGACATATGAATGCTGACCAGCACCACCCTCAATTCATCATTGGCCAACATCATGCGCACGGGCATGTCCGCCAAAGGTACGCCGGCATGTGCAGCAGCCAGGGCTTGCAACATTTCAGTGTGCCCGGGGTACCGCGAGTGAGGTTCGCCAGCGAGGGCCAAGGCCTCTTTATGCAGTGGGGCCGTTACCAGGGCAGATATCTCCCCGCGCAGAGCCGCTTTGGCAGCCCAAACCACGCATGCAGCGGCCAGACTTCCGGCATCTGCGCTGATCACGCCGAAAGCAGCAGGTGGCAGCGCCGCCCCGATCTGAAACACCGGAAGGCATCGAGGTGGTACGGACAGGGCCTCCGAGGGGGCTTCGATACAGGCAACTGGAAGCCTGATGTGTCCTTGGCTGATCAACTCGGAAGCCCGACGCATTGTCGAGACGTCGCCTGCGACAAAGCATCCCCGCAGTTCCTGGGGCGCATCCCGAAACGCCTTGGCAATGATTTCGGGACCAATCCCGGCGGGATCGCCGAGTGTGATTGCTATCGATTTTTTCATGTATTGCCCGGATCAGGCGGGGTTGTCAATATCAATGAACTCATGCGCCAAACCGAGCTGGGCAGCGACATGCTCGGCCACGGCCGGCGCACCATAGCGTTCGCTGGCATGGTGCCCACAGGCCAGGTAGGCCACGCCGCTTTCACGCGCATAGTGCGCCTGTGGCTCGGAAATTTCGCCGGTGATGAACGCATCAGCCCCGGCGGCAATGGCCGCCTCGAAATAGCTCTGTGCACCACCCGTGCACCAAGCGAGGTTTTTGATGACCCTGGGGCTGCTGCTCACTAGAGTGACGGGTCGACCCAACACCTGGCCCACATGGCTTGAAAGTGCCTCGGCGCTGTCAAAAAAACCCGCATCCTGACGCTCGCCCAGACAACCCAGAGACTGCTCGCCAAATCTCGACAGAACCTGCAAGCCCAGTTTTTGCCCCAATTGCGCGTTGTTGCCCCATTGCGGGTGGGCATCCAACGGCAAATGGTAGGCAAAAAGATTGATGTCATGCGCCAGCAAAAGACTCAATCGCTGCTTCATCCAGCCGGTCACTCGACCGTCCTGACCCCGCCAGAACAAGCCGTGGTGCACAAAAATCGTGTCGGCCCGCACTGCAATGGCAGCTTCAATCAAGGCTCGACTGGCAGTTACTCCCGAAACGATCTTGTGCACCGTGGCGCAGCCTTCCACCTGTAACCCATTGGGGCCATAGTCCGTGAAACGCTCTGGTTGCAACAGCGCGTCAAAGGTCTGCAATAGTTCGGTGCGGTGGGTCATAAACGGTTGCGTAGAAGTCAAAGCGTCATTCAATGGGGCGGGCGAGGCCCTCGTTTTCGATTGTCCGCCAATTATGCGAATCCACCGATGACCCCAGAGCTTGCTCCAACTCAACGTTGCTGTCGCACCCTTGGTCAATCGCGATCCAACGCCGTGCAGCGAACGCCAAAGCCCACGACAAACCGGGGACCATCGCCAGAAAGGGCCATGGCATCACATTTCGCAGGATATCTTTGGGTTCGCTCAGGGCACCGCAGCGATATTGACGCAGGTGATCGCTCCACCGAACCGCCACGCAGGCACCTGACTGACGACGAGAAAGGAGCATGCCCAAGGGGCAAGGCTCCATCAGGCAACACACACCACAGCCATTGCAGGGTGCGCCCGGTGCCGGTTTGGTCGCTGCGTCGGGGTGAATCAGGATGCGCTGGTAAGTGTTTGACATGGTGAGAATCGGTTTGGCTTGTCATTTTCTCAGTTGAGGCAGGCCTGCGCACGACGCAGACGCTTCAGCAGGCCTACAATTTAACGCGAAAGTTCCAGTTCATCAACATCTTCGGGGGCGCCTCGCCTGTATCAATTAATGAAACGTTTCTGGCTGTTGTTTTCCCAATCGGTGACCGTCCTCTTGGCTGCTTATTTTGTTGTAGGCACCCTCAAGCCTGACTGGCTCGGGAAGCGGTCATTGCGCTCCAGCGACCTGGCCTTGTTTGAAGCACCGGCTTCCGCGCCGGGCGAAATACCGCCGGGCAGCTTCAGGCTGGCTGCCCAGAAATCCTCCGCTGCAGTGGTCAGCATCAACACCAGCAAAGCCGCCCAGAAGAACCTGCGCAGCGACGACCCCTGGTTCAAGTTCTTTTTTGGTGATCAGGGCAACGAGCCCCAGGTCGGGCTGGGCAGCGGTGTGATCGTCAGCCCCAACGGCTACATCCTGACCAACAACCATGTCGTCGAGAGCGCTGATGAAATCGAAGTGGTCTTGAACGACAGCCGGAAGGCTCGGGCCAAGGTGATCGGGACCGATCCGGACACAGACCTTGCGGTTTTGAAGATTGATCTTGAACGTCTGCCCGTGATCGTTCTGGGTAACTCCGACACACTACAGGTGGGCGACCAGGTGTTGGCCATCGGAAACCCTTTTGGCGTGGGGCAGACCGTGACCGGCGGCATTGTGAGTGCCTTGGGACGCAACCAGCTTGGCATCAACACCTTCGAGAACTTCATTCAAACCGATGCAGCCATCAACCCGGGCAACTCGGGTGGTGCACTGGTAGACACCAACGGTAATCTGCTGGGCATCAACTCCGCCATCTACTCCCGCTCGGGCGGCAGCATGGGCATTGGTTTTGCGATTCCCGTCTCCACTGCCAAACTGGTCATGGAAGGCATCGTGAAAGACGGTCAGGTCACACGCGGATGGATTGGCGTGGAGCCCAACGATTTGTCGCCTGAACTGGCGGAGACTTTCGGCGTCAAGGCGCAAGCAGGTGTCATCATCACCGGGGTCTTACAAAACGGACCCGCCGCACAAGCTGGCATTCGACCCGGTGACGTCATTGTCAACGTGGCAAATGTGGCCGTTGGCAATGTGTCTGAATTGCTGTCACGGGTAGCAGCCCTGAAGCCAGGCGTGTCCTCTGACTTCACGGTTCTGCGCAGAGATGAGAAACTGACCTTGAAAGTTACACCCGGCACGCGCCCCAGACCTCGTCAACCCGCTTCCCGCTGACGGTCCAGAACGCTTTAACTTAAACGTGCATCAGGGCTTGGCGCCCTCAGCGCCCTCTTCAGGCGCCTGAGTGTGTTTGATGAAAATTTGAGCAGCCCAAATGCCCACTTCGTAGAGCAGGCACATCGGAATGGCAAGTGCCAGCTGCGACACCACATCGGGCGGCGTCACGATGGCAGCAATCACAAACGCCAGCACCACAAAATAGCCTCTGAAATCCTTGAGTTTCTGGATGCTCACGATGCCCATGCGCGCCAGCACAATGACCACGATAGGCACTTCAAAAGCCGTACCAAACGCCAAAAACATCGTCAAGACAAAGCTGAGATAGGCTTCAATATCGGGCGTTGCCGTGATGCTTTTGGGCGCAAAGCTCTGAATGAAGCTAAACACCTGCCCGAACACAAAAAAGTAACAAAAAGCCACCCCGATGAAAAAAAGCAAGGTGCTGGAGGCAACCAGAGGCAGCACCAGCTTTTTCTCGTGGGTGTAGAGGCCTGGCGCGACAAATGACCAGACCTGCCAGAGCACTATCGGCAGGGCCAGCAAAAAGGCCGTCATCATCAACACCTTCAGAGGCACCATGAAGGGCGAGATCACCGAGGTGGCGATCAGGGTGGTCCCTTTGGGCAAGTGCGCCACGAGCGGCGCAGCCAAAATGTCGTATAAGGCGCCAGGGCCAGGGAAAATGGCGAGCACGCCAGCCATGACCGCAATGGCAATGATGGCCTTGACCAAGCGGTCGCGCAGTTCGACCAGGTGCTGGACAAAGGGTTGTTCTGTGCCGGCGAGTTCGTCTTGTTTGGGGGAAGTGTCAGTCATCAGCTCAACTTTTGTGGCCGGTACCGGGCCACGCGTGCCGCTCCGGACAAGGCTTTGGTGCGGGTGCCGGTGTGGGCTTTGTACCAATTGGGCGTCGATCCCTGCTTGATTCGCCACTTTTTCTTGGGATGGCGGTACTCGGGAAACACCTCAAGGCGGGGCCCATCAGAGCTGCTGGACGCCGTATCAGTCACCTCGGCCCATGACTTCTCGAAATCACTGGCATTGGTCTGAATGGAAGACTCGACATCGCGTGCCGCCCCTTCCATGGTTTCCTTCATCTTCTTGAGTTCATCCAGGTCCATCGACCGGCTGACCTCCGCCTTGACATCCGACACATAGCGCTGCGCTTTGCCCAAGAGCGTGCCGATGGTACGAGCCACCTTGGGCAGTTTTTCGGGCCCGATGACAATCAATGCCACCACCCCAATCAACGCAATCTTTGAGAGGCCAATATCAATCATTGGATCCCGCAGAGGCGCGGTAGCAGCTCAAGTGCATCAAGATTTTTGCTTGGCTTCCACGTCGATCGTGGTTTTGTCGGCACCCACTGGCGCATTAGCCACTTGAGATGCAGCAGGCTTGTCGTCTGCGGACGCACCGCCGTCCTTCATGCCGTCTTTGAAGCCCTTGACGGCACCGCCGAGGTCGCCACCCATGTTTTTCAGCTTTTTGGTCCCAAACACCATCACCACGATGAGCAGAACAATCAACCAATGCCAGATAGAAAATGAACCCATAAATCTCTCCTAACGAATACATTCAATTTTAGTCGGTCAAGCCCAGGACTGCCCGGCGCGCAACCAAATTAACCCCTGAGCCAGGGACGCGGCCCACCCATGACGTGGATGTGCAAATGATGCACCTCCTGTCGCCCCTCATCTCCGGTGTTACTCAGCAGACGAAACCCCCCTTCCGGGTAAGGATTACAGCCTTCCTGCAGGGCCAGTTTGGGCGCCAGCACCATCATGCGCCCCATCAGGGCGGCATGCTCGGGCCCCAGATGAGCCATGGACGGAATATGGAGCTTCGGAATCATGAGGAAATGAACCGGTGCCCAGGGGTTGATGTCATGGAACACAAAAATTTCATCATCTTGGTACACCACACGCGATGGAATTTGGCCCGCCACGATTTTGCAAAACAGGCAATCGGGGTCATGCGCCACAACGGACTCAATCATGTGGGCATCTCCATAGGTAAACCTTTGTTCATTCGAACCATGCCGCTGACGATGCGATAGAGAAACCAGATGGAGATGATGAGCCAGGCGATCCATCCGGGTATCAGGAACAGCAGCCACAGCGGGGCGGTCACTGCATACAGCAGCGCAGCGATGATGACCGTGCGGATACGCCAGCGAAAATGCGAGGCGTGCCAGGTGCCTGCCGCCTCCGACTGTTTGACCAGATCAATGACCAAAGCCACGATCAGCAAGAGCGGGCCAAACTGGGCGCCTGGAATCAACGCCCCCACTGCCACAATCAAATGCAGGATGTAGCTGATGGTGCCCACGGTGTTGAGCGACTGCAGCTTTTGCAGGGTCGCCCGATCCAGCGCCGGGTCGTTGGACGGGTTGGTGAAATCCTGGGTCATGAGGCCTCCGACTCACGCGCCAGCACCTTGCGCAATGCTTTTTCTTCAATGCCGCTGGTGCCCAGCCGGCGGTCCAACTCGGCCACCACATCGGCAGGGCTCAATCCGTAATGCGCCAAGGCAACCATGCAGTGAAACCACAGGTCGGCCACCTCGTAGACGATTTTGGATTTGTCGGCACCATGATCCGCGTCCTTTGCGGCCATCACCACCTCGGTGGCCTCCTCGCCGATCTTCTTGAGGAAAGCATCCGGCCCCTTGTGCAGCAGGCGGGCCACATAACTGGCCGTGGGGTCACCGCCATTTTGGGGCAGACGGCTCTCGATGACTTGCGCCAGATGAGCCAGAGAATCAACAGAAGATAAGGGTAATGACATGGGCGTTACTTGTAGATGGTCTTGGGGTCTTTCAAGACCGGCTCGGTGATTTTCCACTCCCCGTTCTCGTAAACCGTGAAGAAACAACTGTGGCGGCCGGTGTGGCAGGCAATGGCCTGCGCCGCATGGTCCGCGCAGTCCGGCACCTGAGCAGGCTGAGTCACCTTGAGCAGAATCACATCGTTGTCGCAGTCCATACGGATCTCATGCACGGTCTGCACATTGCCTGACTCTTCACCCTTGAACCAGAGTTTGTTGCGTGAGCGGCTGAAATACACCGCCTGCCCCAGTTCGGCGGTCTTTTGCAAGGCCTCGCGGTTCATCCAGGCGAACATCAGGATGTCATTGCTGCCTTGCTCCTGGGCAATGACCGGCACCAGGCCTTTGGAATCCCATCGGATATGTTTTAACCAGTTCATGCGAGAATTGTCCGTGATTTGAGATTGCTTCCAATTAAATAGCGCAATACCCAATAAAGATGCCGGCCAGAAGCCGAAAAGGCTTAAATTCTGACCGGAATGCCACGCTCAGCCATGCGAGCCTTGGCTTGAGCCACCGTGAACTCACCATAGTGAAAAATGCTGGCAGCCAACACCGCATCGGCCCCGCCAATCTGGATGCCGTCTGCCAGGTGGTCCAGGTTGCCCACCCCACCCGAGGCAATCACGGGCACACTGACCGCATCACTGACGGCGCGGGTCAGGGCCAGGTCAAAGCCCGCCTTGGTGCCGTCGCGATCCATGCTGGTGAGCAAAATCTCCCCGGCACCCCGGCGCGCCATCTCGGTCGCCCAGGCCACGGCGTCCAGGCCGGTATTTTGGCGCCCACCATGACTGTAGACGTCCCAGCCGGCACCCAGCGCCAGGCCGTCGGGTCCAAGTCGCAAGGCGTCTTGGGCTGAGCGGCGCTTGGCATCAATGGCCACCACAATGCACTGGGCACCGTAACGTGCTGAGGCGTCCTCAATCACCTGGGGGTTGGCAATGGCCGCCGAGTTGAAGCTGGTCTTGTCGGCGCCTGCATTGAGCAGTCGGCGCACGTCGTCTACCGTGCGAACTCCGCCACCCACGGTCAAGGGAATGAACACCTGGCTGGCCACGGCTTCGATGATGTGGAGAATGACATCGCGCCCGTCGCTGGTGGCGGTGATGTCCAGAAAGGTCAACTCGTCGGCGCCTTGCTCGTTGTAACGGGCTGCGATTTCTACCGGATCACCGGCGTCCCGAAGTTCGACAAAATTGACGCCCTTGACCACACGGCCACCGGTCACGTCGAGACAAGGGATGATGCGTTTAGCAAGCATGGGAAATCAAACCATCAACCATTCAATTCGTCAGCCCGCAGTTGCGCCGCCTCAAAATCCAGGTCACCGCTGTAAATGGCGCGTCCGCAAATGACGCCTTCGACGCCTTCGCTCTCCACCGCGCACAGGGCTTCGATATCGGCCATGTTGCTCAGGCCGCCTGAGGCAATCACGGGGATGCTCAAGGCTTGCGCGAGCTTGACGGTGGCCTCCACATTGATGCCGGTCAGCATGCCGTCGCGTCCGATGTCGGTGTAGATGATGGATTCCACGCCGTAGTCTTCAAACTTTTTGCCCAGATCCACCACCTCATGGCGCGTCAGTTTGCTCCAGCCGTCGGTGGCAACTTTGCCGTCCCGGGCGTCCAGGCCGACGATGATGTGGCCGCCAAAGGCGGTGCAGGCATCCTGCAAAAAACCGGGGTTCTTGACCGCAGCGGTGCCGATAATGACGTAGCGCAAGCCGGCGTCCAGATAACGCTCAATCGTGTCGAGGTCACGGATTCCGCCGCCCAGTTGCACATCAATTTCACTGCCGACTTCTTTGAGGATCTTGCGAATCGCTGCCTCGTTTTTGGGTTGCCCCGCAAACGCACCATTCAAGTCCACCAGGTGCAGGCGCCGCGCGCCTTTGTTGACCCAGTTACGGGCCATGACGGCCGGGTCTTCGCCAAATGTAGTGGATTGGTCCATGTCGCCTTGCTTGAGGCGAACGCAGTGACCGTCTTTTAAATCAATTGCTGGGATTAAAAGCATGATGCTTCAGGTTAGGGGGGAAGTTGGCAGAAAGGTGCGCAATGCGCGGGAGTGCGTCAGGGATTCCAGTGGAGGAAGTTTCTGTAGAGGGACAGGCCGTGTTCAGCACTTTTTTCAGGATGGAATTGAGTCGCAAAAATATTATCGCGCGCAATGGCCGAACTAAAGCGTTGACCGTAGTCCGTCTCGCCCACGCTGTGGCGCGCATCAGACGGTTTGGCGTAAAAACTGTGCACAAAATAGAAATAACTACCGTCAGGCACCTCGCCCCATACTGGGTGCGGCGCGCCGCCATGGTTGTTGCGATAAACCTGGTTCCAGCCCATTTGCGGTACTTTGTACCGGCTGCCATCGGGCTGGAGTTGGCCCGCGAGGTCAAATTTAATGACTTCGCCGTGAATCAGACCCAGACCCGGGGTGCCGACGCCCGCCGGTCCTTCGGCGCTGTGGTCCAGCAGCATCTGCATGCCGACACAGACGCCAAACAACGGTTTGCTGGCGGCGGCCTCAAGCACTGAGGCCAATAAGCCCGACTCACGCAGCTCGCGCATGCAGTCCGGCATGGCCCCTTGGCCCGGCAGCACCACCCGCTCGGCGGCGCGCACCTCGTCGGGGTTGGCGGTGATGACAACCTGGTAACCCGTGCCAACGGCCGCAGCCTGAACGGCTTGGGATACGGAACGCAGGTTGCCCATACCGTAGTCGACCACGGCCACGGTTTTGGCACGAAAACTACTTGGAATTAAATTCATAGCTGCAAACCCAACAAATACGCCGGCTAGCGGGCTATTTGACTATAAAACTACAAAGAACCCTTGGTGGAGGGGATGGTGCCGGCCGTGCGCGGGTCGAGTTCCAGCGCACTGCGCAGGGCACGGGCAAAGGCCTTGAACACGGTCTCGGCCTGGTGATGGGCGTTTTCGCCCCGCAAATTGTCAATGTGCAACGTCACGAAGGCGTGGTTCACAAAGCCCTGAAAGAACTCGTGCGCGAGTTGGGTGTCAAAACTGCCAATGGCGCCACTGGTGAAGGGCACGTTCATGACCAGGCCGGGGCGGCCCGACATGTCCACGACCACCCGGGACATGGCTTCGTCCAGCGGCACGTAGGCGTGGCCATAACGGCGAATGCCCTTTTTGTCGCCTACTGCCAGGTGCACAGCCTGCCCAAAGGCAATACCTACGTCTTCGACCGTATGGTGGCCGTCAATGTGCAGGTCGCCATCGGCCTGAATGTCGAGATCGATCAGGCCGTGGCGCGCGATCTGGTCCAGCATGTGGTCAAAAAAACCGATGCCGGTGCGCAAATTGGAGATTCCCGTGCCATCGAGGTTGAGCTTGACCGTGATTTTGGTCTCGGCCGTGTTGCGGGTAACTTCGGCGGTGCGGGGGGTAAGCATGGGCGTAATGGCAGTCATAGTGAGGCTTCAAGGGCAGCCAGCAGTTGCTGGTTTTCGTGGACGGTGCCCACGGTCAGACGCAGGCAATTGGCCAGCAGTGGGTGCATTTTAGAAACGTTCTTGATCAGGACCTGGCGGGCCTTGAGGCCTTCAAACGTCTTTTGGGCATCGGGCACCCGCACCAGAATCATGTTGGCGTCGCTGGGGAACACCTGCATGCCCGGCAACCGGGCCAGCGCTTCGAGCAACAAGCTGCGCTGCAAGCGCAACGCCTGGGCCTGGGCCGCAAAAACATCGGGGTGTTCTAGGGCAAACAGGGCGCACTCGCAATTCAGCACACTGATGTTGTAGGGCGGGCGCACCTTGTCCACCTCGGCGATCAGCGCCCGGGGACCGATCATGTAGCCCAAACGCACCCCGGCCAGGCCGAACTTGCTGAGCGTGCGCATCAACAGCACATGGCTGTGGCGGGCAAGTCGGTCGATGTAGCTCTTGCTGGAGAACGGTTGATAGGCCTCGTCCATCACCACCAGGCCGCCCTGCTCACCCACCGCCAGGATGATTTTCTCGATCACTGCGTCATCCCACAGGTTGGCCGTAGGGTTATTGGGGTAGGCGAGATAAGTGATGGCCGGGCGGTGTTCGGCAATGGCCTGGAGCATGGCGGCCTCATCCAGCTCGAAGTCCGCGGTCAAGGGCACGCCATGAAAAGCCAGCCCCTGCAGTTGCGCGCTCATGGCATACATCACGAAACCTGGCACCGGGGCCAGAACGGTCGCGGGTCTGGATTGCCCATTCGATCCCACGGGCACGTCGCAAGCCAGCGCCAACAGGCTGATCAACTCGTCCGAGCCGTTGCCCAGCATGATGTCGAAACCCTGGGGCATGGCGGCGTAAGTGGCCAGTGCATGGCGAAGGTCGTTGACCCGCTCGCCGGGGTAGCGGTTGAGCGCGAGCGCCCCCAGACGCTTGCCCAGCTCGGCCTGCAAGGCCTCGGGCAGGCGGTGCGGGTTCTCCATGGCGTCCAGCTTGACCATGCCGGTTGCGTCCTGGACGGCGTAGGCGTGCATGGACTGCACGTCCTGGCGAATTAATTGACGGGATGGCGCAGTCATGGTGTTACTCGCATGGGGGGAACGGAGGTCAGGCGCATTTCAGCGGCGCGGGCGTGAGCCTGAAGGCCCTCGCCGTAAGCCAGTTCGGCAGCGATCAGCCCCAGGGTTTGCGCCCCGGCTTCACTGACCTCAATGAGGCTGCTGCGTTTCTGGAAGTCATAGACCCCGAGCGGGCTGGAGAAGCGCGCCGTGCCACTGGTGGGCAACACGTGGTTGGGGCCGGCGCAGTAGTCGCCCAGCGACTCGCTGGTGTAGGCGCCCAGAAAGATGGCGCCCGCATGTTTGAGCAGCGGCTCCCAGCGGTGTGGATCACGGCTGGAGACCTCCAGGTGCTCCGGCGCAATGCGGTTGCTGATCTCGCAAGCCTCTTCCATGCTGCGGGTGTGAATCAGCGCACCGCGCCCGGTGAGTGACTTGGCGATGATGGCCGCGCGCGGCATGGCTGGCAGCAAGCGGTCAATGGCCGCCTGAACCTGGGCGATGTAATCCTTGTCCGGGCAGAGCAGAATACTCTGCGCCAGCTCGTCATGCTCGGCCTGACTGAACAAGTCCATGGCCACCCAGTCGGGTGGTGTGGTGCCGTCGGCCAGCACCAGAATCTCGCTGGGGCCGGCAATCATGTCGATGCCGACCGTGCCAAATACGCGGCGCTTGGCGGCGGCCACGTAAGCGTTGCCGGGCCCGGTAATTTTGTTGACTGCGGGAATGGTGGCGGTGCCATAGGCCAGAGCCGCTACAGCCTGTGCGCCACCGATGGTGAACACCCGCGTAACGCCGGCCACATAGGCTGCTGCCAGCACCAGTTCATTGCGCTCGCCTATCCCACCGACTGTTGTACCCGTGCCGCCCGTGGCCACGCTGCCGCGCACGGGTGTCGGTACGACCATGATGATTTCACCGACTCCGGCTACGTGCGCGGGGATGGCGTTCATCAGCACGCTCGACGGGTAAGCGGCCTTGCCGCCGGGCACGTAAATACCGACGCGGTCCAGTGGCGTGACCTTTTGGCCGAGCAGCGTGCCGTCTTCATCGCGGTAGCTCCAGCTCTCGCCGCTGGCTTTTTTCTGGGCCTCGTGGTAGCGGCGAACGCGCCCCGCAGCGGCTTCCAGCGCATTGCGCTGGGCGGGCGCGAGCGACTCGAACGCGGCTTTCAACTCGGCCTGGGTCAATTCCAGTTCCGAGAGGCTGGCAGCGGTCAAGCCGTCAAAACGCGCCGTGTACTCCAGCACGGCCGCGTCGCCACGCTGCTGCACGTCCAGCAAAATATCAGCCACGCGTTGTTCGATGGCGGCATCCGCCTCGGCCGACCAATGCAGCCGCGCCTTGAATTCAGCCTCAAACGTGGCGCTAGCCGTTGATATATATGCAGGAGAAGCTACTAAAGTCATAGCGATAATCGGGTTAGTTGGCTGAAGCGGGCTGACCCACCGCCGACGCAAAGGCGTCGATGATTTTGCGCAAAGGCACTGTTTTGAGTTTGAGCGCCGCCTGGTTGACCACCAACCGCGAGCTGATGTCCATGATGTGCTCCACCTCGATCAGGTGGTTGGCCTTGAGGGTGTTGCCTGTGGACACCAGATCCACAATGGCATCGGACAAGCCCACCAGCGGCGCGAGCTCCATGCTGCCATAGAGCTTGATCAAGTCGACATGCACCCCTTTGGTGGCAAAAAATTCGCGGGCAATGGCCACGTATTTAGTGGCTACCTTCAGGCGTGAGCCCTGCTTGACCGCTGAGGCGTAGTCAAAGTCGGCCCGCACCGCCACGCTGATGCGGCACTTGGCAATTTGCAGGTCCAGCGGCTGGTACAGGCCCGAGCCGCTGGCCGTACCGCTCCAGTCCATGCCATGCTCAATGAGCGTGTCTTTGCCGGTGATGCCCAGATCGGCACCACCGTATTGCACATAGGTGGGGACATCGGAAGCACGCACCACCAGCACGCGGACGTTAGGTTGGTTGGTGGTGAGGATCAGCTTGCGGGATTTCTCCGGGTCCTCCAGCACCTCAATGCCGGCAGCCCGAAGCAGGGGCAAGGTTTCTTCAAAAATTCGGCCTTTGGAGAGCGCGAGCGTGATCATTTGATTCTTTCTATATCGGCACCCAGGCCGCGCAGTTTGGCTTCCATCTGGTCGTAGCCCCGGTCCAGGTGGTAAATCCGGTCCACCACGGTTTCACCCTCGGCCACCAGGCCAGCAATCACCAAGCTGGCGGATGCGCGCAGGTCGGTGGCCATGACGGTTGCGCCCGAGAGTCTCTCCACCCCCTCCACCACCGACACCTTGCCGTCAATCTGGATGTTGGCCCCCAAACGGACCATTTCGTTGACGTGCATGAAACGGTTCTCGAAGATGGTCTCGGTGACCATCGCCGTGCCATGCGAGATGATGTTGAGCGCCATGAACTGGGCCTGCATGTCGGTCGGAAAACCCGGGTACTCGGTCGTGCGAAAGGTCTGGGCCTTGAGCCGACCCTGGGACTGGACATGAATGCCGCCCTCCACCCCCAACACGGTGGCCCCGGCATCGCGCAGTTTCTCCACGACGGCTTCCAGGTGATCGATACGACCGTGCCGCAGCACCACATCGCCGCCGGTAGCGGCCACCGCGCACAAAAAGGTGCCCGTCTCGATGCGATCCGCCACCACCTGGTGTGAGCAGCCGTGCAGGCGCTCAACACCCTGGATGCGAATGCGGCTGGTGCCGTGCCCCTCAATGCGGGCGCCCATTTTGATCAGCATCTCGGCCAGGTCGGCAATCTCGGGTTCCTGGGCGGCGTTCTCCAGAATGGTTTCGCCTTCGGCCAGGGTGGCGGCCATCAGGAAGTTCTCGGTCCCCGTGACAGTGACCATATCGGTGGCAATGCGCGCACCTCTCAAACGGGTCCAGCCCTTGGGCAGCTTGGCCAGCATGTAGCCGTGCTCCACCACAATTTCGGCGCCCATGGCAGTGAGGCCTTTGATGTGCTGATCCACGGGCCGCGAGCCAATCGCGCAGCCCCCGGGCAGGGAGACCGTAGCCTCGCCAAATCGGGCGAGCAAAGGCCCCAGAGCCAGGACCGATGCGCGCATGGTCTTGACCAACTCATAGGGAGCCTCGGGCGAGGTGAGCGTCCCCGCATTGACCTGCACGCGGCTTGGGTCAGGCTGCTCGACACCTACACCCATGTTGCGAATCAACTTGAGCATGGTAGCCACGTCCTGCAAGCGCGGCACGTTGGTAAGCGTCACGGGCTCGGCCGTCAGCAGGCAGGCACAAAGCTCAGGCAGGGCCGCGTTCTTGGCGCCCGAAATCGACACGGTGCCACGCAATGCCCGGCCGCCGCGAATCAGTAATTTATCCATAACTTCAGTTTAAAAAGATCGTCGGAAAGCCACGGCGCTTCGGCATGCCAGGTTCACGCCGACAAAGCCGACCATTCGGTGGGCGTGTAGGTTTTCATGGACAAGGCGTGGACCTCGTCGTTGTAGATTTTGGCGCCCAGCGTCGCGTACACCATCTGGTGTCGGGCTATCGGGCGTTTGCCCTCAAAGGCCGTTGACACAATGGTGGCGTACCAGTGGCGACCATCGCCCTCCAGGTCGATGTGATCACACACCATGCCGGCGGCTATGAGGGTCTTGAGCTGGTCTGCAGTCATGTCAACAATCCAAAAAAATAAATAAGACGAATCAGCCGCGAATCTTGTAACCCGAGCGCAGCAACTGAACGGCGATGCCGCTCACCACCAGCAAGGCGCCACCGACGACACTCAGACTCAGCCAGGGGGACACATCGCTCTGGCCAAAAAAGCCATGCCGAAAACCGTCAATCATGTAGAAAAACGGATTCAGGTGGCTCACGTTTTGCCAGAACGGCGGCAGCGAGTGAATGGAGTAAAAAACGCCACTCAGAAAGGTCATGGGCATGATGACGAAATTCTGGAACGCCGCCAGCTGATCAAACTTTTCGGCCCACAAGCCGGCAATCAAGCCCAGTGTGCCCATGAGCGCTGCGCCCATCACACCAAAAGCCAGAATCCACAAGGGGGCCACAAAACTCAAGCTGGTGAACAGGGCTGACACCAGCAGCACACCCAGTCCGACCACCAGGCCACGAATCACGGCTGCACCCACATAAGCGACGAACCAGTTCATGTAGGACAAGGGGGTCAACAACAAAAACACCAGGTTGCCCATCACCTTGCTCATGATCAGGGACGATGAACTGTTGGCAAAGGCGTTTTGCAGCACGCTCATCATGGCCAGGCCCGGCACCAGAAATGCGGTGTAACTGACCAGGTCATACACCTTCACATGGGCTTCCAGCGCATGGCCGAAGATCAACAAATACAACATGGCGGTGAGCACCGGGCCCGCCACCGTCTGGAAGGCAACACGCCAAAAGCGCAGCACTTCTTTGTAAAGGAGGGTTTGCCAGCCGGTCATGCGGCGGCTTTCGCGGAATAAGCTTTCATGTCTCTGTGCTTGGTCATCACGTCCAGAAAGACGTCTTCAAGATCGGCCTTGCGGATTTCGACATCGTGCGCCACCAGCCCGGCTTCACGCACCGCCGCGAGGTATTGTTCGATTTCCAGTGCGTCGTGCGCAGGAAACTGCACCACACGCCCAGTCACCCGGGCCTTGTCCGCCAGGGCCTTGGGCAAATCACTATCCACCTTGAAGCGAAGCACATTGCTGGAAGCCGCCTTGAGCAACTCGCTGGTGGAGTCCAGCGCCACAATTTGTCCCGACTTGAGCATGGCAATGCGCCCGCACAAGGCTTCTGCCTCCTCCAGGTAATGGGTGGTCAGCAACACGGTGTGGCCTTGTTTGTTGAGCTTGGCAATGAAATGCCACAGGGTCTGGCGCAACTCCACATCAACACCGGCCGTGGGTTCATCCAGCACGATCACAGGTGGTTTGTGCACGAGGGCCTGCGCCACCAGCACGCGGCGCTTCATGCCACCCGAGAGCTGGCGCATGTTGGCGTTGGCTTTATCGGTCAAACCCAGGCTGTCAAGCAGTTCATCAATCCAGGCATCGTTGTTCCTGACTCCGAAATAGCCGGACTGGATACGCAACAACTCCCGCACATTGAAAAACGGATCAAACACCAACTCCTGGGGCACCACACCCAGACTGCGCCGCGCCTGCGCGTAGTCCACCTGCACATCATGACCGAGCACGCTGATGCGGCCGGAACTGGGGCGGGCCAGACCGGCCAGCAGGCTGATCATGGTGGTTTTGCCAGCCCCATTGGGGCCCAGCAGACCAAAAAACTCGCCTTCTTCAATGTCCAGGCTGACGTGGTCCAGCGCCAAAAAGGTGCTGCCCTTGGGGCCCTTGGGCGACGGGTAAGTCTTGGAAACGGTCTGAAACGAGATGGCGGACATGAAGGGTCTATTCTAAGGATTCAGGCCGACTGCAATAGTTCGGCAATACCGTACAACGCCGCGAGGTCCGACAGGCGCCCGGGCAGGCCACGGATGGTCAGCTGCTTGTTCAGGGTGGCGGCTTGGCGCCGCAATTCGAGCAAGACAGCCAGAGCGGCTGAATCAAACCGAATCAAAGGTGTGGCGTCGAGCACCACCTCCAGGCCAGGCTGCTCGCGCATGCCCTTGAGCAGCGACGCCAGACAGGCCATGGCTTGAGATTGGGTCAACTCCTGCGGCAGGGCCAGCACACTCAACCTTTGGCGGCGTTGGACTTGTTGCGGGCGGCCAGCGTGGCGATCAGCCCGTCAATGCCCTTGGCATTGATTTCTTGCGCAAATTGGCTGCGGTAAGTGTCCACCAACCAGACACCCAGCACATTGAGGTTATAAATTTTCCAGCCAGAGCCGGCACCGGGTGTTTTTTCCAAGCGGTAGTCCAGTTGAATCGGATCGCCACGGCCCCTGATTTCAGTGCGTACCACCACCTCTTTATCGGCAGGGCTGGTGCGCAGGGGCTTCATGCTGAGGGTCACGTCATTGACCTGCGACAAGGCTCCCGCATAGGTACGCACCAGCAAGATCTTGAACTCATCCTGCAGACGCTGTTGCTGGGTGGGCGTGGCCTGGCGCCACTGCGGGCCGACTGCAGCGGCCGTCATGCGCTTGAAATCCACATTGGGCATGACCAAGTTGTCCACCAGGTCCACAATGCGCGCCACTTCACCCGACTGAATTGCTTTGTCGGCCTTGATGCCATCCAGTACTTCTGAGGACAAGCGTTTGATGAAGACATCTGGTGCTTCATCGGCAGCGTGGGCTGGCAAAGCCAGCCAGGTGGGCGCACTGACAAGCAGTGCTGCGACCATTTGATTCAATAATCTGCGTTTCATTTTTTCAATTCCTCAGCCTGTTTCGTTTCGGAGTTTTTGATGTTTTCAACCCAGGTGCGGGTGCGTTCCCGCGCATCCGAGAAGTCCTGGCTCACAGGGGACTTTTCCACCTC
>JBIIVW010000352.1:0-3171 GCA_044339205.1 Rhodoferax sp. | reverse complement strand
GACAGCACCTTGAGCCGCGCATCCAGCTCCACACGGTGGCGCTGGCGGTAGTCAAAGGCGATGGTCTCGACGCGCTGGTATTTGCTGAGCGCCTGGGCCAGGCAGGTAGTGGAGTCTTGTCCACCCGAAAAAAGAACAAGTGCTGAAGTGTGCATGCCCCAGATGGTAGGGGATGCCGGAATAGACCCCGCTGGGCCGGCTTAAATGTTTTCGGTCTTGTTGATCTTGCTGGGCGAATAGGTCAGCGACTCTGGTGCTGCCATGTTGAGCATCGCCTTCTGGCTTGGCTGCGAAGCCTCAAGCTGGTCTTTGACCTGCTGCTGCACCTGCACCGCGCTGGCGCTGGCCAACCAGAGCGACTTGATGTGTTCCATCAATACCTGAGAGAGCGGCGGTGGCGGTGGATCTTCGACCATTTCGGGCTTGGGCCGCTGGATTGTCCAGTCTCTTTCAGCGGTGGCAGCTTCAGAGCCACGCCGACCAGGGTCAGACACGCTGGTGTACACGCCCTCGCCCACGTCGGGCTTGTTGTTTTTGCCCACCATGTTGATGACGCTGGGCGTGGGCTCCGGCGAAGCCGTCAGGTTGGCAGTCGGGTTCACCGCCGCCACAGGAATGACTTTGGCTGGTGCCATTGACGCCAACTCCGCAGCCACAGGGCGCAGATTAGGGGTTCGATCAATAGGTGGCAATTGCATTTCTTGTGGGCGACAGACTCAATCTGGGGCTTTCCTCCATTCGTATGCTCTTTAACGGCAGATTTAGGGGGTTATTTAGGCCTATTTCTAAAAAAGCCTGATTCTCTGGATTTTTTATCCTCGCTCCACCCATCGCTCAAACCACAACGCCAAAACCATGCTGACAGACCAACTGGTCAACAGCACCAGAGCGGCAGACCCTGCACCGGTCAATCCCCACCGCACAAACACGGCATTGCCCAGCATCAAGACCGAAAAGTGCACCAAAAACAAAGCATAAGAGCTCTGACCCAAGCGGCCAATCCAGCGCGAAGCACCGCCTGAGGTGGTCTCCCTGCCCGGCGGCAGGGCCGCTTGATCTCGCCACTGAACCAGTCCGAGCAGCAAGGCCGTGCCCAAAGCCAATGCGATACGCCACCGGAAATCAATGGTCAGAGCCAGCAATCCCGTCCCGGCCAATAGCCCCAGCATCCAGCCAGGGTGATCTGATCGGGCTGCCCAAAACGCAGCCGCCCCCAGCCCGTAGGCACCAAAAAAGTAGAGGGCCCAGTTGTCCCAGGCAGCGTCGCGGTTCAAAAACAGGAGCGAAGTCAACATCAGGCCCATCACTCCAAGGCGGGCAAGCCAGACTTGGCTGCGTCCCAGCCACAGCAACAGGGTCGTCAGCGCAAAAAGCTGGAAATCAATGGCCACATACCAGGCACCCGCTGAAAGCGAATCCACGCCCAGCACGCCATGCAGCAGCATGGCGTGCGCCAGCGTCTGGCCCCAGGTGGGCGCGTCGGGAATAAAGTCGGCATCAAGCCAATGCCGCGCCAGCAGGCTGCTGGCTACAGCCAGAGCCATCGCCACCACAAAAGGCAGCGCCAGACGCCGGTAGCGTTGCCACACCCGGACCCAGGGCGCGCGCCCCCGCAGGAACCCCTCGGGCGCCAGGCTGCGCACGGCAAGGTAGCCGGCCAGCACCAGGAAAACCTGCACGGCCATGCGTGCATAGTCATAGAGCCAGGCTGCGATACGGGGCGATGCCTGGCTCAGGGCGTCAGACAACGGGCCATAGGCCGAAAAGTGGTGAAGCACAATCAACTGCGACGCGATGACTTTCAGCGCATCAATGTGCACCTGCCGGTTCAACATGCGCCCGGTCATTCCGTGGGCAGCACCAGATCGGCTGTCCCGGGACACACCCAACGGGCAAACTCGCGTGTGGTGTCGATACAGCCACCCGCTGCGGTGTAGACACCACGCGACTCACGGTAACGCTCCATCACGGTCATAATTCGCGCCACCTCGGACGGGTCTTGCAAAGAGGCGGCCACACGCACATCCACTTCAGCTTCATTGATACGCTCGTCCCCCTGCTCGTCACGGTAGAGTCCATGGCGCCAATGGTAGATTTCCAGGCACTTGGCTTGCAAGGTGTAGGGCTGATCCCGCTTCCAGAAATTGGTGAAAAGACCTCCGCCCAAATACATGACCCAGGACCCCTCAAAACCGGAGGCATCGGAGGACGGCTCGTCCGGGTTGCGAAACCAGGTGCGGTCGCCCGGTACGAAAAAGCGTGGCGGCAAGGGAGCTTCCATCGACCCTTGCTCTCGCAAAAAAACGTCATGGAACTCGCCGGACTTGATGGGGCGCGTGGCCCACAGCACCTGCAGTTCTTGCAGCAAAGCCGGGTTGCACTGCGCCAGCTCCTGCGCAATGCCCAGCACGATGACGTACTCCGAGGCGCGATAACAAGAAAACGCATACAAGGCACCCGAGACCTCGGGCTGGGTGGCACAGATCAGCGCGTCAACCAGGGGCACGCCGGGGCGAATGATGAATCCCCTCACCTTGTCGTACCTCCAGCAATGCTGGGGGCGCTCGGCCTCACGGGTGTGAAAGGCCAGGGTGGTCTTGCGCGCCGCCTGAACGATGTTGCGGCGAATATTCACGGCCGAAACCAGTTCATTCAAGGAAGGGAACTCAAAGGCCACCGGCCCCATGAGCATGGCGACCACAATTTCGCGGATGAGGTCCTCGGGCTTGTGCAGGGTGTCGAGTTGCAACGTGGCACTCAAACCCAGCGTGTCTTGGCCAGGAGCCCACATTTGAGCCTGTTTTTCGTCGAGCCAGAGGTGCAGGCAGGGACCTTGGGCATTTTTCGCAATTTCAGCCAGCACATGGGGAGCCAGATCCGGCGCACCGAGCCGTAGCAAGACCTGCCGGCAGCAGGTCTCGGAGTTATCGGGCCAATGTCCGTGTATCGCCAAACCTCGATGGGCAGGGCTACCTTGTTGATCGCTATTGCTGACACAGGAGGTAGCTGCCATCTTTGTATTTACTCCACCGTGACGCTCTTGGCTAAATTGCGGGGTTTGTCGACATCCGTGCCTCTGGCACAGGCCGTATGGTATGCGAGCAATTGCAAGGGCACAACATGTAACAAAGGCGACAACTCGCCGTAATGCTCGGGCATGCGAATCACATG
>JBIIVW010000351.1:0-3173 GCA_044339205.1 Rhodoferax sp. | reverse complement strand
GCCACATCCCAAATCATGCCCCACTCCCTGGCTTGTGCTGCACTGAGCTTGTCGCCGGTCAGGGCCAGGCCTAGGGCACGGGTCAGCCCGACGCGCTGCGTCAAGAACCAGGTGCCGCCAGCGTCCGGTATCAAACCAATCTTGCTGAAGGCCTGAATAAAACTGGCGGTCGGGGCGGCAATGGCCAGGTCGCAGGTCATGGCCAGCGACGCACCGGCCCCTGCGGCCACTCCGTTCACGGCCGCAAGCGTGGGCATGCGCAGGTTCTGCAGACGGCGCACCGTTGGGTTGAAGGCCTGGTCAATGACGGGACCGGGGTCAATCCGAGCGGCCAGATCGGGGCCGGGCTCAAAGTCAAACTCCGCCAGATCGGCACCCGCGCAAAACCCGCGCCCGGCACCCGTGATGACTAGCACGCGAATCACCGGGTTCGCCTCAGCCCGGTCAAGCGCGGCCCACAGCTCTCGGTGCATCTGGCGGGTGAAGCTGTTCAGCGCCAGCGGGCGATTCAGGGTGACGACGGCGACGGCACCTTGTTCGGCATACAACACTACGGGTTCAAGCGGGAGTTCGGACATGGGAGAGTTCCTTAATGGGGCCATGAATCTAGCATGGGGGCTTGGGTATAGTCAGTCTTTTCCCCAATCCGGAGAGTCGCATGAATTTCGAACTGATCACTGTCCGCGTGGAGGCCGACAAGGTGGGCATCATCACCCTGAACCGTCCCAAGCAGCTCAACGCCCTGAATGACCAGCTCATGACCGAGCTGGGCACGGCCCTGAAGGCCTTTGACGCCGACCCCGCCATTGGCTGCATGATCATCACCGGCAGCGAGAAAGCGTTTGCGGCCGGAGCCGATATTGGTGCCATGGCCAGCTACACCTTCGCCGACGTGTACAAGAGTGACTACATCACCCGCAACTGGGAACAGATTCGCAGCATCCGCAAACCCGTGATCGCCGCCGTGAGTGGTTTTGCCCTGGGTGGTGGCTGTGAGCTGGCGATGATGTGCGACTTCATCATTGCCGCTGACAATGCCCGCTTTGGCCAACCTGAAATCAAGCTGGGCGTGATTCCGGGCGCGGGTGGCACACAACGCCTGCCCCGTGCCGTTGGCAAAGCCAAGGCCATGGATTTGGCGCTGACCGGGCGCATGATGGATGCCACAGAGGCCGAGCGCGCCGGGCTGGTGAGCCGCGTGGTGCCGCTGGAAAAACTCATGGAAGAGACCCTGGGTGCGGCCTTGATGATCAGTGAGTACTCGCAAATAGCCACCATGGCCGCCAAGGAATCCGTCAACCGCGCATTTGAAGGCACGCTGAACGACGGCATTGTTTTCGAGCGCCGCCTGTTCCACGCCCTCTTTGCCACCGCAGATCAAAAGGAAGGCATGGATGCTTTTGTGAACAAACGCAAAGCGAATTTTACGAATCTCTGAAAATCGGCCCGACAAGGCGATATACTTTCGGGCTTGTGGTGATATAGCTCAGTTGGTTAGAGCGCAGCATTCATAATGCTGATGTCGGTGGTTCAAATCCACCTATCACCACCAAATCATATTGAAACCCGCAAAAGTTCGAACTTTCGCGGGTTTTCTTTTTTCCCTTGCGACAGCCTCTGGATGAACACCATGAACCGCTGCCTGAACTTGCCAGCCTCTGCCCGCCCCTTGGCGAGGCAAAGCCTCGCGCGTTTGAGTCGTGCTGCGCACTCACTCCTTGCCCATCTCCCCCGAAGCTTGTCGCCCGCTTTTGTTGCATTTTTAGTGCCAAAACGTGCTGTAGCCGGCGTTTTATATGGCCGAAACGCTATTTAATCAGTAGCAATTAACTCAAAGAACACCATGAGCAAAAAAGTCTTTATCAAAACCTTTGGCTGCCAGATGAATGAGTACGACTCGGACAAAATGGCCGATGTGCTCCACGCCGCGCAGGGCTACGAGCCCACTGACAACGTCGACGAGGCCGACCTGATCTTGTTCAACACCTGCTCGGTGCGTGAAAAAGCGCAAGAAAAAGTGTTTTCGGACCTCGGGCGCGTCAAGCACCTCAAGAAAAAGGGCGTGCTGATTGGCGTGGGTGGCTGCGTGGCCAGCCAGGAAGGGGCAGCCATCATTGAGCGCGCGCCCTATGTGGATGTGGTGTTTGGCCCTCAAACCCTGCACCGCCTGCCCCAGATGCTGGCCGAGCGAGACCGCCTGAACCGCTCGCAGGTGGACATCAGCTTTCCCGAGATCGAAAAATTTGACCACCTGCCGCCGGCACGGGTCGAGGGCGCCACCGCCTTTGTGAGCATCATGGAAGGCTGCTCCAAGTACTGTAGTTACTGCGTGGTGCCCTACACCCGGGGCGAAGAGGTGAGCCGCCCGTTTGAAGACGTGCTGGTTGAGGTGGCTGGCCTGGCCGACCAGGGCGTCAAAGAAGTGACGCTCTTAGGCCAGAACGTGAACGCCTGGCGCGCCAGAATGGTGAGCGACCCCGCCTCGCCGTCCTCCGAGATGGCGGACTTTGCCACGCTGCTGGCCTATGTGGCCGAGATTCCCGGCATTGAGCGCATCCGCTACATGACCAGCCACCCCAACGAGTTCACGCCATCCCTGATTGCCGCGTACGAGACCATCCCCAAACTGGTGAGCCACCTGCACCTGCCGGTGCAACACGGCTCCGACCGCATTTTGATGGCCATGAAACGCGGCTACACCGCCATGGAATACAAGAGCACGGTGCGCAAGCTGCGCGCGATTCGTCCGGACATGGCCATGAGCAGCGATTTCATCGTCGGCTTTCCCGGCGAGACCGAGGACGACTTCAACAAGATGATGAAGCTCATTGACGATGTGGGCTTTGACAACTCTTTCAGCTTCATCTTCAGCCCGCGCCCCGGCACGCCTGCGGCCAATCTGCACGATGACACGCCGCATGAGGTGAAACTGCGCCGCCTGCAGCACCTGCAGTCGGTCATCAATGCCAGCATCAAAAACATCTCCGAGAGCCGGCTGAACACGGTGCAGCGCATTCTGGTGGAAGGCCCCTCCAAGCGCGATGGATCAGAGCTGATGGGCCGCACCGAGTGCAACCGGGTGGTGAATTTTGTCGGCCAGCCGCGCCTGATCGGACAACTGGTGGACGTCAACATCACTGAAACCCGCAACTTCTCGCTGCGCGGTGAGGTGC
>JBIIVW010000350.1:0-3181 GCA_044339205.1 Rhodoferax sp. | reverse complement strand
TCCAAGCCCATCGAATGGGTGGTGCCGTACCCGGCGGGTGGCGGTACCGATGTGGTGGCGCGTTTGCTGGCCGAGTCCATGGGCAAGACCCTGGGGCAAAGCATCATTGTGGCCAACAAGCCGGGTGCGGCTACCAACATTGGCGCTGAATACGTCTCACGCGCCAAACCGGATGGCTACGTGCTGATGTCGGCTGACACCGCCACGTTGGCGGCCAACCCGGCGCTCTACAGCAAGCTGAGCTACAGCGCCGAGAAGAATCTGGCGCCCGTGGGCCTGACCGTGCGTTTCCCGATGATTCTGGTGGTCAACCCCAATGTGCCCGCCAAGAACCTGCAGGAATTCATTACCTGGGCCAAAGCGCAGGATGGCGCCAACTACGCCTCCCCCGGCGCAGGCAGTCCGCATCACCTGACAGCCGAACTGTTCCGAGAGAAGGCCGGGCTCAAGCTCACCCATATTCCTTACCGGGGTGCGGCACCTGCTGTGCAGGACGTGGTGGGCGGGCAGGTGCCGTTCATGTTTGTCGATACCGCCAGTGGCTACCAGTTCATCACCTCCGGCAAGCTGCGGGCGCTGGGCATCGCCAGCCAGAAGCGGGTGAAGAACTTTGAAGAAATTCCCACACTGGCCGAGCAGGGGCTCAAAGGTTTTGAGGCCTTTGCCTGGCAAGGTCTGGTGGTGCCCGCCGGAACGCCACCCGACGTGATTGCCAAACTCAACAGCGCCCTGTTGACGGCCATGGATTCAACCGCCCTCAAGGCGCGCTTTCAAACCCTGGGGCTGGAGTCCACGCCCAGCAACCCCCGCCAGATGGCCGACTACGCGGCCAGCGAGCGTGTGAAGTGGGCGAATGTGATCAAGGCCAGTGGCATCAAGGTTGAATAAAGCGGAGCCGGGCCTGGACCGGGCCCTGAGCTACCGCCTGCACCTGTTGCACAAGCTCACCGATCTGGAGAGCCAGCGGACTTACCTGGCGGAGTCGGGCTTGAGTTTGAGCGACAGCCGCTGTTTGGGTGCCATTGGGGCTTTTGAGCCCCTGTCGGTGAATGACCTGGCGCGACAGGCCAACCTCAACAAGGGTCAGGCCAGCCGCGCGGCGCAGTCGTTGGTGGTGCTGGGGTTGATTTTGAAAGAGGATTGCCCTCAAGATGGCCGCGGTGTGGTGCTGACGCTCTCCGAGAAAGGCCGGGCGGCGTGGCAACTGACCATGTCGTTGATTCGGCAGCGCAACCAGGGTATTTTTGGTTGCCTAAGCGAAGGGGAGCAGGCGCAACTGAGCGATTTGTTTGACCGCCTCATTGATCATGCCCGCAGCAGCGGGTCTATATTGGCGCCGCCTGCGCCGTGAAGGCTGACTTGAAACGCCATTGGCGGTTGCCGCCGCAGACCCTCCCAGGTTTTGAGGTCGGTTTGCTCCAGGTCACCCAATTGCTCCAGAAGCTGGGCGTTTCCGGCCGCCACGCCGTGGCTGAAGATTTATTGCGATTGGTGGATGCGCATGTGCCTCTGGCGCAATGCACCATTTTTTCTTATGAAGGGCAAACGCAGCCCCGCGTTGTGGCCGTCGGCGGGCGGGACCGAACGCTGGAGGTGGCCAGCATCACGCAGGACTATGTGTCGCGCTTTTACCCGCTGGATGGCACCCAGCGGGTGATGCAGGCTGAACTGGCCACTGCCCAGCGCGCCACCGCCTCGCATCCGCACATTGTGTTGCACCGCCAGCGCGGCGAGGACATTGCCCACCGCGAATACCGCGAGATCTGCTACGAGCTGCCGCAAGTGGCCGAGCGCTTGACTGTTCTGTCGCTGCACGAGGGCACGCGCTGGCTGTCGGTCAATTTTTACCGCAGCGAGGCGCAGGGTGTCTTTGATGCGCGGGCCATTCAGGTGATCGAGGCCTTTGCGCCGTTGGTCGTGCAGGCGGTGCGCCTGCACTATGCGGGGCAGGTGGCGCAGCATGATCTGGCCGAGTTGCTGCTGCCGCGTTTGTTGCGGCGTTGCCCTGAACTGACCAAACGCGATGTCGATGTCGTGCGTGGCCTGTTGGCAGGTCTCACCACCCAGGGCCTGGCCGACCGTATGGGCATTGAGATCTCAAGCGCCCAGACCTACCAGAAGCGCGTGTACCGCAAGCTGGGTATCTCGGGTCAGCGCGAATTGCTGGGCTTGCTGATGGCGCCGGACTGCGCCTTGGGGTAAACCTTGTTCCCATTTGGGGACAGAAAATCTGAGCGAAATTTTTATACTTTTACGGCTTCTTTCAAAAACTGATTCGCCGCGAAGGAGACTCCATGCACCAGCCCCACGCCGAACCCCGGCGCTCCATTTACTACACCTATAAGGTGTTCAAGCCCTGGCTGCCCAGCGCGCACCCGGATCAGGCGCGTCAAAAAGTCGTGATTGTGGGTTCCGGCCCGGCCGGCCTGACGGCGGCGCTGGAGCTGGCGCGCCACGGCGTGCCCTCTGTGGTGCTGGAGTCGGAGTTGCAGGTGTCCGAGGGCAGCCGCGCCATTGTGTTCACCCGCAGATCAATGGAGATTTTGCAGCAAGTGGGTGTGGCCGATCGGGTCACCGAACATGGCTTGCCCTGGCGTTTTGGCAACTCCTATTACCGGGGTCAGCGCGTTTTTCGCATGGAGGCGCCGCATGACGACGACGACCGATTCTTCCCCATGATCAACCTGCAACAGCAGTACCTGGAAGCGTATTTGGTGGATGCGGCTTTGGCCAACCCCCTGATTGACTTTCGCTGGGGCAACCGCGTCAACCGGATTGACCACAACGACGGATTTGCCCGCGTGGAGGTCAACACGCCCGAAGGCACTTACCTGCTGGAGACCGATTGGTTGATCGCCGCCGATGGCGCGCGTTCGGGCATTCGCAGCCTGATGGGCCTGAAGATGGAAGGGGCCTCCTACGAGGGCCGCTTTGTGATTGCCGACATTCGCATTGACTTGCCTTTGCCCACCGAGCGCCTGGCTTTCTTTGACCCCGAATGGAACCCCGGCAACACCGTACTCATGCACCGCGAGCCGCACGGCATCTGGCGTGTGGACTACCAATTGCCAGCCAACGAAACTCCCGAGCAGGCCTTGTTGCCTGAGTCGCTCAGCACCCGAATCAATGCGCTCCTGGCACAGATTGGCCATGGCGGCAAAGCTTGGGAAATGGACTGGTG
>JBIIVW010000349.1:0-3200 GCA_044339205.1 Rhodoferax sp. | reverse complement strand
CGGCCTGGCGCGACAATACAGCCATGTTGTCTGCTTCTTCCCCCGCCGCCCTTCACCCCTTTGAATCGCTCACGCCTGACGTGGTCATGGACGCGCTGGCCAGCGTCGGCCTGTATGGCGACGGGCGCCAACTGGCCCTGAGTTCCTATGAAAACCGCGTCTACCAGTTGCACCTGGAGGATGGGCAGGCCGTGGTGGCCAAGTTTTACCGGCCCGAGCGCTGGACTGAGGCGCAAATTCTGGAGGAGCATGCGTTTTCAGCCGAGTTGATGGCGGCTGAAATCCCGGTGGTGGGCCCGCTGACCCTGAAAGGGGCCACTTTGCACCACTTTGGCGGCTTTGACTTCAGCGTCAGCCCCCGTCGGGGCGGGCGCCCACCGGAACTGGACGACCCCGATGTGCTGGAGTGGATTGGCCGCTTTTTGGCCCGTATTCATACCGTGGGCGCGGTCAGACCCTTTGCACATCGACCCGCCCTGAACCTGCACACCTTTGGCGTTGAGTCGCGCGACTGGCTGCTGGCGCATGAGCGTATCCCGCTGGATGTGCAGTCGGCTTGGAGCAAGGCGTCTCAGGATGCTCTTGATTTAATAGCTGCTTACCGGGATATAACGCCGGCTGGAGGCCAAAAAGACCCCTATTCTGACCCGATCAGGCTGCTGCGCCTGCATGGTGACTGCCACCCGGGCAATATTTTGTGGACACCGCTGGATTCGCCCAGCAGCGCGGGGCCCGGTCCGCACTTTGTGGATCTGGATGACGCCCGCAGCGGCCCCGCCGTGCAAGACCTCTGGATGCTGCTCAGCGGGGACCGCCAGCAGCGCAGCCGCCAATTGGGCGCCCTGGTGGATGGCTACGAGCAGTTTCGCGAGTTTGACCGGCGCGAGCTGGCCCTGATCGAGCCCCTGCGGACCTTGCGCCTGATTCATTACAGTGCCTGGCTGGCCCGGCGTTGGGACGACCCCACCTTCCCCATCAATTTCCCCTGGTTTGGCTCCAGCGATTATTGGCAGGGTCAGGTGCAAATGTTTGAGGAGCAGATGGAGGCCATGCAGGAAAACCCGCTGGTGGTTTGATCGTGGCCCGATACACTTGAAGGTGAGAAAGGTTTTCTCCGGAGACCTCGATACCTCACGCAGAGGGACAAGTAGAGGGCAAACCGATGACCGAAGACAAACTCACCGCGCTGTCCAGCAGCACCGGCGTACATGGCGAAAACCTGACCGATCATTTGCACATGGTGCACAACGTGATCTCGTCTCGTTATCCCGATATCGACCGGGTGGCGCTGGCGACCTATGACGCGTCCACCGATGCACTGAAGACCTTTGTCAGCAGCAACCGGGACGAGGTCATGCTGACACAGTACGAAACCCCCCTGAACCAGGTGCCGTCTCTGGCACTGCTGGCAAGCAAACGCCAAAGCCGGATCATTGGCGACATCGCCGCTACCCTGACTGCCGACAGTACGCATACCGCGTGGCTCAAGACGCAGGGCTACCGTTCCAGTTTTACGCTCCCCATTTACCGCGGCGAGCAGTTGGCTGGTTTTCTGTTCTTCGATTCCAAGGTGTCTCATGCATTTGATGCGGACACAGCGAGTTTTCTGGAAGTTTTTGCCCATCTGATTTCGCAGTTGTACTTGTTGCAACTGCAGGTCGTGCATGGCATGGTGGGCACGGTTCACCTGGCCAGCGGGCTGGCCCGCCTGCGTGACCTTGAAACCGGACAGCACCTGGAGCGCATGGCCTCGTATTCCCGCCTGATGGCTCGCGCGCTGGCGACGTCGCACGGGCTGACCGATGAATTCATCGAATATGTTTTCCTTTTTGCGCCCCTGCACGACATCGGCAAAGTCGGCATTCCTGACAAGGTGCTGCTCAAGCCCGGCAAGCTGGACGCGGAGGAGTGGGTCATCATGAGGCGCCATGTGGAGATCGGCGAGTCGATCATCGACCAGATGGACATGAGTCTGGGTAGCCGAATGGCCAACGCGATCATGCGTAACATTGTGTCTGGCCACCACGAACGGGGTGATGGCTCCGGTTACCCGCGCGGGCTGTTGATGGCCCAAATACCGATTGAGGCCCGCATCGTCGCGGTCGCTGATGTGTATGACGCCCTCTCGAACTGCCGGCCCTACAAAGCAGCCTGGACCGAGGAGGCCATCGCTGCCGAACTGACCAAAGAGGTCTCCATGGGTCGACTGGATAAGGCGTGTGTGGACGTCCTGTGGGCGGCACAGAGTGAGCGCTCGGCCATACAAACACGACTGACTGACCCCCGCGCCAACCTGCCGTAACGCCCACCCACGTGCTCACAGACCGACTATGCAATCAGCAACCCTGCCGGAAAACGAAGTCTCCCGTCTTGCCGCACTCAAGCAGCTGGGCGTCCTGGACAGCGGGCTGGAACAAGAGTTTGACGCCCTGGTCCGGGTCGCCTCGCTCGTCTGCGGCGTTCCAATCGCCCTCATCAGCCTGATTGACAGTGACCGCCAGTGGTTCAAGGCCAACATCGGCCTGCCCGGCGTGACAGAAACACCAAGGGACCTTGCCTTTTGCGCCCATGCGATCCTCGGTGACCAGCTCTTTGAGGTGCCTGATGCGACCCGGGATCTCCGCTTTTTTGACAACCCGTTGGTGACCTCGGCACCCGACATCCGCTTTTATGCCGGACAACCCATCGTGCTGAAAGACGGCAGTCGCATTGGCACACTGTGTGTGATCGATCGTGTGGAGCGCCAGTTGACGGGGGAGCAGCGCGAGATCATTCGCGCGCTTGCCGTGGCAGCGGCCAAGGCCTTTGAGGGGCGTCAGGCGTTGATTGCGCAGCAAAAAATCGAAAAAGAACTGCTCAAGCGCAAGGCTTTGCAGGAACGCACGGGCGCTATGGCCGGAGTGGGTGGCTGGGAGATTGACCTTGTGTCCGGGACCATTGACTGGGCCGATGAAACCTGCCGAATTCACGGCCAGGCACCGGGTTACACGCCGACCCTGGAGGAGGCCCTGAATTTTTTTGCGCCCGATGCGCAGCCCGTGGTTCGTGCTGCCTTGCAAGCCAGCCAGGACTCTGGCCAGGGCTGGGACCTGGAGCTGCCCCTGATGGGTCGTGATGGTGGGTGCATCTGGGTGAGGGCGCTGGCCACAGTGGAGTTTGAGGGGGGGGAGCCGGCGCGGCTGGTGGGTGCATTTCAGGAC
>JBIIVW010000106.1:0-11258 GCA_044339205.1 Rhodoferax sp. | reverse complement strand
CGGCGACCCAGCTCAGCGTTGCGCTTCCATCGGCGGCCAGGTCAATATCCACCGGGCCGAGGGGAATTACCAGCGGCGCGCCGTCGCCGGGGCGAAAGGTCACATGGTCGTTGATGGTGGCGTGTTGTGTCATGGTGGGCTCCTAAAAGCCTATTGCACCTGCCTTGTGCGCCGCAGTCTGTTAGCCAGCGCACAGCGCAGGCCGACGAAGCCGCGCGGTACATTCAGGCCAGGGGCGCCATCTGGTTTTACTTCAACCAGCCCCGTTTCCTGAAGTACCACATCGGCACTAGCGCGCTGGCGACCATCAGGCTCACCGTGTACGGGTACCCCCAACCGCCGAGAAACTCCAGCTCAGGAAACTTCAGATTCATGCCGTAGACGCTGGCAATCAAGGTTGGCGGCAGCAGGGCCACGCTGGCCACCGAGAAGATCTTGATGATCTTGTTCTGGTTGATGTTGATGAAACCCACGGTGGCGTCCATCAAAAAGTTGATCTTGTCGAACAGGAAGGCCGTGTGGGAGTCCAGCGAATCCATGTCACGCAAAATCTGGCGGGCTTCTTCGAACTGCTCGCCATTGAGCATTTTGCTGCGCATCATGAAGCTCACTGCACGGCGGGTGTCCATCACGTTGCGGCGAATGCGCCCGCTCATGTCTTCGTGGCGCGCAATGGCGCCCAGCACCTCGCTTGCCAAGGCATCGGTCACATTGCCTGAGAGCACCTTGTTGCTGACTTTCTCCAGCTCGTCGTAAATGCCCTCCAGCGTGTCGGCCGAGTATTCGGCATCGGCGTCGAAGAGCTTGAGCAGCACGTCCCGGGCATCTTCCAGCAGGCCAGGTGCTCGCCGTGCCCGCATGCGCAGCAGGCGAAAGACCGGCACGTCTTCATCGTGTATGGAGAACAAGACGCCCTTGCTCTTGAGTTCGTCGTTTTCGAGGTTGAGGATGAACGCGACCCGGACCGTCCGTGGATCATCATCGTCGGCGATCAGAAAGTCGCTGCGAATGTGCAGTTCGCCGTTGTCTTCACGGTAAAAGCGGGCTGACTCTTCAATGTCCTCGTCCATCGCATCCTCCGGGATGGACAGGCCGTAATACTGCTTGACCCAGCGTTTTTCTTCCAGCGTGGGTGACTCCAGGTCAACCCAAATGGGCTGAAATTGGGACAGCTCTTCCAGAGACTCGATCTCCTCCTGGAAAAGGCGGCCATTGGCCAGCGAAAAGATGTTGAGCATGGCTCCCCCTTTGAAATTGGTTGCATCTGGCTAAGCGTGTGGGTTTGGCTTTCAGCCCCGATGCGCTCAAAGGGGTGAAAGCTACCGACTGGGGCAGTTTTCCAAGGAAGTCTTCTCCTGCAGTTAATCCTTCAAATTATCGCACCGGCAGGCTGCTGAGAACCAATCAAAAGCACCTTTGCCTTGTTTGCTGCAGTGCGTCATTCAAAGAGTTTGCATTTTCCATTTAACGGGGGCATAGTGAAAGTGTCGGTAGGGTTTTTGAATTTTTCGGGTTGTGCGTTGTCAACATGTCGTTGGCAATCGGTTTAGCCCGGAGAGCAACAGGAGGCTATTTATGAACTTGACGATCAGTGGTCATCACCTTGAAGTTACCCCCGCTTTGCGCAGTTACGTCACGACCAAACTGGACCGGATCAACCGGCATTTTGATCAAGTGGTTGATGTCAAAGTGTTGCTCACCGTAGAGAAGCAAAAGGAGAAGGACCGCAGGCAGCGGGCGGAATGCAACATCCATATCAAAGGTTGCGACCTGTTCGCCGAGAGCGCACACGCAGACCTGTACGCTGCAGTCGACGAACTGGTCGACAAGCTTGATCGTCAGGTTGTCCGGCACAAAGACCGCGTGAAAGATCATCACCATGAGGCGCCCAAGCGCCTGATGTAAGTCGTCATTCCCCATTCAGTCCAACCCGCTCCGAACATGGAGCGGGTTTTTTTTATGTCTGCAGGGGGCCAGGGTGCATAATCTCACGCAATTATGAATCGACTCGCGTCCATCCTGTCCGCCGCACAAGTGCTTGTGCATGTTGAAGCCTCAAGCAAAAAGAGGGTCTTTGAAGAGGCCGGTCTGTTGTTTGAAAATCTCCACGGTCTGAATCGATCGCTGGTGACCGACAGCCTGTTTTCGCGGGAGCGATTGGGGTCCACGGGTCTGGGCCATGGCGTGGCTATTCCGCATGGGCGAATCAAGGGCCTCAAGTCGCCGATGGCTGCGGTTATTCAGCTTGCCCAGCCCATCGGCTTTGATGCGCCTGATGAGCAGCCGGTCAACCTCTTGATTTTCTTGCTGGTGCCCGAGGCTGCCACGCAAAAACACCTTGAAATTCTGTCCGAAATCGCTGAAATGCTCAGCGATATCGTTCTGCGTGAAAAAATGGCAGCCAGCGCCAGTTCGGACGAGTTGTTCGGGCTGATTGGCCACTGGCAATCGACCCAGCTGGTCTGATTCGCCGCCCGGCTGACCGTTACTAAGCTTTCGATGAAGCCCACCGTTGTCAGCGCCGACGTCTTGTTCGAGGAGTTTCGGGGCCTCCTGAAATGGGAGTGGCTCGCTGGCTTGGGAGCCTCTGAGCGTCGGTTTGATGAAGTCGCTGTGCGCGCGGCCCGCTCAGGTGCCGACCTGGTGGGTTACCTCAATTACATCCATCCGTACCGCGTGCAAATTTTGGGGCAGCGCGAAATCGCCTACCTCATCAACGCCACGCCCGAGGATTGTGCCCGGCGCATCAGCCGCATTGTCACTTTGGAGCCCCCCGTGCTGATTCTGGCTGATGGGCAGATTGCGCCTCAGGCCTTGCTGTCGATGTGCGAGCGTGCCCAGATTCCCATGTTCTCGACCCAAGGGTCATCGGCCTTTGTCATCGACATCTTGCGGGCCTATTTATCCAAGCATTTTGCTGACCGCATCACCATGCACGGCGTGTTCATGGATATTCTGGGCTTGGGCGTACTGATCACCGGTGAGTCCGGGCTGGGCAAGAGTGAATTGGGGCTGGAGCTGATCTCGCGTGGCAATGGCCTGGTGGCGGATGATGCAGTGGACCTCTTTCGCATCAACCAGGACACCATCGAGGGGCGCTGCCCCGAGCTGTTGATGAATTTGCTGGAGGTCCGGGGCATCGGGCTGCTCGACATCCGGGCTATTTTTGGGGAAACCGCCGTTCGCCGGCGCATGCGGCTCAAGCTCATTGTTCACCTGGTGCGCCGCGAGACCATGGAGCGGGAGTACGAGCGAATCCCCTACGAGCCGCTGACCCAGGATGTGCTGGAGGTTCCGGTTCGCAAGGTGGTGATTCAGGTGGTGGCTGGTCGCAACATCGCGGTGCTGGTAGAGGCTGCGGTGCGCAACACCATTTTGCAATTGCGCGGAATCGACACCTATCAGGAATTTGTCGAGCGCCACCGCAAGGCCATGGACGCTGCCGACAACGATTAAGCGGGGTTGCGCGAGGTCACAGGCCGGCTCGGGCATTTGTCCTTGGTGCAATGCGCGTACAGGCTCAAGGCGTGGTCGGCAATTGTGAATCCCTTGGTTTTGGCCACGGCGTGCTGGCGTTTCTCAATTTCGGCGTCGTAAAACTCCTCCACTTTTCCGCAATCCAGGCACACCAAATGGTCGTGGTGCTGCCCTTCATTGAGTTCATAAACCGCCTTGCCGCTTTCAAAATGGCTTCGACTCAAAATATCCGCTTGTTCAAACTGGGCCAGCACCCGGTACACGGTGGCCAGTCCCACATCGGAGCGATCCTCCAGCAAGACCCGAAACACATCTTCGGCCGTCATGTGCCGCTGGGTGCCTTTCTGGAAGATTTCCAGGATCTTCAGCCTGGGCAAAGTGGCCTTCAGCCCCGTGTTTTTCAGTTCGTCGATATTGGTCATATAGGTCTCTCTCTTGCCATCGGGCAGACTGTGGCTACAGGTACAGTCGGTACAATCCACCGATCATATTGCCACAGTACACCCCATGTTTGACTACCAACGTCTCGGCGCCCGTTTGAGTTTGCTCGTTGCTGTGAGCGCAAGCTTAGGCGCGTGCAGCACGTTGAACAGCGCCAACAACCAGATCGCCGGCCTGGTAACGCCTTACAAGATGGACATCGTCCAAGGCAACTTTGTGTCCAAAGAGCAGGCCGAAGCACTCAAGCCGGGCATGACCCGGGCGCAGGTTCGTGACATTTTGGGCACCCCGTTGCTCACCAGTATTTTCCATGCCGACCGGTGGGACTACGTGTTCACCTTCAAGCGCCAGGGCTTGGCGCCGCAGTCACGCAAAGTGACGGTGTACTTCAAGGGCGATGCGCTGGAGCGCCTTGATGCCGACACCTTGCCCACCGAAGCCGAGTTTGTGACCTCGCTGGACTCCGGCAGGTCTACAGCCAAAGTGCCTGTTCTGGAACTGACCGAGCAGCAAATCAAGCAGTTGCCGGTACCTGCCAAAGCGCCTGAGCAAAAGCCTTTGCCACCCCTGCCGTCGAGCTATCCCCCGCTGGAGCCTGTGGCCCGCTAATGCAGCAAGACGCCCCCATGACTCACAACTTACCTCACCGAATTGCCATCGCCGGAGCCTCCGGCCGCATGGGCCAGATGCTGATTGAAGCGGTCAAGGCCGCCCACGACTGCCAACTCAACGGCGCGCTGGATGTTGTGGCCAGCCCCTCATTGGGCACCGATGCCATGGCCTTTTTGGGCCATACCAGCGGCCTGGCGATCACCGCTGATCTGGCCTCCGGGCTCAAAGGCGCCCACACCCTGATTGATTTCACCCGCCCCGAAGGTACGCTGGCGCACTTGCGCGTGTGCCGCGATCTGGGCGTCAATGCGGTCATTGGCACCACGGGTTTCTCGGACCTGCAAAAGGCCGAAATTCTTGACGCCGCCCGCGACATCGCCATTGTGATGGCGCCCAACATGAGTGTGGGCGTGAATGTCACCCTCAAGCTGCTGGAGATGGCTGCCAAGGCGCTGTCCACGGGTTACGACATCGAGATCATCGAAGCGCACCACCGCCACAAGGTCGATGCGCCGTCCGGTACGGCGCTCAAAATGGGTGAAGTCATCGCTGGCGCCTTGGGGCGTGACCTCAAAGACTGCGCCGTGTATGCGCGTGAAGGCGTCACGGGCGAGCGTGATCCCTCATCCATCGGCTTTGCCACCATTCGCGGCGGTGACATCGTGGGCGATCACACCGTGCTGTTCGCCGGCACGGGCGAGCGCATTGAAATCACACACAAATCGTCCAGCCGCGTCACCTACGCGCAGGGCAGTTTGCGGGCGGCCCGCTATCTGGCGGGTCACAAGACAGGTTTGTTCGACATGTTTGATGTTCTCAACCTGAAATGAGCCTTGCCCAGCTGATCCTGCAGGGCGATGGCGTCAGCCGGGCGGTCACCCTGCTCTTGCTGGCGATGTCGGTGAGCAGCTGGGTCGTGATTGTCTGGAAATCATGGTTGTTGCACCGCGCCACCGGCGACGTGTTGCGCAGCGTGGCAGCTTTCTGGCAGTCGGTGACGGTGGACGAGGCCTTGGTTAAATTGAAGGCTTTTGATCGTCTGACCCTCGTATCGCCGATGGTAGATGCTACAAAATTAGAAGCTAACGGCACCCTGGCCACCGCAGGTGACCGGTCTCAGCAACTCACCCGGGTGCTGCGCGATGCCTTGCATGCGGCGCTGGCCAAGCTCCAATATGGGCAGGTCTTGCTGGCTACTGTCGGGTCCACCGCTCCTTTTGTGGGCTTGCTGGGCACGGTTTGGGGCATTTACCATGCCCTGGCCGGCATTGCCGATGCGGGCCAGGTCACCATTGACAAGATTTCCGGCCCTGTGGGTGAGGCGCTCATCATGACGGCAGCAGGCCTGGCCGTGGCGATTCCCGCCGTGCTGGCCTACAACATCCTGGGCCGCTCCATCGGGCGCATCGAAGCCGAGCTGGAGGGCTTTGCCCGCGACCTGCGTGAACTCCTTTGCAAGCAGCCCGCGCCAGCGGCCTGAGCCCACCCCCGCCATGTCTTTCGGCCGACTGGAACGCACCCAAGGCGCCAAGCCGATGAGCGAGATCAACATGACGCCGCTGATCGACGTGATGCTGGTGCTGCTGGTCATCTTCATCATTACCGCGCCGTTGCTGGCCAGTTCCATCAAGCTGGACCTGCCCAAGACCGACGCTGCCCAGCCCGGGCAAGCTCCCGCGTTTGTGACCCTGGCCGTGGATGCGACAGGGCAAGCCTATTTGAATGACACACCCTTGGGCGCCGAGGCGCTTGCCCGGCGGCTGCAGGAAGCCGCCGCACGCGACCCCGAGACCGAGGTGCAGTTGCGTGCCGACGCGGCCGTGCCCTATGGCCGCATTGTCGAAGTCATGGGCGCAGCCCAAAAAGCCGGCTTGAACCGCATCGGTTTTGTGGCCAACCCCCCTGTCCAACCCTAAAATCGGGCGATTGCGATCCCTTGATCGCCAGAGCGAATCCAAATGCAAGATACATACAACCCCCTTGAAGTCGAGCAAGCTGCTCAAAGCCACTGGACCGCGATCGACGCCTACCGCGTGACCGAAGACGCGTCCAGAAAAAAGTACTACGCCTGCTCCATGCTGCCGTACCCCAGCGGCAAGCTGCACATGGGCCATGTGCGCAACTACACCATCAACGACATGCTCACGCGCTACCTGCGCATGAACGGCTACAACGTGCTCATGCCCATGGGCTGGGACGCGTTTGGCCTGCCCGCTGAAAACGCCGCCCTGAAAAACGGCGTGCCCCCCGCCCAGTGGACGCGCGACAACATCGCTTACATGAAAAAGCAGATGCAGGCCATGGGCCTGGCGGTGGATTGGAGCCGCGAGGTCGCCACCTGCGACCCCGAGTACTACAAGTGGAACCAGTGGCTGTTCCTGAAGATGCTGGAAAAAGGCATTGCCTACCGCAAGACCCAGGTCGTCAACTGGGACCCGGTCGACCAGACCGTGCTGGCCAATGAGCAAGTGATTGACGGCAAGGGCTGGCGCACCGGCGCCGTGGTGGAAAAGCGCGAGATCCCTGGCTACTACCTCAAGATCACCGACTACGCCGACGAGCTGCTGGAGCACGTCAAGACCGGCTTGCCCGGTTGGCCCGAGCGCGTCAAGCTGATGCAGGAAAACTGGATTGGCAAGAGCGAGGGCGTGCGCTTTGCCTTCCCGCATGACATCAAAAATGCGTCCGGTGAGCTGATCGATGACGGCAAGATGTATGTCTTCACCACCCGCGCCGACACCATCATGGGCGTAACCTTTTGCGCCGTGGCGCCTGAGCACCCGCTGGCCACCCACGCCGCCCAGACCAACCCCCGGTTGGCGGCCTTCATTGAAGAATGCAAAAAGGGCGGCACCACCGAAGCCGAGCTGGCCGTGCGCGAAAAAGAAGGCATGCCCACCGGCCTCTTTGTGACCCACCCCTTGACCGGTCGCCCCGTGGCGGTCTGGGTAGGCAACTACGTGCTGATGAGCTACGGCGACGGTGCCGTCATGGGCGTACCGGCGCACGACGAGCGCGACTTTGTGTTTGCCAAAAAATACGACCTCGACATCATTGAGGTCGTGCTGATTGATGGCCTGACCTACGACTATGACCAGTGGCAAGACTGGTACGGCGACAAGCAGCGCGGTGTGACCATCAACTCCGACAGCTTCAGTGGCCTGTCTTTCAAGGATGCGGTTACCGCCGTGAGCCATGCCCTGCAAGTCAAAGGCCTGGGCGAGAAAAAAACCACCTGGCGTCTGCGTGACTGGGGCGTGAGCCGCCAGCGCTACTGGGGCACGCCGATTCCCATCATCCATTGCCCCGAGCATGGCGCCGTGCCCGTGCCCGAAAAAGACCTGCCCGTGGTGCTGCCGCTGGACTGCGTGCCTGATGGCTCCGGCAACCCGCTGCACAAGCACGAAGGTTTTCATGCCGGTGTGGTGTGCCCGATTTGCGGCGTGGCCGCGCGGCGCGAGACCGACACCATGGACACCTTTGTCGACAGCTCCTGGTATTTCATGCGCTATTGCGACCCCAAAAACGACCAGGCGATGGTCGGTGCCGGGGCCGACTACTGGATGCCCATGGACCAGTACATCGGCGGCATTGAGCACGCCATCCTGCACCTGCTGTATGCGCGCTTCTGGACCAAGGTCATGCGCGATATCCGGGTGAAGGGCCCCGGAGACTCCGTGACCGTGGGGCTGGTCAAGGTCGACGAGCCATTCACCAAGCTGCTTACCCAGGGCATGGTGCTCAACCACATTTACTCCCGCAAGAGCGACAAGGGTGGCATTGAGTACTTTTGGCCGCAAGAGGTGGAAGACATCCATGACGCCGCCGGCAAAGTGACCGGTGCCAAACTCAAAGAGGCCAAGGGCGACCTCCCCGCTGGCACGCTCATCACCTATGAAGGTGTGGGCACCATGAGCAAGAGCAAAAACAACGGTGTGGACCCCCAGGACCTCATTGGCCGCTACGGTGCCGACACCGCGCGCCTGTACACCATGTTCACCGCCCCGCCCGAGGCCACACTGGAGTGGAACGATGCGGCCGTGGAGGGCAGCTACCGCTTTTTGCGCCGGGTATGGAACTACGGCGTCAAGTTGACTGCTATCAATATGGATGCAGCCAATGCAAGCGCTACGCCGGCTAGAAGCCTGAATGACGTTAATTTTGGCAAAGAGGCCAAAGCACTGCGGTTCGAGATCCACACCGTGCTCAAGCAGGTGGACTATGACTACCAGCGCATGCAATACAACACCGTGGTCTCGGGCGCCATGAAGATGATCAACGCCCTGGAAGACTTCAAGGCTACCGACTGCGCGGGCGCCCAAGTGGCCCAGATCGAGGGCTTCAGCATCTTGCTGCGCTGCCTCTATCCCGCCACGCCGCACATTGCGCACAGCCTGTGGGACAGCCTGGGCTACGCCGGCACGCTCGGTGATTTGCTTGACACGCCCTGGCCCAAGGTCGATGCAACTGCGCTGGTGCAAGACGAGATTGAGCTCATGCTGCAGGTCAACGGCAAGTTGCGCGGCGCCATTGTGGTGCCGGCGGGTGCCTCCAAGGTCGAGATCGAGCTGGCCGCCATCGAGTCTGAGGTGTTCAAGAAAATAAGTGAGGGCGCTGCGCCCAAAAAAGTGATTGTGGTGCCCGGGCGCCTGGTCAATCTGGTGATTTGAGGCGCACGCCATGACACGCCGCGCCGCCCTTCAATCCCTTGGCCGGGGCACCCTGCTTGGCCTGTCGGCCCTGGCGCTGGGGGGCTGCGGCTTCAAGCTGCGCGGGGAGCAAAACTATGGTTTTCAGACGCTCGCCATTGCCGGCACCGGCAGTGCGCTGGCCGACGAGCTGCGCCGCTCAGTGGGTAAAAACGTGCAGTTGCTGCCACCCGGTGCGCCCCTTAAAACGGCCCAGTTGATTCTGGACATCGTGCGGGAGCAGCGCGAGCGTGTGGTGGTAGGCATCAGCAGCACGGGCCAGGTGCGTGAGTTGCAGTTGCGCATTCGTCTGGTCTTCAAGGTCCGCACCCCCCAGGGGGATGAGTTGGTGCCCGAGACCGAGATGCTGCAAAAGCGCGACATCAGCTTCAACGAGACCGCCGTGCTCGCCAAAGAGGCTGAAGAAGCCTTGCTGTACCGCGACATGCAGACCGACCTGGTCCAGCAACTGCTGCGCCGGCTCGCCGCGGTGCGGCTGTAAGCCACCATGCAACTCGCCCTCGGTCAGCTCAACGCCCATTTGAGCAAGGGCTTGAAGAGCCTCTACACCCTGCACGGTGACGAGCCGCTGCTGATCCAGGAGGCGCTGGACACTATTCGCGCCACCGCGCGCGCGCAGGGTTTCACCGAGCGCACCTCGCACACCGTGGCGGGCGCGCACTTTGACTGGAGCGAGGTGCTGGCTGCTGGCGGGTCGCTCAGCCTGTTTGCCGACAAGCAGATTCTTGAGCTGCGCATCCCCTCCGGCAAGCCCGGCAAAGAAGGCAGTGTGGCCATCCAACACCTGGCTGAGCAATCGCGCGGCAATGACTCCACCCTGACGCTGGTGATGCTCCCCCGCCTGGACAAGCTCACCAAAGGCGGCGCCTGGTTTGGCGCGCTGGAGAGCTTTGGCGTCACCCTGCAGGTGGAGCCCGTGGAGCGCAACGCCCTGCCGCAGTGGATTGCCCAGCGCATGGCCGCCCAGGGCCAGCGCGTGGCCGCCAGCGAAGAAGGCCAGCGCACCCTGCAGTTTTTTGCCGACCGGGTGGAAGGCAACTTGCTCGCCGCCCACCAGGAAATTCAAAAACTCGCCCTGCTGTTTGCCCCCGGTGAATTGAGCTTTGCGCAAATTGAAGGCGCCGTGCTCAATGTGGCCCGGTACGACGTCTTCAAGTTGTCCGAGGCCGTGCTGGGCGGGCAGCCCCTGCGCGTGCAGCGCATGCTCGACGGCTTGCAGGCCGAAGGCGAGGCCGAGGTGCTGGTGCACTACACCCTGGCCGAGGACATTCGCGCCTTGAAACGGGTCAAAGACGCCATGGGCCAAGGCCGCCCCATGCCCATGGCCCTGCGCGAACAGCGCGTGTGGGGCACCAAAGAGCGCTTGTTCGAGCGCGTGCTGCCGCGCCTGAGCGACAAGTTTTTGGCGCAACTGCTCCAGTCCGCCCACTTGGTGGACGGCATCGTCAAAGGCCTCAAGCAACCCGACTGGCCCACCGACAACTGGCAAGCCCTGCACCGCCTGGCCATGACGCTGTGCCGGGCGTGCATGGCGCAGCCGGCTTCCCCAGGGGCCGGGAGGGGACGGTGAGCTTCATTTGGGCCAAAGCAGGATGTTGGGTCGCACTGCAAAGCGGCTGATTGAGGTTTGAGCCTCGATTTTTGACCAAATTGGCCTCTAGCCGGCGCATCTATTGCGTTAGGTGCTATTTATTTAAGCTGTTAAAGAGTCGCTACGGCTGACGCTGGCGCCCGTTCCGTGCCGCTCACAGCCGTTACGCGACAAAACGCCTCCTGCGCCGGCTCCTTCTGCAACCGCTTTGTCGCCCTGACTGCGCGCAACTGCCTAATTTTGAGATCTGATTACCCGCTGCGCCAGAAACGCCCTTGATTTGCGGCATGATCAACGCCCACAAGAGTCAAAAATGACCACCTCAGGCCGCCACAGCCTGCGAAAAATCAAACGGGAGAGATTTTGAATTGCCTACGCGCCAACCCTGGCCAACTTCCCCAGCTCAACAACAAGATTCGCGCAGTGGC
>JBIIVW010000348.1:0-3212 GCA_044339205.1 Rhodoferax sp. | reverse complement strand
GGGCAGATTGCGGTGGTTGATCCGGGGTTGCTGGTGTGACGCCATATCGAGTCTCGCCGTGGGGTGGGTTCAGTGCGGTGTGGAAGATGATGTTACTTGACCAGCTAATATCTTAGTGATTAAACTTACTAATATGTTAGTAAAAAATAACGAGCCCCTCTGCGGGTCCCGCGCGCCCAATAGGGCGTCCCCATGATCGTCAGAGACCGGCCATCCGCCATCCGGATGTTCTTGCTGCTGCGCGGCTCGGTGTTGCCGAGGATCCTGCCCTCCTTGTTCGTCAACACGGTGATCGCCACCCTGGTGACCATCAACCATGGCGACCTGTTTGCGCTCAAGATCACGCTCACCACGATTCCCTTTACCTTGATCGGCTTGCCGCTGGCGATTTTTCTGGGGTTTCGCAACAACGCCGCCTATGACCGGTATTGGGAGGGGCGCAAGCTCTGGGGCGAGGTGGTGCTGAAAAGCCGCAACTTTTCGCGTCAGTGTCAAAGTCTCATTGCTGGCCCACAGCCGGTGCAAGCAAGAATGGGTTTGAGTGACGTGCGGGTGCGCATGATCTACCGCGCCGTGGCGTTCGCCCACGCCCTGCGGCTGCATCTTCGCGATGACGCCTCCATGGCCGACCTCCAGCCGCTGTTGTCGGATGCCGAATGGCAGCGCGCGGCGCAGGCCAGCAACAAGCCCGATTTTTTGATGCAGCGCATGGGCGACGACCTGCGCGAATGCCTGCAAGCCGGCCGGATTGAGCCCTGCCTGGTGGTGTCCATCGACGCCACGATGTCGTCCCTGACGGGTGCCGCTGCCGCGTGTGAGCGCATCAAGAGCACACCCATTCCCTTCTCCTACACGCTCCTGCTGCACCGCACCGCCTACCTGTATTGCTTTTTGCTGCCGTTCGGGCTGGTGGACTCGATCGGCTTCATGACGCCCTTTGTGGTGGCCATCGTGGCGTACACCTTTTTTGGTCTGGACGCGCTGGGCGATGAGATTGAGGAGCCGTTCGGGCGGGAGGCCAACGACCTGCCGCTGGAGGCGATTTGCCGCAGCCTGGAGATCAGTTTACGGGAGTCCCTGGACGACAACTTCGTGCCCGCACCGCTGGCCCCGGTCAATTACCACTTGAGCTGAGCGCGCTTGCCGGGTGTTGGCCCCGACAAAACCGCATACGCCCGAGGTGCCCCGCCTGCTAAACACGTGCCAGCGGCTTGAAGGGCATTGGTTCAAGCCCACTGGGCAGCAGCCAAAGGCAGCGCATTCAGCTCTGCCCTGGCTTCACGCCAAGTGGGGTAATGCGCATTCAGCAGGTCCACAAAGCGATCGCTGTGTTTAGGCTCCAGCAAGTGGGCCATCTCGTGAACGATCACGTGTTTCAGCAAGTCTTTGGGCTTTTTCACCAGCTCGGTGTTCAGCCGGTTTTGCTACTTGTGCAGTGTTTGGACGCGCTTCTTCGCATCACTGAGCGTGACCTCTTCGGCCCGGTCAAACTCGTTGGCACCGAGGGTTTCCTGGTCCACCGGATGCACTGTTTCGTGCGCATTGTTGTGCTCACGCTGAAATCCCTTGTTTATCAGGCGACATCGCTGCCCTCAAAAGCATCCCATAGGGCTGCCTTGAACCAATGCGGTGCCACATCGGTTTTCATGACCAGTTCACAGCCATCCGTTACTTCGGCCAGCCACACCTTGTCTTCGCCGGAGTTATCGAAAACATAAGCGCGGTCCGTGCAGGCTACAGCTTGGCTGAGCAAGGCCAGCGACCGCGCGTACCGACTGATGATTTTGTCTCTGGGCACTGGGTGCCCGCCTGTAGCCACCCGGTGGAGCACTCGGGAGATATTGATCTCGGGGTCTTCGGTGGCTACGAAATACAGATAGGTGCGAAACCCTGATTGCTGCGCCTTACACAAAAAGTCCACTTTGTCTTGCGACGACATGACCGTCTCGAAAGTGAACGAAGTCCCGTCACTCAAAAGTTTGTGACGAACAAAGTCTGCCAATACCGATGCGTGGTACGAATTGACAGGCAAATCCTGAAAAACCACCCGGTCATTTTGCAACACCATGCGGCTGGCATCGGCCTGCAAGCCCTGCGATTGCAGCAAAGTGGAGTGCGCCAAAAAATCGCTCAGATCGACTGCCGACGCCTCGACGGAAAAGTCAGCCAGAGAAAGATAGCCATTGGTTCGGATGAATTTTTCAATCTCATCGGCATTGACGTAAACGCCCAATAAGCCCTCAGGCAACACATCTTTGAGTGTGCTCTTGCCGGACCCGTTGGGGCCAGCAAACACACGCAGACGCGGTTTGTCGCCACTCATGATTGGGCAACCTTGCGCATGCGCTTGACCCCCATTTGCACCTGAAAAGGCGGTTCAATTGCTTTGATGAAACGCACCGAACCTTCTGCGCTGAGCTCCACCAGCTGGCCATTGGAAGCTTGCAACACCTTGCCGCTGACGGCGAGTGCATTCAAATGCGCTTGTGAAAAAGCCGCCTGAGCCATTTTGGGGATGCTCGCTTCCAAAGACTCCAATGCCTTTTCAGACAAGGGATGTGTTGGTTTCATGGTGCGTCCTTGTGTAGGTTACTGGAGATCATTTTGCCAGTGGCGTTTTGGCCCAGCCTGATGGCCAACAAGGCGAGTGCGTGCAAAATAGTGATTAAATAGTCCTCTAGCCGGCGTTTCATGTGCCTTTATTGCTATTAAATCTAAATAGTCAACGGGTCCACATCCACCGCCCAGCGGATCAGCCCGCGGGCTTCGGGCTGCTGCCGGGTGGCCTGCAACACCTCTTGCCAGGCGGTCAAAAAGCGCTGCAGCGCGACCCGGTTGGGGCTCTCGATGAGCATCTGGGCGCGCTCGACATTGGCCACGCGCTGGATCGTCATGGGCACCGCCGGGTACAAGGTGATGTGCGGCAGCAGTTGCTCTGCATCCGCCAACGTGGTGGCACCCGCGCTGGCCGCCGTCAAAAACGCCTGTGCAGCCTCCTGGGTGCGCGCCTCGGCCCGCACCAGCGCCTGAAAGCTGAAAGGCGGCATGGCGGCTTGCTCCCGCTCCTTGAGTTGTTGCTCGGCAAAGGCCGGGTAATCGTGGCGCTTGAGGGCTTCAAACAGCGGGTGGCTGGGGTGAAAGGTTTGCACCCACATCTCGCTGGCGCCGCTGATGCCGGCATCGCGCCCGGCCCGGCCTGCCGCCTGCATCAA
>JBIIVW010000347.1:0-3252 GCA_044339205.1 Rhodoferax sp. | reverse complement strand
GTTGTTGGCTTTCTCGAACGCGGGAAACACATGCTCGGTCCACGTCTTCTCCATGGAGCCGCCGTTCATGCCGATGTAAATCGTCTTGGTCTGGGCGTGGGCCGTACCGGCCGACAACGCCACGGCCGCAGCGGCGAGCGACAACAATGAACGACGCGCCGTGTTGGGCATGGAACTGATTTTTTTCATGAAAAGTCTCCTTCAGGTTGAGGGGTTGAGTGAACTAACGGACGGGAAACGCAAAATCGAAAAAGCGGCAATCGGAGTCGCCGTGGTGCCATCACGCACCAGGTCGGCGAGCACCGCGCCCACCGCAGGGCCAATCTGGAAACCGGCCCCGGCAAAACCAAAACCATGAAATAGCCCCGGCGTGGTGGCACTCGGCCCCAGCACGGGCTCGCGGTCAGGCAAATAGCCTTCGGTGCCGCTCCAACTGCGAATGATGTGGGCATGGCGCAGTTTGGGCAGCAGGTCCACCGTGCGGGCCAGCACCAGCGAGAGGGCGTCCCGGCTGGGCCGGGCGCGGTCGGCATCCAGCGCATAACCTTGCGAACCCCCAATGACGCAGTTGCCGCGTGGCGCCTGGCGTGCGTATATGCCGCCGCCCTCCACGCCCAAACTCAGATTCATGAACATGGGCAGCGACTCGGTCACGGCCATCACGGGGTGGCCTGACACCATGGGCACCGCCTCTCCGAAATTTTGGGCTACGGTGCCGGCCCAGGCCCCCGCGCAATTAAGCAGGCAACGCGCACGCACCTCCAGAGCCATACCCGAGGTCAGCACGAACTGATCACCGTCATGGACCATGGTGTCAACCCGGGTTTGTTCGCGAATGTCCGCGCCCAACTTCGCCGCAGCGCGGGCAAACGCGGGCGAGACCAGCCGGGGGTTGGCATGGCCATCTTCCGGACAAAAAGACCCGCCCACAGCACGCGCGCCCAGCCAGGGGTGTTGCGTTCGCAAATCTGCGGCGCTGAGCATCTGCAGGTCCATGCCAAAGCCGCGGCTGCGCTCCCGGTAAGCCTCCAGCGACGCCAAGTCCGCCTCGGTACGGGCAATCTTGAGGTGACCCGAGCGCAGGTATTCGCCATCGGTGCCGATCAACTCGCGCAGTTGGCTCCATATGGCATGGGCCCGCTGGGCCAGAGGCAACTGCGTGAGCGGTCGCCCCTGTCGCCGCACGCCACCGTAGTTGACACCGCTGGAGCGGGAGCCGCAAAAGTCGCGCTCCAGCAAAGTCACCGTGAACCCCATTTGGCGCAGCGCCAGCGCCGCCGATGCGCCCATGATGCCGCCGCCAATGATGGCTACGTCAGACACGACTTTTTCGATCATGAAGCCTCCGTGGGTGCCGGCACCGCCGCCGCGCCGAACGGAATCGGCTTGACCGGGGCCTGCCCGCGCAGCCGACCGACCTGCTCCACCGACCGCCCGGTGCACTGCGCCAAAACTTCGGCAGCTGCCACACCACACATGCGCCCCTGGCAGCGCCCCATGCCAACACGGCACAAGGCCTTGAGGCGATTCATCTCGACGGCCCCGGTGGCCTGGGCTGTGCGCCGCAGATCACCCGCCGTAATTTCTTCGCAGCGGCAGATCACGACCTCATCCGGGGCTTGCGCGGCCCAGACGACGGGAAAAGGAAATGCACGCTCCAGGCCTGTGCGAAAACGCTGCGCCCGTGCCAACCTGGCGTCCAGCGCCAGCACCCGGTCACTGTCGACGGATTCAGGGGACTTGCCCGTGTCGGCCAGCAGCGTCAGGGCCGCGCGCTCACCCGCGAATTCCGCGGCATCGGCGCCCATAATGCCCGCGCCATCGCCCGCCAGGTACAGGCCTGCCACAGTCGTTCTTCCGGCTGCATCGCGCTCTGGGAGCCAGGCCCGCTGCAGCGCATCAAAATAAAACCGGCAACCCAAAATGTCTGCCAGCTGGGTCTCGGAGCGCAAGCCATAACCCATGCCCACCGCGTCACAAGCCAGCCTGTGATGACCTCGGTCATCGCGCCACTCAACCGCCTCAACCCGTCCCTCGCCCAAGACCTGCAGCGGCTGAACACCGCCATACAGAGGCACACCATGCGCTCGCAACCAGCCCACGTAGTAGACGCCTTTGGCGAGCACCGCCGGTTGTTGCAAGAGCCCGGGCATCGCGGCCACCTGATCGGCCAGTGTCGCGGTATCCAGTACAGCCGCCACCCTGGCTCCGGCCTTGGCATATTGATAGGCAATCAGGTACAGCAAGGGCCCGGTACCCATCAGAACCACCTCGCGGCCAATGGCACAGCCCTGAAACTTGAGCGCCACCTGCGCGCCACCCAAAGTAAAGACCCCAGGCAGGGTCCAGCCAGGCAAGGGCAGCACCCGGTCGGTGGCACCGGTGGCCAGAATCAGGTGGGTGTAATCCACCGTAGCGGTTTGTCCATGGCGCAACACATCAAGCTTGCCGCCTTCGGCATTCCACACCAGGGTATCGGGCTGGTAGTCGATGTGGGGCAACAACCGGGCCATGGAATCGTGCACCGACTCGGCCCGGCCGGCGTCAAAGCCGTACAAAACTTTTTTGGAGCGCTGAAAATGCGCCGGCGGCTGACGGTAGATCTGGCCACCCCAGCGGGCGGACTCATCCAGCACAATGGGGCGCAGGCCATGACCCACCAGCGTTTGCGCAGCCCGCACGCCAGCCGGGCCAGCGCCCACAATCACGGGTTGCAAGGTGTCGGTCATGGTGTTGACTCTGATTGAGTCAACAGCCGCATGCCCGCTTGCACCAGGGTGGAACAGGCCCGCAGCCGCCCCCCTGACTCGGTGCTGACCCAGCAATCCTGGCAGGCCCCCATCAGGCAAAATCCGGCTCGTGCCTGGCCGCTCAATTCGGTGTGGCGCAGGGTAGTGCAGTGCGTCAGCACAGCGGTGAGCACGGTGTCGCCTACCAGCGCGTCCAGCGATTCGCCGTCCAGCGTGAAGCTAACGCGCTCGCGTGCGGTCTCAGCCACCCGCATCAAAAGACCTGAGTTGTGTGGGTTGCTGCTCATTTGCTACCCACCAAAATCTTGTCCAGTCCATACAGTCGGTCCAGAAGCACCATCACTGCGGCCGTAAAGGCGACCATTAACGCTGAAGCGGCCGCCATCAGTGGATCAATCGACTCGGTGGCGTACATGTACATGCGCACCGGCAAAGTCACCGTAGACGGCGCGGTGATGAAAATCGACATGGTCACCTCGTCAAAACTGTTGATGAAGGCCAG
>JBIIVW010000009.1:0-35185 GCA_044339205.1 Rhodoferax sp. | reverse complement strand
ATGCTGGCCAACTTGGACAAGGGCACTCGGCCGGTGGGCGTCTCCATGAGAATTTGCCCCAGACCTTCCAGCGACCGTGCGCTCTCCGGCAGGCGCACCACCAGGTTGAATCGCCGGCTACCCTCCACGATCTGAGTCACTTTTTCACCCTCGACCAAACTCTGCAAGACCGAGAGAATCTCCGGCACGGGCACGCCATACTGGGCTGCCGCCGCGTAATCCACCCGCACGGTGATTTGCGGGGCCAGCACCTGTTTTTCGACTTCCAGATCGGCCAGACCGGGAATAGCGGCCAGTCGCCCACGCAAGGCATCGGCCTGACCCCGCAAAGTGTCCAGGTCGTCACCAAACAGCTTAATGGCGATTTGGGAACGCACCCCGGAGAGCATGTGATCAATGCGGTGCGAAATGGGCTGGCCAATGGCAATGGCTGCGGGCAGATTGATCAGGCGGCTGCGGATGTCGCCCTGAATCTCGGTCATGCTGCGACTCAGTTGTGAGGCGGGCAACAAACCCACATCCAGCTCACTCACATGGACGCCTTCTGCATGCTCATCCAGCTCAGCCCGGCCACTGCGCCGCCCGACGTGGGTCACCTCGGGCACGGCGCGAATCAGCACCTCGGCCTGACTGGCCAGTGACGCAGACTCGGCTAGGGTCACCCCCGGGTTGAGCCGAATTCCCACCAGCAAGGTGCCTTCGTTGAACGGTGGCAAAAAGGTCGTTGGAAAGAAAGGCACGGCAATCACCGAGAGCACAAACGCCACCCCGCCCGCCGCAATTGCGGCCTTGGGGCGGTTGAGCACCGCCTGCAAACTGGAGCGGTACCCCGCTTTGAGCCAGGTCACGACCCGGGTGTCGCCATGGTCCAGGTTCTTCATGTGAGGCAAGAGGTAGAACGCCAGCACGGGCGTCACGGTCACCGACACCAGCAACGAGGCCAGCGTGGACACGATGAACGCGACCCCCAGCGGCACAAACAGGCGCCCTTCAATGCCCGGCAGGGCAAACAAGGGCAAGAACACCAGCACGATGATGGCTGTGGCGTACAGAATGCCCGAGCGCACCTCCATGGAGGCCATTTTGACAATCTCGATGGGATGCAGGCGCTTGTGCGGATGCTTCTGGCGGTCGATTTTGAGCCGTCGCATGACGTTCTCGACGTCCACCACCGCGTCATCCACCAAGCCCCCAATGGCAATCGCCAGCCCCCCCAGCGTCATGGTGTTGATGGACAAGCCAAAGTATTTAAAAACCAGACCGGTGATGAAGATCGACACCGGAATGGCGGTCAACGCAATGAGCGTGGGCCGCAGGGTGCCCAGAAACACAAACAAAATGACCGCCACAAACACCGACGCCCCAATCAGCTTGCCCTGGAGCGTGGTGACAGACGCTTCAATGAAGCTGGCCTGGCGGAAGGTGACGCGAGGCGCCTCCATGCCTGCGGGCAAAGACTTCGTCAAGTCGCCCAGCGCCGCCTCAATGGTGCGAGTCAGGGTGATGGTGTCCGCCGTGGGCTGCTTCTGAATGCCCAAAATGACGGCTGGCTTGCCTTCAAACCCGGCATCGCCACGCTTGATGGCGGGTGCAAACGTCACGTCTGCTACCTGCCTGAGCAACACGGGCTGGTTGTTTCTGGCAGTCAGCGCCAGATTTTTAAGGTCGTCGAGCCGGGAGGTTCGCCCCAGGTTGCGGATCAGGTACTCCCGACCGTTGAGCTCCAGAAAGCCGCCCGACGTATTCGAAGAAAAGCCTTTGAGCGCCCTGGACAGCTGGTCATGGGTAATGCCCAGTTCTGCCATGCGCACCGTGTTGGGCTGCACCTGGAACTGGCGCACCTCACCACCAATGGGGATGACTTGCGCCACACCCGCAATGGCCATCAGACGCGGCCGCAACACCCAGTCCGCGTACTCCCGCACGGCCATCGGCGACAGCTTCTCCACATCAATCGGAATAGCCACCTGCATGATTTCACCCATGATGGAGCTGATCGGCCCCATGCGGGGGATCACGCCGGCAGGCATGCCTTCTTCCATGGATGACAGACGCTCCGACACCATCTGCCTGGCCCGAAATATTTCCGTGCTCCAGTCAAACGTCACGTAAATAAAGGACAAGCCTGCGCTGGAAACCGAGCGCACGCTCTCCACCCCGGGCAGCCCATTCATCGTGGTCTCCAGGGGGAAGGTGATGAGTTGCTCCACCTCTTCGGCCGCCATGCCGCCGGCCTCCGTCATGATCGTGACGGTGGGTTTATTGAGATCAGGAAACACATCTACCGGCGTGCGGGACAAAGTGAAGGCACCATAGGCCATCAAAACGGCACTGGCGATCAACACCAGCAGCCGATTGGACAGGCTGTTTTCGAGTAACCACTTGAACATAGCGGCTCCTTCAGCGAACTTGATTGATGAGTGTGGCGCCTTGCGTCACCACCCGCTCACCCGCGGCCACCCCCGAGGTGACCGCCACAGAGGTTCCATCCAGGGGCTCGAACGTGACGACCCGCGACTCAAAACGCTCGGGATCGGCCTTGACCCACACAATGGTTTGGTTGGCCGGATTCCTCAGCAGCGAAGCAACGGGCACTTGCACCCCCTTGATACGCTCACTGGACTGAACGAAGACTTTGACGGTTTGCCCCAAGGCAAGCTGCCCCAGCGCCTGCGAATCGCCCTTGAACATCAAAGGCAACGCCTGGTCGCGCAAGCTCTTGGCACCGCCCATGAATGTCAATGGAACACGCTGGGTCCCCAAAGCCAGTGTGGCGCCTGCGATGCGTTGAGCCTGCGCCGTGTCATACGCCAAGGCTTCGATGCGAAATCGATCGGGGTCCACGACCTCGAACACCAGTTCTCTGGCGTCAACCACCTGGCCCGCCACCGCATGGGCAGACGCGATCACGCCGGAAACCGGTGCGACCAGTGCATCCCGATTGGAGAGGCCGGCACCTACCGCATTCAGGCGCCCGGTCAAGCTGAGCAACTCACTCTCGGCCGCTTCAATGTCTTTGCGGGGAACCGTATCCGCCAGCTCCTTCAAGCGCGCCACGCGCTTTTCAGCAAGAGAACGCGCCGCGCGCAACTCGGCTTGCTGAGACACCTGGTTAGACCGCTCAATGGCACCCGTGGTGGGCACCACAAAGGCCAGCACCTCGCCTTTGTGAACCTGCTGGCCCACACCCGGGAGTCCCTTGGGGCCACCTTCGAGCCGACCTGCCAGCGCCGCCTGAACCTTGCCCCCCGCATTGGGGTCCATGACCACCTTGCCGGTCAGCTCAAACGCTTTGGCCAGTTCGGCCTCAACCAGCGGCAAGGTGCGCACGGTAAGTTGCCGCTGTGCAGGCTTGGGCAAAAAGACGCTGCCATCGGGTTGGCGCTTGGGGCCATTGCCACTGGCGGCAGGGGGTGCATCGCCATGGTCGTGACCTTCGCCAGCGTTCGCACTCACGGGCGCAGCCATAACCAGTGCCAACACCATGGGCAGCCAGGCTGAAGTCAAGTTGTGATGTTTCATGCTGCACCTCCCGCGCGCGGCGCACGGGCACGCCTCAAACCAAACAACAGGGCGAAAACAGCGATGACACCGGCACCCCAACCAGCGATGGCCCGGGTTGACCAGGTTGCGCCAGGCGCAGATGCATGGGTGTCCAGGTGAATGTCGAGTTCCCCGGCCAAGAGGTCGGACTCGTTGCCGGCGATGACGGTGGCGGTCACCGTGAGCAGGCCTTCTGGTGGGAGCGTGATCAGTTCAGCTTCAAATTCGCCCTCGCCCACACGTTTGACGGCGACCTTGGCGCTACCGACTTCGACATCCAGCTTGGCGTCTTTAACAGGGCTGTTATCAGCGAAATGATCAAGATAGAGGGCCAATTTTTTGCCATCGAGCACGCCGACCAGTTCGAACAGATCCGAGGTTGCGGCAAAACGGGGCTGGGCGGGGCCCGAGGCGACAGCAGGAGCTTCGCCGTGGTCATGGCCTTCGCCGGCCAGGGCCGTCAGGCTGGTCATGCCCAGCATCACAGCCAGGCAAAGCAATTTGAAATGTGGGATTCGAGTCATTTGGGGTGTCAATGAAAGGTGTTGAATGGTGTTGGTTGCGAGGAGTTCGCCGCTCATTGCGGCAGCAACCCAAGCGCTTGACGCAAACTTGAAACGGCTGCAGCGGCATCAATCCGTGTTCGCGCAAGTTGCCGCTCGGCCTGAACCGCTTCAAGCTCTACACGCAATCGGGTGGGCAAATCAGCCTCGCCCAAGCGAAAGGCTTTCTCATAAAAGGCCAGGGTTTCGCGTGCCAGTTCGGCATGGCGGGTCATGGCACCGAACTGAGACTCGGAGCCCTTCAGGCGCACGGTGGCGGCGTGAATGTCGGCCATCAACCGTGAGCGCTCAACCGTGGCGCGCACCTCCGCATCCAGTGCATCGGCTTGCGCTGTGGCCTCCTTTGCCTGCGAGCGCGAGCCCGAACCCAAGGGAATCCGAACCCCCACCGTTACCGTCTGTTGGTAGGCATCACCGCGCTGACCTCGGCCACGGGTGGTTGCCAGCGTGAGTTCCGGGTTGCTTCTTTTCTGGACCGCAACCAACGCAGCCACACGGCGAGCCACTTCGGCTTGATCAAGCCAATCGACAACCGTAGGGTGCTCCAATGGGTTGGCGGCGATAGGCTGTGCGTCCACCAGGGGCTCAGCGCCCACATCCACAAACGTCACGGCAGCACCATCGCCACCCAGCCAAGCGCTCAGGACGGCCGACGTTGCATCCCGCAGACCCAGTGCCTCAGCCGCTGCAGCCTGCGCCTGGGCAACCGCACCATCGGCTTGATGCTGATCCGCTTTGGAGAGGTCGCCGGCCTTGTATCTGCGGGCGACATCTGCCGCCAGCTTTTGGGCATTGACCAAACGGTCTTGTGCCAAACCAAGCTCACCTTGGGCGCGCTGGTAGCTCCACCATGCATCGCGAACCGAGGCAGCCAAGCGAAGCTGGGCTGCAAGACGATGGCTCTCGACAGCCCGTTGCTCAGCCTCGCCCAGTGCCTGTTTGCGGGCTCGTTCACCGGGAAGCCACAGTGACACGGCAATGCCCGCTTCAAATTCACGGCCTCCACTATTCGCGCCGGGTCCGCCTGTCGTGGACTGCAGCGTCAGAGCGGCTGGCTCAGGTGTCCAGCTTGTTGCGGCCAGCCGGGCCGCAGAGGCCGCATCCCGCCGCAGGTCGATAGAACGGGCCTCGGGCTGTAGTGCCCACGCCTGCTCAAAAACAGTCTTGAGAGTCCAAAACCGGGTCGTTGGCTGACTCGATGCAGCAGGGTCCATGAGGGCCAGCGGCGCTGATTGGGCCCATACGAACGGAGTTATCAGGGCACCCGCTACAAGAGCGATGGGCCACATTGGTCTTTTTTTGATCTTTAACATCCGATTTTTCTCTGGTGGAAATCCACGTGATTGAAATCGGCGAAGCACGACTGACGGCGCACGAAAACGCGCTGTTGGCCGCTCGCTAGAGCAACCTCTAAAAGTCGTTGGGGAAGGCTGCCTAGCCCGCCTCGCCGCTCAGGCGAGGCGTTGCCACTTGGGGCGTTCGGGCCTTTGGAGCAGCGGAATGGGCGATTCGGACGAGACGCCGATGGCGTAGTGGGTCTTGCCCAGGAAAAAGCCCGGGGGGCTGAAGTTGAGCATCAGCGCGCTACCCACCCCATTGCAAGGGGTGCAGTCGACATCAACCTCGCCTGAGGCGGGCACACCTGACCTATCCTGGGAGGAGTCCACAGCCGAGTCAGTCGCGTGATGCTCGTGCGCGTGATGACCGAAGTGACTGACAGGCGCTGAATTTTCGTGACCACAATAAGGCGCAGCAACAGCCCAAGCGGACTGAAGCGGCAAAAATACCATCAAAAAAATGGACAACCAGAAGCGCATAAGTTTTCGAATTGTACTGACTGGCTTAGCGTTAATTGCCTGCGCAGCATGCCTATTTATCGTTAAAGTGAGCCTCTTTGAGACCCAGCTGCCTCAAATGCAACCATGCAACTTTGTGATCAGGCTCAATCGCCTGATCACACCTCGAAAACGATGGCATGGCACATCAAAAAAATTCAAGTTTTTCAACGAATACAACGCTAAATTTCGCGCTTCAATTTGGATACATTTCTTTGAGCTGCTGCTTATCACTGGCAGTCATGCTCAAAAACTCCTGCTGGATTTGCTCTCGCGTGGCCGGGTTTAAGAGTCTTTTAGCAGGCACAGGTGCACCCTTCGACAAGAACGCATATGAACCATTTTTGAGGGATTCACTCAGCTCCAGGGCCACGTCGCTGCGAGTTTTGGTGGACTGGGCGTGATCAGGATGGAGCGTAACCCCAGCCTCTCCACCGACATCGTGATAAAGCGACGAAGCGGAAGCGATCCCTGAGGCAGAAACTGCAACAGCTGTCAAGGTGCAGAGAAATAATTTACGTACGTTCATGATAGGACCCTTTGTTTTGAGTAAGCCTTAGGCGACCTGCCTTGGCTATGCCTTCCGACATGGGTGAACTTTAATCAGCAGCCCGCGACAAATTGCCAACAGCCAGATTACAAATTCGTAATTTGAAAAGAAGGCGCATGCACCGAGAATCCGACCATGAAGATATTGCTGATTGAAGATGAAATCAAGCTCGCTGTGTACATTCGCAGGGGTCTACTGGAGTCAGGCTACATTATTGATGTCGCTCACAACGGCGTTGACGGGCTTCACCTTGCTCTTGAAGGTGGACATGATCTGCTGATACTCGACCAGATGCTTCCCGGCATTGACGGTTTAGCCCTACTGGCTGCATTTCGAAAAACAAAGCAGACACCCGTTTTGATGTTGACGGCAAGGGCCAGCGTGGAAGATCGGGTGCTTGGATTACAAACTGGCGCTGATGACTATTTGGTCAAGCCGTTTTCCTTTTCAGAATTGACTGCCCGAGTTCAGGCATTGTTACGGCGCTCCAACGGCACAAGCGACACATCAGAACCCACAAAATTGCAACTGTCAGACCTCGAAGTGGATTTGGTGCGGCGCAAAGTTGTACGTGCGGGTCAACGATTGGATCTGACTGCCAAAGAGTTTTTGCTACTGACCCTTTTCCTCCGCAAGAAAGGCGTGGTTCTATCGCGAACAGAAATTGCAGAACAGGTTTGGGATATGAATTTTGACAGTGAAACCAACGTCGTTGAGGTCGCCATACGGCGCCTGCGCAGCAAGATTGATGTACCGTTCGACTCAGCGTTACTGCACACTATCCGAGGTATGGGCTACGTGATGGAGTTGCGCAAGGCATGATCACACGAAAAAGCAATCAGTCACTGAGAACACGAATTTCCTGGTTACTCGCGTTCCAGGTTTTTTTGGGCCTTGGACTCGTCTGCTTAGCGGTTTACCTCGTCACCGTATTCAATTTTCGGGAGCGTCAGGAGGACGCGCTTTCGCAAAAGGAGCTTGTTATAAGGCATGTCTTGACAGAGGATAACGATCAACATATTTCTGAAAAAAAGGCTCATAAATTTGATGATCTTTTTGTAGGGAACGCAATTTTTTCTGTCGATATTGCGAATCTCGATGGCGCGACGCTGTATGCCTACAACAAGAACCAAAGCGCAAAACCCCTCCTACGCAAAAGACAATTTGAGGTTACTCAAGTCTATGGGGGCATGTCTAAAAAGTTCCGCGTTAATCTGGCAGTTGACACGCAACCCGAAAATGAATTGCTTGATCGGATTGGATGGACCTTGTTCGTGGCAGCACTTGCAGGCGCAATCATCGTGTCCTTGTCCGGGTTTTGGCTAGTCAAGTTTGGTCTTGCGCCCTTGAAACGTTTGACGGGTCAGGCGGGTGAGCTGTCTGCAGATAGATTGCACCAACGTCTGGATGGACAGGGACAACCGCTTGAGTTGCAGCCCCTAATTGATCAATTCAATGCGCTCTTGACACGCATTGAAAAAGCATACCTTCAAATGGAGGGCTTCAATGCTGATGTTGCTCACGAGCTTTACACGCCGCTTGCCACATTGATGGTGAACAATGAACTGGCGTTGATACAAATTGGCGAAACCAATGCCCGTGACGTCTTTGAGTCAAATTTAGAGGAGCTGCACCGCTTGACTGGCATTGTTAAAGATATGCTGTTTCTCTCCCAAGCGGATCGCGGAGTAGGTGCCAGACGTTCACACGTGCCAAGTCTCTCAACGGTAGCCAAGGACGTGCTGGAGTATCACGAAGCGGCAATAGCAGAGGCGGGACTGGAAGCTGTGGTGTTTGGGGAAGCTCAAGGGGACTTTGATGTACCGCTTCTTCGCCGCGCTATCTCCAACCTGCTAGGCAATGCAACTCGATATGCAAATCCTGGCTCTTGTGTGCAGTTGAATATCTCGCACACCAATGATGGTCAAATCCATTTGTGTGTGGTCAATCAAGGCGAGACGATTCATGATGACGATCTACCGCATTTATTTGATCGCTTCTTCCGGGGAGACCCTGCACGCACACACGGACAAGTCAACCATGGTTTGGGTTTGGCAATAGTGGGCGCGATTGCGCGAATGCACCAAGGTAGCCCAACGGTGTCATCGAAAGATGGCGTGACCAGCGTCGGGTTGAAAATATTGTCTACACACGGTGTTTGAACAAGCGCCGCAGCTCACTGCTTTGGGACCTAGCCTGAATTTTCTACAAGCGCAACAAAAACGACCGTAAGCTTGAGTTATTTTTTAAGTAAACGCAGCCCGTTGCCGACGACCAATAGACTTGCGCCCATATCTGCAAACACAGCCATCCACATGGATGCACCATTGAACAGTGCAAGCACCAGAAAAATGGCCTTGATTCCCAGGGCCAAAGTAATGTTTTGCCAAAGAATGGCTTGTGTTTTGCGCGACAACACAATGGTTTCTGGGATACGTCTCAAGTCATCGTTCATGATGACCACATCGGCGGCCTCCATGGCCGTATCTGTACCCGCAACACCCATGGCAAAGCCAATGTCAGAACGCGCCAACGCAGGCGCATCGTTGATGCCGTCGCCGGTCATCGCAGTCATGCCGTAACGTTTTTGAAGATCTTCGATAGCCGCAAGCTTGTCTTCTGGCAGCAGATTTCCGCGCGCATCATCAATGCCAGCCTGCTTTGCTATGGTCTTTGCGGTGGCTTCGTTATCACCAGTCAACATGACGGTAGTAACACCCAGAGCGTGCAATTGGGCTAAAGCTTCACGTGACGTTTCCTTAATGGTGTCGGCCACTGCAAAGATGGCCAACACTTGGGTTTGCGTTGCCAGCATGGTGACGGTGCGACCCAGTGCTTCATGCTTCGCCAGTCGAGCTTCAATACTGCTGCTACACAATTTGCGCTCTTCAATCAAGCGGTGATTGCCGAGTATCAGCAGCTGACCATCAACTCGCGCTTCTACACCCCTTCCAGCGACCACCTTGAATTCCTCAAGTAAGCTATTTCCTGGGTCAAGACTTTGCGCGATGGCCTTGGAAACAGGGTGATCAGAATGTGCTGCAAGGTCGCCAGCCCATCGTAAAACTTGCCATTCAGGTGTTGGTGAATTGACAAATTCGGTATCCACCAGAACTGGTTTACCCTCGGTAATCGTGCCAGTTTTGTCCAAAGCAAGTGCCTTGATTTTTCGGGCACCTTCGAGGTGCACGCCACCCTTAATCAAAATGCCACGTCTTGCCGCCGCAGCCAAACCACTCACCACCGTGACTGGCGTAGAAATTACCAACGCACAAGGACATGCAATCACCAGCAAAACCAACGCTTTATAGATTGCTTGAGCCCAAGTCCAATCCATGAGCCAGGGTGTGAGTAAAGCAACCCCCAGAGCCAGAACAAATACGGCGGGCGTGTAGATGGCTGCAAATTTGTCAACAAACTGCTGCGTGGGTGCACGGGAACCTTGCGCTTGTTCTACCGCGTGGATGATGCGAGAAAGTACCGAATTACTGGGCAAGGCCGTTACCCGCACTTCAATGGTGGCTGTCGCGTTGATGGTGCCGGCGAACACGGCATCTCCTGGAACCTTGTCTACCGGAATGCTCTCACCCGTCACCGAAGCTTGATCAACAGAAGTGCTTCCAATGGCAATCACACCGTCTACCGGTATACGAGCACCCGGTTTTATGCGCACAACGGCATCCAGCACAACGCTGTTGACAGGGAAAGTTTGCCAGGATCCGTCGACCTGGCGAATCTCGGCGGTTTCAGGAGTCAGATCCAGCAGACTCTTGATCGCCCCTCTGGCCCGGTCCACTGCACGCGCTTCAATTAACTCAGCGATGGCATACAGTGCCATGACCATGGCAGCCTCGGGCCACTGACCAATCAGAAATGCACCGGTGACCGCGACGGTCATCAACGCGTTGATATTGAGTCTGAAGTTTCGTAAGGCCGCAAAGCCTTTGACATAGGTAGAGAAACCAGCCAACGCAATTGCCGCTACCGATAGCACCATCCCGATACCTTGAAAAATGCGTGTATCGGGAGCAAAGAATGAAATGGACTCCGCACCCACTGCCAGCAAAAGAGCCAGTGCATATTTTTGAATTCCGCTAGGAAAGCGGGCATTGTCGTGGTCATGACTAGGCCCTTCGTGACCCTGATTCTGAGCATCGGCATCTGACGCCCTGCTTCCCAGTGGCATAGGTTTAAACCCGGCTTTGCGAATCGCTTCCAAAACGAGTGGCAATGATTCACCCTCGGCATCAATTGAAAGCGTTCTGGCAGCAAGTTGAAATTGAAGGCTATATACGCCAGGGATGTCTGCCACTGCATTGCGGATTTCCCCTTCCTCGGCGGCGCAATCCATTGTTGAAATTCGAAAAACAGAGACGTCAGCTTTTGCACGGTGCGGCAAAACCTGGGGCGAATCCGTTTTCGAAGATGCACATGCACTTGTACGCCCGCATGTTGGCGCTGTTGCTGATGGCTTTAAAGGTGTGGTGTTCATTGATAACTCCTGATCGAATGAGAATTAAAAACCCTTTAGCCACTAAAGAGTCAAGCCGTTATGATCGTCGCCATGAAAATCGGTGAACTGGCGAATCTGACAGGTGTGCAAGTAGAGACCATTCGGCACTACGAGCGCGAGGGTTTATTGCCGCACACAAAACGGTCTGAAGGAAACTACCGTGTCTACGACGAATCGCACGGACAGCGCTTGTCGTTCATTCGCCACTGCCGCAGTCTGGACATGACTCTAGGCGAAATCCGTGTTTTGCTTCGTTTCAGGGATGCACCCACCGAACATTGCGGCGAAGTCAACGCGCTTTTGGATGAGCACATCGGACATGTTGCGCATCGGGTCAAAGAATTGCGTCAACTGGAAAAACAGCTCAGGGCTCTTCGTGAGTTATGTCGCACTGCAATGGACGCGGAGCACTGCGGAATTCTCAATGAACTCAACGTCAGGTCGCAAAAACAAACGACTTCAGCAGACACGGCCGGCCATGTTCACGGTTCGCATCCCGGTGTAAAGACTCGAAAACCCTTAAGTTGATCCTCGCTTTGGACTTGTCAAGGCGACAGGCGCGTGAACATAGGTGGGTTCACTTTAGCCCTTGGCATTTTTGAAAACTAATGTGATTTCCGCTTCGGCACTGACCCTTGGCTTTTTCAGGTTACTTATCAATTGGTGACGCCCGTCACAATGTTCACATGAGAACCTTTTTACTTTTCGCAGCCACCGCACTGGCGGAGATTGTGGGCTGCTACCTGCCCTACCTTTGGCTTAAACAAGGTCGATCCGTGTGGCTGCTGGTGCCTGCTGCCATGAGTCTGGCGCTGTTCGCTTGGCTACTGACCTTCCACGAGAGCGCTGCGGGACGCGTTTATGCAGCTTACGGCGGAGTCTATATTAGTGTTGCAATTTTTTGGCTTTGGGCGGTGGACCAAGTGCGCCCCACGGCGTGGGACTTTTTGGGTGTAGGCGTAGGACTACTCGGTATGAGCATCATCATGTTCCAGCCTACACAATGAGGCTACGCGGCACAGTTCAGTCTAGGTATAGGCATTGCCGAGTATCTAAAAATTCCAGTTTTTGTCGTGTCTGATGGCCGCATGATTTAGATTGCGAAAATTAATCGCACGATATCTGGAAATAATGGAGGCATGATATTGAGGAAATGGAATCCCTTGGTTTATATGTGAGAGATATCCTGGAAATATAGTGTGTGGCTGACAATCTTGTTACCAAGGTTCTCGGCTTTGATTGCCTCTGTGCGAAGAAGCTGAAATTTTTTCACCACTCAGGTGTGACAAGAAAATAACACGGGTCAATTTGGGTGAATGTCAATGGGTGTCAACAAAACGGTCGTTTTGTGGACACTCGGAATGGAGCCTTGAAAGCTCCATTTTTTTGACTTAAATGTGTAAACTAACTGATTCATAAATCAACGTCAATAAAACGTATGAGTAAGCGCATTGGATACGCCCGTGTTTCGACGGATGATCAAAACTTGGATCTACAGCGGGATGCATTGACCAGGTCGGGCTGCAGCACGATTTATGAAGAGACCGCATCCGGCAAGTCGTCGCAGCGGCCGGAGCTGGAGCATTGCCGCAAGGCGGTTCGTTCTGGTGATACGTTGGTCGTGTGGCGACTCGACCGGCTGGGGCGATCACTGTCTGACCTGGTCAAAATCATTAGTGAGTTGGAGCGTGACGGCATCACGTTTGAAAGCCTGACCGAGAAGATTGAAACCGGCAGCGCTTCCGGCAAGCTGCAGTTTCACGTTTTTGCGGCGCTGGCCGAGTTTGAGCGTAATTTAATTCGTGAGCGGACCAAGGCTGGTTTGGCGGCTGCACGTGCACGGGGGCGCGTGGGTGGACGAAAGCGCAAACTCACGGCAAAGCAAATCCGTGAGATCAAGGTGTTACTGACCGACCCCGCTGCGCAGGTGAAAGACATTGCCACCCGGTACGGTGTGTCAAGGACGACTCTCTACAAGCGCGTTGGCATTGTTGGCCCACTTGATGCGACACTTGTGGCCAATAATTGAAAAGATTGACGCGTGAGTCACTTCCATCCCAAGTCTTACCAGGGCACTCAGTACACGTTTGGCCACTTAGATCCATTCGTGGCCAATGTGCCCTTGGACGCCGCCGGGATCAAGCACGTCGAGTTGCACGTGACGTTTGGGTGCCATTGCTTCACGGAAACATTCGAATCCCCTCCTCATCAGGATCACCATCGGTACACATTCCAAGATGAATTGCGAGCTTTCGATGTCTTGCGCTATGAATGTTCGTTGCAGCTTCCGGCCATCATCAGGACTATGTTTAAGGGCCGAATTTATCGGGCAGATGGCAACTTGACTTATGTGGCTCACATCACGCTGAGCGACGCGCCTGGTACGCAAGCGTATTCGGTGTTTTTCAGTCTTGATCGAGACAAATCAAAACCAGGCCATGCGCTGAAAATGTTTGTCAAAAGTGGATACTTGAAACCACTGGTTGCTAAGTCAACCGCGCAGAGCTGGCGATTCGTGTCGTTGGCCGGTGAGGTGTCTGGTGTGTTCCAGCGTGAGCCAAAGACGCGCCCAAGAAAAAAGGCCCCGTAGGGCCTTTACCGGCTGCATTTCTGCAGCCTTGCGAGTTTCTGTTGCCCTTGCTAACCGCAAGACCCATTGCTGGGCAGCACGTACGTATTTCACCCGCTCTCGTAACGTCTTACGGCAATTTTAGGCGTTATTGGCGGGTTCGTCAATTTCTTTGAAATGCGTAATCACCATAGACATCATTTCATGTTTTCTGTAAAATTACAAAATAATATTTACACAAATGGGTAAAACATTAATATGACTGCTTCGAGTCAAGCCACCTCTACAGCGGTTCCTTGGCCAGTGTCATCAAGGCCGTTGCGCTGCGATTGCTTGTTAAATTTGGATGTTGGCCAGCTCCAGGTGCCGCCTCCCCAGTTGCCCGCCTTCATCCACCAAAAATTGAGGATGTCTTGGTCCGGTGCAGCTCATGAGCTGGCGCACCGCCTGTCTACCCGTCCAAAAGACGATCCAGTGAGTCTGCGAGACGCCGTTGACGCCTTTACCGACAAGGTGATCGAGGCGCACAAGCTGTATTTGGGTCACGTGGTGGTCAAGGTTAAGCCTGGCAAAACCGATTTGAGTCGCCAGGTCTATCTCAAAGTCAAGCCGGTGCCCCGCGAAGGGTACCCGGGGGCACCGATGGCGAATGCCACGAAGGCCTCGGCGAGATGGATCTACGTACCGGCCACACTGGTGCACGTCGAGGGCGACACGAGCTACCTGCCTTTGTGGTTCGTACAGAAAAAGGCTGACGAACTGGAGAAGAAGTCCACCCGTCAAAACGGAACATGGCGCTACAAAGTAGAGAATGAAATTGTTTGGCTCGATGCGGCTGGCTTTCGGTCTTTCATTGAAGCGCAGCTCCCTGCTGACATGGTCGCCCATTGCTTGCGCGTGAAGGCGGAAACCGAGGCTCAGGAGTTGCTCCGGCAGCAGAGTCAACAGGAACAGGCCATCTTGATGGCAGAAGACCGCGTCAAGCACGCGGCAGAAGCCAAACTGTCGGCCGCAGCTAAAGCTGCTGCCGACGCCAAGGCCCAGGCCAGACTCAACGCCCTGCCTGGCTGGACCGGTGTCAATGTCGACTACTGTGATTGGGCAAGAAAGGGCGGCAAGTTCACCCGGATCGATCAGAGTGCAACGAATGTGACAGTGCGGCAAAGCGGCTTGCGGGCTTACATCATCTTTGATGATGGGACCATGCTCTTGAAACCTACCAAGAATGTCGAGGTGACTGATTCCGAGGGCAATCCCTTGGTATTTTCCGGGTAGCTCATTGCGTCAAGCTAGAAACGAAGTCAAAATTCATTATTTACAGTTTTCTGTAAAATTACATATAAACAATTGTACAAAAGGATAAAAAATGATTTTTGGAGTGTTAAATCAAAAGGGTGGAGTTGGTAAGACCACCATCAGCGTGAACCTTGCCGCTTGCCTGGCGCGCGGTGGGGCGCGCGTATTGCTGATTGATGCAGATCCCCAGGGCAGCTCATTAGACTGGGCTGCAGCGCGGCAAGGAGAGCCGCTTTTTTCAGTCGTCGGGTTTCCGCGCGCGTCAATTCACAAAGAGATTGGCCAAATTGGGCATGGGTATGAGCACATCGTGATCGATGGTCCGCCGCGAGTAACCGACCTTGCCCGGTCGGCAATCATGGCGTCCGACGTTGTGGTGATCCCCGTGCAGCCTAGTCCCTACGACATTTGGGCAGCCGAGGAAGTCGTGAAATTGATAGCCGAAGCGCAGATATATAAAGAAAACATTAAATCTGTTTTTGTGGTTAATCGTAAAATTACAAACACAGCAATTGGGCGCGATGTTAGGGAAGCCCTGGCCGCGTACCCCGTCCACGTCTTGGAGGCAAGCGTCACACAGCGGGTGATTTTTGCGGAAGCTGCAGCCCAAGGAAAAGCTGTTTTTGAAGTAGAGACTGCAGGTACTGGACCGGCATCAATTGAAATCGAGGCCGTTGCGGCCGAGCTGATGGAGTACGCGAAATGAGCGGTAAGAAAATTTCATTCGGCACAAAGCCAACCAACAAACCAGCACCAGCGGATGCTTGGGTCGAGAGCCGCACGGCTGACGATGCTGGCGTCATGAAGCGATTGACGATCGACATACCGGAATACCTGCATCGTGCAATTAAGTCTCAGTGCGCGATGCGCGGTACCAAGATTGCCGATGAGGTGCGGGAACTATTGATACAGAAATACGACAATACAGAAACGCGTATGTGAGGAAAGCAATGGGTAAGACACTGACGACAAAGCGTAGTCTAAAAATAAAGCCTTTAGCAATGCTTTCTAAACTTCGCTCAGATTACCAGGATAAACCGCCGTCAATTATCGGTGTAGTCTATGGAATTGAATTTGCAAGCGAAAATAATGATAAAGATACTATCTTTATAAAAGGCATTGACATTGCGGATGATGTAGGAATACTAAAATATAATCATATAAGCAACGAAATTTTAAATTTAGTAAATAACGAATTCGAACTAAAATCAATCGGATGTGAATATATACCTATATTTAGATTTGAAGGTAAAAGCGGATCATTAGCGGCATATGGATTTGTTGATAAATTAAATGACCTTTGGTATTTATTCGATAATGTTGTAGGTTGTCATTGTGCAATCTGGATTGATGATAATGTAATAAATATATCTATTAAAAGTCATAAAACATTAGAAGAATTAGCAACGATTCAATGGGACAAAGCTTCGCCACCGGATATATACGATTTACATCTAACCGAACTTAAAGACAAGACCACGGCGAAAAAAGCGCTAAAGAAGATGAAGGCAGTTCCGCCCGCCGCTTTCATAAACCAACAAATTGACTTGTTCCGCGATTTCCTAGTTAACACGGACGATGAGCGAGATAGACAATCAAACGCGATTGATCTTTGGGACAGTGTGCCGCGCTACTTTATTACAAGAGCCAAACAAGCTAAATTGCGGGTTCAGGGTGGTTTTTTACCGATTGCCGAGCGTGAATTCCAATACCAAGGCAGATTTTTAACAGCAGAAATCCGTCCCGCTCGTATCAAGACAACCGACAAAAACGGCAAAACAACAACATTAGAAATCTATCCGAGTGCAAGGGAAGAGTTAATTGAGCACGCATTAAGGAAGTTGGCTAGCGAACAGCAGGCGGGATTTCATGATGCTAGTAGCGACTTTCGCAGCGGCGTAACGTTTTCATTGTATCAACTGCGCGCTGAGTTGGAGTCGCGGGGGCACTCGATGAGGTATGACGAGTTAGTTGAAAGCTTAGACGTGATGAACCTAGCAAACATTCGACTGTTAGACAAAGACGCGAACGGGGATGACCCAAGTTTCATTTCTCAACCGTATCTTCCTGCATTGGTGAAAGTGACAAAAGAAGGGATTTCAAACGATCCACGAGCAAAGTGGCTTGTGCAGTTTCATAGTGCTTTAACAGCGAGCATTGCACAGCTCTCGTACCGGCAATTTAATTATCAACGCCTAATGGCCTGCCAGTCACAACTTTCCCGGTGGCTCCTAAACCAGTTAGTCCTTAAATACACGTTTGCGGCCCCAGGTAACACATTCAAAATGCTGTACAGCACAATCCAGAGAGACAGTGGGCTGCTGGATAACTACAAGCGCACAAGAGACGCAGTAGACGCTCTAGACGAAGCGTTCGAAGAACTCAAGCGCGAAGGCGTCTTAATGAACATCATAAAAGAAGCCAGGACAGGGGCACGAGGAAAAATTTTAGATGTGCTCTACATACTAAGCGCTTCGGTTAAGTTTAGTTATGAGCAAAAGGCAGCAAACAAGCGAAAAAATAACGGCACCAATACACTAGCAGCTGTGGATAACTCTCAAAAATTGAAGTAAAAGCAGGTGGTTTGGGTCGCGGGTCAATGAAAAAGCAGGGGTTTTGGGTCGCGGGTCTCAAGGGTTTTGGGTCGCGGGTCGTTTTTTGACAGGGGGTTTGAGTCGCGGGTCGTCAAAAAAGCAGGGGTTTTGGGTCGCGGGTCGATTTTTTTCACAGGGGTTTTGAGTCGCGAGTCGTTTTTTCACAGGGGGTTTGGGTCGCGGGTCGTCAAAAAAGCAGGGGTTTTGGGTCGCAGGTCGTTTTTGGCAGCTTAAAAGCAGCCTAAAAAGCTGTAAAAATCGATCATTTTTGAGAGGTCATCGAGGGTTTTGAGTCGCGAGTCGTTTTCGTAAGTACTTGATTTAATTGAATAAAAAGCCAATTTTTTCAACCCTATTCTTCTTACCCTTTTACTTAACCTTTTATATTTATCCTTGTTTCATCCCTGTTGATAAAGCAAAGTACCGACAAGGCTCCTCCAAGTCGCTTTAAAGGGGCGCCAACAGTTGCAGAGCAAAACACACCTGGAAAGAAAACAGGACACCCCAATCATCTGCATCGCAGGAAATATCGCTCAGCAACTCATTGACGGTGCTGTACAAACACCGAGCAAACTAGCAAAAACCAGGCTACTTGAAGCGATCAGTCTTTTATTGAGGGGTTTGAAACCCGTAGAACAGCCATCAACAGTCCCCCACGGGGGACGAGCCAGACCCCCCAAGGGCTTCGCCCTTACGCGCACTTCGTGTCGCTATCCGCACCTATGCAGCGCATACGGTATCGCACCTTCGGACAACGGACCCCCCGACCCCCTCTACGCGAGGGGGGGAAACAGCCGGTCAACCAGGAGTACGAGGCAATCCATGCCTTGTTCTAAATCCAAGTAGTGTTAAGAGCAGTAGGATCGATTTAAAGCATGGGCCGCACCTACCCCACCTGGTAGCTTGATTCAACGGCTTTAGCAAGTGTTCTGAGCTTCGTGCTCGTGATTTCCTGATGTGTGCCGACGCTGACCGAGACACCAAACATGTCGCGGATCAATTCCACGATACCCCGGTATGAGCTGTTGCATATCAGTGTCAGGCTCAAGGCCAACTACTGCAGCCACTGTTTGGTGACTGATGCTTGTGTGAGTTCCACAACTCCAGGCGTAGAAGTGGTCATAACGAGTTTCTTCTTAAAAGATAACGTAACATATCATTTTTATGATATCATAACGTAACATATCAAATTAGGAGCAAATCATGGGTCGTGAAGCTACTGTCACTTTCGAACAAATCACCGCATTGGCCGATGCCATGAAAATGGAAGGGGTCAAGCCGACATCGAGGGCCGTGCGTGAGCGCCTGGGCAACACAGGGTCCATGGGCACGATCAACAAGCTACTGCAGCGCTGGAAGTCAGGCCAGGAGCGGCAAGTCAGCGCCGCCCTGGTGTTGCCGCCTGCCTTGCAACGGGCATTGCTGGAGTTCATGGATACCGAACTCACCAGAGCCCGCACCACCCTTGAATCAGAACTCGCAGACCAGCAGCAGGAAGCTGCTGATCTCGCAACCGAAAACGAACGTCAAGTTCTTGAGAACGATGCACAAAGTGAAGTGATTGAAGCTTTACGTGCCGAGGTTTCAAAACACCAGGGTCGAGCCGGTCAGCTGGAGGCTGATTTGGTGGTGGCCCGTGATGAAGCCAGTCGCGAGCGCAGTGGGGCCGAGCTCGCCCGCACCGAGTTGGCTAAGGCACAACTTCGTTTGGAGGCGATGCCTCGCCTAGAGGCTGACCTGGTAGCCGTGAGGGCTGTCCTGGACGCTGAACGACTCGCGCGTGTGGCTGCCGAGCAATCTGCCGCTGTCATGAACGCCAAACTGGAAGCCTCTGATCGGCGTGCTGCCGAGGCGGATGAGCGCACATCAAAGATGGAAGCCGCCGCTGCCCAGATTGCGGCCAAAGCGGAGGCTGTTGCGCGGGAGTTGGTAGCCGCCAATGCAGGATCGCAAGCGGCCCAGGCTCGCCAAGAGAACGCAGTTCGTGAAGTGGAAGAGGCCAAAAAGTCGGCTGCTTCTGCTCAAGCCGCTGCCAAGCAATCTGGCGAAGAAGCCGCCGAACTGCGCGGTCAGGTCGAATTCCTCAAAAAACAGACTGAGGCAGTGAGCGCCATTACCAAATAACAAACTTGTGGGGCAAGGTTGCCCCCATGTTCTGTGCCCTAAGCTGTGGACAAGCTCAAGGACAAGTCTTGAAAGTGTTGCCTGGCTTGGGTTTGCCGGAGCTGCCTTAAAAAAGGGCAGTCTTCGGCCCCTTGGTCGATCAAACCTGGACTGGTGCGACCGCGAAATCTTCGAGACTCTTGCCGTTTGCCAATGCAGCCGTCAGCCACCTTGGTTTGAGGCCTCGCCCTGACCATTCGTGGCCCTGGGTGTCACTGAATTTGACCTTGGCTTTTCCACTTGATTTCAGGTTTTCTGATTTTTCAGATTTCGCCTTGCTCACTTTGGTCGAGCTGAACACCAAATCCGCAGCCTTGATGTCAAACGACGTGATGATGTTTTGCGCGTCTGTGACTGCCTTGCTGTATTGCTCCTGGCGCATTTGATTGGCTTTGGCAGTGAGTTCGGCGATTTGAGCTTGAATTTCTAACAGAGTGGTCATGAATGGATTCCAACTTGGTTTTATGTGTAGATAAAAAATTAATCTATGGAAGACATTATAAAACCATCTTGAAAATTAAATCCTCAAGATATCAATTCCATCTGAACGCTTTAATTTTTTGATCTGTTGGTTCAAGTTCCGCCTTGAGTTGGAATGCGACGCGATCGAAACTTGACCCCCATCATTGCATCCAAAATTTGCAAAGCCATGTTCCTTGCGCTGAAAGTCCATTGAGCTTTTTTCAACAGTTCATTAACCTATCAGTTGGTCTGACGATGACAGGCCTGTTTGAATTCAAAAATCAAATGCTTTGAGTGCTTGTATCGAGCTATCTTTTTGCTTTATTTCATCGTCTTGATTTTTTAAAATAATTTGATTATTTTCAAATTTTTCTTTAAATGTTTCTTCGAGAGATTTTATATTTTCTTCATGTTCGGATTCAAGATCAATAAGTTCTTGTTCAATTTCTTCTTTTCTGAGTGCTAGTTTTTTTTCCAAAATAGCCATTTCTCCCTTAAGATATTTTATTCGATCATTCATCAGTTCCAATGTTGCTCTTGATTCCGCAACATCATTATCGGTACGCTCCTTAGCTGTCAAATTTGGCTTTATTCTTTTGCTCCAGAGTTCAAGCGGAACGAATACAAGCATGATAAAAATAACAAGGATAAAAATAAACTTAAATAAATAGGCGGGCCATAAATACGGATTTGCGCCGCCTGAAATGTTATTTTTAATTGCAGCTTCGCCGGCTGCTGTAACTGAACTTGGACAGAAGTTTATGTTAAATGGCTGCATGCATGCCTGCGCAATTGCTGCTTCCTTTTTCATTTGTTCAAGCTTAATAAATCTTTCATTGAAATCAATATTAAACTTTGATTTCAGATCAATATTTTCACGTGTCAATGTGATCGTGAGATGTTCTTGTGCAGCAGTGTTTGAAGAGCTTGAAAGGGGCTGTTGAACCACATTTTCAATTTTTTTTGAGTCACATGCACTCAAAAAAAGCGCTGCAATGCAGCAAATCAATAGTCTATAAGCTGACATCTAATCTTTCCTTCTACCCACTCAGGCACTTTGATTTTTTTGGTTTCTGTCCAAAATCCACGATCATTTTTTGCCCACAGTCCAAATTCTGCTCCAGGTGTGAAGGCTTCGCGGTATCTTTTAATGATTGCTTTTGAATCGCTGACGAGGAGTATAGTATCAACTTTATTGATTTCTTGGGCATTTTCTGACATTGAAACAAGTGAGCTTTTGACAAACTGGTCTAATTTTCGATCCCATTTTGCGGTGAGCTCAACCTCTACCCCTAATCTTTTCAAATCGTTTTGAATCCAGATGATGTCTGGTTGCTTCACATCCTTGCTTGATCTTGCGAGTAATTCGCGAGGTGTTTTGAAACCGGTGATGATTTCATTTTTCAGCGCATTGGCACTCGACATTTGAGACAAACTATCGTGGCGCAGTTTGGTTTGGTCAATGCGATATGGATCCATTTCATATTTAATTAAATCCTCGCGATGACGTTCTGCTTCATCCAGGCCCGTCTCAGTGAGTGTGAGCATATGAATCGGGATGCCTTTGACGCTGCCCCCAGTCTCAGTTTTAGTCGCCCTGAGCAGCATGTTTTTGACCAGGCGGGCTGCAATTCCTGCGCGTCCCCCGCCCGTGGCGAGATCCAGTATTTGGGAGCTGGTCCATCCCCAGCGATACACCCAATCCAGGGCAATGCGTTGCTTTTCAGCACCGCGTGCGCGTGGGCTTTGCCCGTCCAGGACGGCCCTGGCTTTGGCCAGTTTGTCCAATGCATCAGCTGTCATAGTTCTGTTTGTGAGTTTCATTGTGTGATGTATTCTGATTTTTGAAGAGTTCAATTATGCACACAATCATATCTCACAATAATGAATTGAATTCAGCGGCTGTGCCGGGGCTTTGCCCCCACCCTTTGGGTGGCCCCCCGCGCCCTACGGTCGGGAGCTTCGCTCCCCGCAAAGCGGCCCCCCTGCGGCTTTGCCGAGAGAGGGTGGGCAAGCCCTCCCTCTCTCCACTTCGTGGCCCCTCACTCCCACCCGCCTCTGCCGCTTCGCGGCTACCCTGGCACGGGGGCGACTCTCATCTCGCGTCCGCTCGAACGAGGCCTGTCGGCTCGGCTTCGCCGCTCACACCGTGCCAGGGTAGCCGCGAAGCGGCAGAGGCCAGGTCTGGCGACCGGGGCTTGACGCCCCCCATGCTGGGGCATGGTGCCCCCCGAAACAGGTCTGCTGACCGGGGCTGAACGCCCCCCACTGGCGTGGTGCCCCCCAGCTGCACGTGGCCGCGCAGCCAACATCCCAGTCTTCGCAGACGAGGCTTCGCCTCCCCACTTGCGCGGGTGCCCACCAGTTGCCCGTCTCGCCGGATGGGCTTTGCACTGCGGCAGAGCCGAATGCCGAATTACCAAATTCCAGTATTCAAAAAAGACTTCTTCAATGCTTGCGCATTGCGCATTGCGAATTGATGCAATTAAGCAACAAACGCTAAGCTATTTGCGTGGATAGAAAAATATTTCTCATCAAAAAATTAATTCTTCTGTGTAAATAGTTGGCTTTTGGGCCCGTATATTTCTTCTAAAGATTTAGTTTGTCTGATTTTTTCATTTTATCGATGCGGCGGGCATGAAAAATGAATTTTTCTCACAAAAATGAAGCTTTTCTGGCTCTAAATTTACTCAGTGTTTTTTTCATGGGAAAACCTGATTATTTCTTCTAAGGAAATCAGGTTTTCAAAAAATCAGTGGCTTGATTTGGTGTGCAGTTATCACGTAAGATTTAGTTGTGCAATTTTTAAGCTGGAACGGCCTTATGAAGTGGAGTGATTTGCAATGAATGAAACAATTAAATCTTTGAAGGATGTCAAAGGGATAATTTTAGTGTCGGCTTTAACTGGCTATAAAACTGAATTACAGCGATATCAAAAATTTGGTGAATGGGTTAATGGCTATTTGATGCAAAGGGATAATCTGGAATTTCAGATGTTTTCGCAACCTTCTGTATATCAATACAAAGTTCTGCAAAGATTGATAGGTTGTCGGGATCTGATGTCTGTTAACCGGCTTTCAAATTATGATTTTCATATCGGAATGGGAAATTTTTTTTATAAAACACTTCCTGAGTTGGCTTTAGGAAATTTGCTTTTTCTTAGTCAAATAAAATTTGATTTTTTGGAATTTTATGATGGTGTAGTTGGTCATCCGCCATTGAAAACTTCAACGTTTGTTTTGAAGGATTTAAACATTTGCGTGGATGTTTATGCCGATACATCAGGTCTTAATGATCGTATTTTTGTTGAAATCAGATATCAGGAAATAAATCCATTTAATTTTTCAAAAAATTGCATTTACAAATGTCATCCATTTAAGCTATTTTTTTTGAAGGATTACATTAAAACTTTGCTTTTTAATTTAAGTCATCATGATGTCCAGCTCAATCCGAAGGCCTTGGACCTGGTGTCTTTACTTCCGGATTTTACAAATCAAGAGCTTTTGTCAGGGCCTGCTTTGTACACTTCCAAGCTGGAGGAGCCAGAGCCGTTTTGAGGTCAGGTCCTTTGGTTAGTCAACAGCACGGGTTATGACAATTTAGCGTAAGTATTCAAAAGAGCCGCATTCAGTACCCTTGTTCAGACAAGCATGGCAACATAACTTATATGGAGTTTCCATGCAGCAGCTTTTAATCAAATGGTTCAACCCAACCAACGGGCGCTTTTACCGGATTTATCTGATTCAAGATCTCGCAGGAGGATTGATTGTTAGGTTTGACTATGGAGGAACAAGGAGTAACCATCGTCGCATTAAGGACGAGCAGGTATTCAGCTTGCAGGAGGTTGATGAAAGGATTGCGGCCCAAAAGGTAACACGGGCTAGAAGGGGGTACGAGATTGATCTGAGTTGATTGATTCCCCCCAACCGGAAGGCTGGGGGGAATTGATTAATTGGGGCGAATGACTATTCGCATCTACGCCTCTTGAGTGGGCTTCAGCGGCGAAAATTCGTGCCGCTGATTTGCCCTCGCTACAGAGGAGCGCGTCATCAAAAAGAGATGTGCCAATAATTGGCCAACGGTGAAATATTTTTCTACGCAGCTTGAAGAATTATGCCGACCGTAGGTGGAGCAGGTTGACTTGCCATAGGTGGGGCAGTTAGGGGTAGTCATCGGGGGCCATTGTGCCCACGCTCTTTTTTTGTCCTGGTCGTAGACCAGTGCGCCGTTTCACTGCGACTTTTTCGCCGCTCACCAGTGACTGGAGCACAAGCGCGGCTGCACCGCCAACGATGGCCATGTCAGCGACATTGAAAGCCGGCCAGTGCCAGCCATGCAGGTGGAAGTCGAGGTAGTCGACGACTTGCCCGCGTATTGCCCGGTCGAACGCGTTGCCCAGAGCGCCGCCCAGAATGAGGCTGTAGGACAGGGCCTCCAGTTTTTGCAGCGGCCGGTACAGCTGCCATACCAACCAGGCCGAGGCCGCAAGGGCAATCGCAAGGAAGAACCATCGCTGCCAGCCGCCTGCGCCGGCGAGGAAGCTGAAGGCCGCGCCGGGATTGAGAACGTGAACCAGATTGAAGAACGCAGTGACCTCCTGCAACCAGCCCAAGGGCGTCGTCATGTCGATGTAGCTCTTGGCGGCCTGGTCGCCGGCGAATACAAGCATGGCAATTGAGTACCACTGCGCGCTGCGAGGGGCATTGTTCATCTACTTCTTTCAGTTTGAGGGACTACTGGCTGCAAATCGTATGTGGTGGACGATACGACACCGAAAAGTTTGTGGCTGGGCGCGTTGCCGGCGATCAATACAGCGCTGGCCAGCATGCCAAATCGAACAACAAACGCGAGCCGCCGGTGGGTCCGATCGACGAAATCAGCGGTGCGCAGCGTAGTGGGTAAGATGGCCTTAACCGGCTGGCTCCTGCAAGCGGCCAACCTCGTGCCCTGCGGCAGACCCATGACCGGTGCGCCCCAGTGGCTGCCGAGCCCGCTCATGCCTTCGGGCAACCAGATCCAGCCGTCAGGCAAGGCGCGCTGAATGGCCAGGAAGAGGTCCAAGTTGGCGCAGCCCCAGTGATACAGCCAGTGTCTCGTCCACTGCATCGCGCTATCGGACGTCCACATGTCCGTCTTGAGTTTCAGCAGGCGCAGCCCATTGAACACAACCAGCAGGCTCGCCCCATGGTCGCCAAACTGTAGCGCTTCAAGCTGCTGGGCGCGGTGTCCAAACCGGTTAGCCGCTCGGCCCTGTCCGAGCTGATCGCCAAGCTGGCCTTAAGCAGGTCGGCCTGAATCGCTATAGTTTTTACCCTACAAAGGCATGTTCAATGACGGCTATCGGCCTATTTGAGCTAAAAAATCCAGCCGGACCCCTTACTTGATGGCAAAGCGAACGTTTGCAGGCTTTTTGCCGGGCATCGTGACGAGCGCCACCACCTTTGTACCCGCCGCCACCTTGAAGCTGCCTTTGGCCTCCAAGTGGCTACTACCGGCGGGTGCGAGCATGACTTCAGACTTTTCAGTTCCGTTGAGCAAGGTCAGTTTGGCGCTCATGCCCTGCGTATTGGCTGGCTTGCCGTGGTCCCGCAGGTGCAGTGTGATGACGTCGGACTTGGCAACCAGCTCATAGTCCATGTCGTTGGACTCGACCACAATCCCGCCGTGGAGCGGCTTGTGTTCGTGTCCATGGTCGTGATTACCGGCGGCATAAGCTGCGCCCGTGCTGACGATGAGCAGGGAGGCGAGAAGATGGGCGATTTTCATAAAGTACCTTCGGTTGGTTGGTTAAGTGGTTGGGTAAAAAAATCAAAACGCATCGGCGTTCTTGTCGTCCAGAAGTCGCTCAGCATCTTTGCGACCAAACAGCCAGAACATGGCCGGGGTCAAAAATGTGTCCAGCAGGGTCGAGCTGATCAGCCCGGAAAAAATGACCACTGCGACCGGATTGAGAATCTCCGTGCCGGGGCGCTCGGCCTCAAACAGCAGGGGCGCCAGGGCAAAGGCGGTCACCAGCGCCGTCATCAGCACCGGGCTCAATCGCTCCAGCGAGCCTCTGACAATCATGGCGTGGTCAAAGCTCTCGCCTTCAATGCGCATCAGGTTCAGGTAATGGCTGACTTTCAGAATACCGTTGCGCACCGAGATCCCCGCCAGGGTGATGAAACCAATCAGGGCGGCAATGGAGAGCGGCTGCCCTGAGAGCCAAAGCCCCAGGACAGCACCCACCAAGGCCAGCGGAATGTTCACCATGATGAGCGCCGACAGCGTGGCCGACTTGTAGCGGCTGTACAGCACCACAAACATCAACACCAAGGACACGACCGACAGCATGCCCACCAGGCGACTGGCTTGCTCTTGCGCCTGGAACTGCCCGCCCAGCGTCACAAAGTAACCCTCGGGCAGCTTGCTTTCGGCCACCACTTTGCGGATGTCGGCCACCACCTCTGACAAAGCCCTGCCTTGCGCGTTGGCGGACAACACAATCCGTCGCTTGCCATCGTCGCGGCTGATTTGGTTGGGACCATCCCCATCCTCAATGCTGGCCAACTTGGACAAGGGCACTCGGCCGGTGGGCGTCTCCATGAGAATTTGCCCCAGACCTTCCAGCGACCGTGCGCTCTCCGGCAGGCGCACTACCAGGTTGAATCGCCGGCTGCCCTCGACGATTTGAGTCACTTTCTCGCCCTCCACCAGGCTCTGCAAGACCGAGAGAATCTCCGGCACGGACACGCCATACTGGGCTGCCGCCGCGTAATCCACCCGCACGGTGATTTGCGGGGCCAGCACCTGTTTTTCGACTTCCAGATCGGCCAGACCGGGAATAGCGGCCAGTCGTCCACGCAAGGCATCGGCCTGACCCCGCAAAGTGTCCAGGTCGTCACCAAACAGCTTGATGGCGATTTGGGAACGCACCCCGGAGAGCATGTGATCAATGCGGTGCGAAATGGGCTGGCCAATGGCAATGGCTGCGGGCAGATTGATCAGGCGGCTGCGGATGTCGCCCTGAATCTCGGTCATGCTGCGACTCAGTTGTGAGGCGGGCAACAAACCCACATCCAGCTCACTCACATGGACGCCTTCTGCATGCTCATCCAGCTCAGCCCGGCCACTGCGCCGCCCGACGTGGGTCACCTCGGGCACGGCGCGAATCAGCACCTCGGCCTGACTGGCCAGTGACGCAGACTCGGCTAGGGTCACCCCCGGGTTGAGCCGAATTCCCACCAGCAAGGTGCCTTCGTTGAACGGTGGCAAAAAGGTCGTTGGAAAGAAAGGCACGGCAATCACCGAGAGCACAAACGCCACCCCGCCCGCCGCAATTGCGGCCTTGGGGCGGTTGAGCACCGCCTGCAAACTGGAGCGGTACCCCGCTTTGAGCCAGGTCACGACCCGGGTGTCGCCATGGTCCAGGTTCTTCATGTGAGGCAAGAGGTAGAACGCCAGCACGGGCGTCACGGTCACCGACACCAGCAACGAGGCCAGCGTGGACACGATGAACGCGACCCCCAGCGGCACAAACAGGCGCCCTTCAATGCCCGGCAGGGCAAACAAGGGCAAGAACACCAGCACGATGATGGCTGTGGCGTACAGAATGCCCGAGCGCACCTCCATGGAGGCCATTTTGACAATCTCGATGGGATGCAGGCGCTTGTGCGGATGCTTCTGGCGGTCGATTTTGAGCCGTCGCATGACGTTCTCGACGTCCACCACCGCGTCATCCACCAAGCCCCCAATGGCAATCGCCAGCCCCCCCAGCGTCATGGTGTTGATGGACAAGCCAAAGTATTTAAAAACCAGACCGGTGATGAAGATCGACACCGGAATGGCGGTCAACGCAATGAGCGTGGGCCGCAGGGTGCCCAGAAACACAAACAAAATGACCGCCACAAACACCGACGCCCCAATCAGCTTGCCCTGGAGCGTGGTGACAGACGCTTCAATGAAGCTGGCCTGGCGGAAGGTGACGCGAGGCGCCTCCATGCCTGCGGGCAAAGACTTCGTCAAGTCGCCCAGCGCCGCCTCAATGGTGCGAGTCAGGGTGATGGTGTCCGCCGTGGGCTGCTTCTGAATGCCCAAAATGACGGCTGGCTTGCCTTCAAACCCGGCATCGCCACGCTTGATGGCGGGTGCAAACGTCACGTCTGCTACCTGCCTGAGCAACACGGGCTGGTTGTTTCTGGCAGTCAGCGCCAGATTTTTAAGGTCGTCGAGCCGGGAGGTTCGCCCCAGGTTGCGGATCAGGTACTCCCGACCGTTGAGCTCCAGAAAGCCGCCCGACGTATTCGAAGAAAAGCCTTTGAGCGCCCTGGACAGCTGGTCATGGGTAATGCCCAGTTCTGCCATGCGCACCGTGTTGGGCTGCACCTGGAACTGGCGCACCTCACCACCAATGGGGATGACTTGCGCCACACCCGCAATGGCCATCAGACGCGGCCGCAACACCCAGTCCGCGTACTCCCGCACGGCCATCGGCGACAGCTTCTCCACATCAATCGGAATAGCCACCTGCATGATTTCACCCATGATGGAGCTGATCGGCCCCATGCGGGGGATCACGCCGGCAGGCATGCCTTCTTCCATGGATGACAGACGCTCCGACACCATCTGCCTGGCCCGAAATATTTCCGTGCTCCAGTCAAACGTCACGTAAATAAAGGACAAGCCTGCGCTGGAAACCGAGCGCACGCTCTCCACCCCGGGCAGCCCATTCATCGTGGTCTCCAGGGGGAAGGTGATGAGTTGCTCCACCTCTTCGGCCGCCATGCCGCCGGCCTCCGTCATGATCGTGACGGTGGGTTTATTGAGATCAGGAAACACATCTACCGGCGTGCGGGACAAAGTGAAGGCACCATAGGCCATCAAAACGGCACTGGCGATCAACACCAGCAGCCGATTGGACAGGCTGTTTTCGAGTAACCACTTGAACATAGCGGCTCCTTCAGCGAACTTGATTGATGAGTGTGGCGCCTTGCGTCACCACCCGCTCACCCGCGGCCACCCCCGAGGTGACCGCCACAGAGGTTCCATCCAGGGGCTCGAACGTGACGACCCGCGACTCAAAACGCTCGGGATCGGCCTTGACCCACACAATGGTTTGGTTGGCCGGATTCCTCAGCAGCGAAGCAACGGGCACTTGCACCCCCTTGATACGCTCACTGGACTGAACGAAGACTTTGACGGTTTGCCCCAAGGCAAGCTGCCCCAGCGCCTGCGAATCGCCCTTGAACATCAAAGGCAACGCCTGGTCGCGCAAGCTCTTGGCACCGCCCATGAATGTCAATGGAACACGCTGGGTCCCCAAAGCCAGTGTGGCGCCTGCGATGCGTTGAGCCTGCGCCGTGTCATACGCCAAGGCTTCGATGCGAAATCGATCGGGGTCCACGACCTCGAACACCAGTTCTCTGGCGTCAACCACCTGGCCCGCCACCGCATGGGCAGACGCGATCACGCCGGAAACCGGTGCGACCAGTGCATCCCGATTGGAGAGGCCGGCACCTACCGCATTCAGGCGCCCGGTCAAGCTGAGCAACTCACTCTCGGCCGCTTCAATGTCTTTGCGGGGAACCGTATCCGCCAGCTCCTTCAAGCGCGCCACGCGCTTTTCAGCAAGAGAACGCGCCGCGCGCAACTCGGCTTGCTGAGACACCTGGTTAGACCGCTCAATGGCACCCGTGGTGGGCACCACAAAGGCCAGCACCTCGCCTTTGTGAACCTGCTGGCCCACACCCGGGAGTCCCTTGGGGCCACCTTCGAGCCGACCTGCCAGCGCCGCCTGAACCTTGCCCCCCGCATTGGGGTCCATGACCACCTTGCCGGTCAGCTCAAACGCTTTGGCCAGTTCGGCCTCAACCAGCGGCAAGGTGCGCACGGTAAGTTGCCGCTGTGCAGGCTTGGGCAAAAAGACGCTGCCATCGGGTTGGCGCTTGGGGCCATTGCCACTGGCGGCAGGGGGTGCATCGCCATGGTCGTGACCTTCGCCAGCGTTCGCACTCACGGGCGCAGCCATAACCAGTGCCAACACCATGGGCAGCCAGGCTGAAGTCAAGTTGTGATGTTTCATGCTGCACCTCCCGCGCGCGGCGCACGGGCACGCCTCAAACCAAACAACAGGGCGAAAACAGCGATGACACCGGCACCCCAACCAGCGATGGCCCGGGTTGACCAGGTTGCGCCAGGCGCAGATGCATGGGTGTCCAGGTGAATGTCGAGTTCCCCGGCCAAGAGGTCGGACTCGTTGCCGGCGATGACGGTGGCGGTCACCGTGAGCAGGCCTTCTGGTGGGAGCGTGATCAGTTCAGCTTCAAATTCGCCCTCGCCCACACGTTTGACGGCGACCTTGGCGCTACCGACTTCGACATCCAGCTTGGCGTCTTTAACAGGGCTGTTATCAGCGAAATGATCAAGATAGAGGGCCAATTTTTTGCCATCGAGCACGCCGACCAGTTCGAACAGATCCGAGGTTGCGGCAAAACGGGGCTGGGCGGGGCCCGAGGCGACAGCAGGAGCTTCGCCGTGGTCATGGCCTTCGCCGGCCAGGGCCGTCAGGCTGGTCATGCCCAGCATCACAGCCAGGCAAAGCAATTTGAAATGTGGGATTCGAGTCATTTGGGGTGTCAATGAAAGGTGTTGAATGGTGTTGGTTGCGAGGAGTTCGCCGCTCATTGCGGCAGCAACCCAAGCGCTTGACGCAAACTTGAAACGGCTGCAGCGGCATCAATCCGTGTTCGCGCAAGTTGCCGCTCGGCCTGAACCGCTTCAAGCTCTACACGCAATCGGGTGGGCAAATCAGCCTCGCCCAAGCGAAAGGCTTTCTCATAAAAGGCCAGGGTTTCGCGTGCCAGTTCGGCATGGCGGGTCATGGCACCGAACTGAGACTCGGAGCCCTTCAGGCGCACGGTGGCGGCGTGAATGTCGGCCATCAACCGTGAGCGCTCAACCGTGGCGCGCACCTCCGCATCCAGTGCATCGGCTTGCGCTGTGGCCTCCTTTGCCTGCGAGCGCGAGCCCGAACCCAAGGGAATCCGAACCCCCACCGTTACCGTCTGTTGGTAGGCATCACCGCGCTGACCTCGGCCACGGGTGGTTGCCAGCGTGAGTTCCGGGTTGCTTCTTTTCTGGACCGCAACCAACGCAGCCACACGGCGAGCCACTTCGGCTTGATCAAGCCAATCGACAACCGTAGGGTGCTCCAATGGGTTGGCGGCGATAGGCTGTGCGTCCACCAGGGGCTCAGCGCCCACATCCACAAACGTCACGGCAGCACCATCGCCACCCAGCCAAGCGCTCAGGACGGCCGACGTTGCATCCCGCAGACCCAGTGCCTCAGCCGCTGCAGCCTGCGCCTGGGCAACCGCACCATCGGCTTGATGCTGATCCGCTTTGGAGAGGTCGCCGGCCTTGTATCTGCGGGCGACATCTGCCGCCAGCTTTTGGGCATTGACCAAACGGTCTTGTGCCAAACCAAGCTCACCTTGGGCGCGCTGGTAGCTCCACCATGCATCGCGAACCGAGGCAGCCAAGCGAAGCTGGGCTGCAAGACGATGGCTCTCGACAGCCCGTTGCTCAGCCTCGCCCAGTGCCTGTTTGCGGGCTCGTTCACCGGGAAGCCACAGTGACACGGCAATGCCCGCTTCAAATTCACGGCCTCCACTATTCGCGCCGGGTCCGCCTGTCGTGGACTGCAGCGTCAGAGCGGCTGGCTCAGGTGTCCAGCTTGTTGCGGCCAGCCGGGCCGCAGAGGCCGCATCCCGCCGCAGGTCGATAGAACGGGCCTCGGGCTGTAGTGCCCACGCCTGCTCAAAAACAGTCTTGAGAGTCCAAAACCGGGTCGTTGGCTGACTCGATGCAGCAGGGTCCATGAGGGCCAGCGGCGCTGATTGGGCCCATACGAACGGAGTTATCAGGGCACCCGCTACAAGAGCGATGGGCCACATTGGTCTTTTTTTGATCTTTAACATCCGATTTTTCTCTGGTGGAAATCCACGTGATTGAAATCGGCGAAGCACGACTGACGGCGCACGAAAACGCGCTGTTGGCCGCTCGCTAGAGCAACCTCTAAAAGTCGTTGGGGAAGGCTGCCTAGCCCGCCTCGCCGCTCAGGCGAGGCGTTGCCACTTGGGGCGTTCGGGCCTTTGGAGCAGCGGAATGGGCGATTCGGACGAGACGCCGATGGCGTAGTGGGTCTTGCCCAGGAAAAAGCCCGGGGGGCTGAAGTTGAGCATCAGCGCGCTACCCACCCCATTGCAAGGGGTGCAGTCGACATCAACCTCGCCTGAGGCGGGCACACCTGACCTATCCTGGGAGGAGTCCACAGCCGAGTCAGTCGCGTGATGCTCGTGCGCGTGATGACCGAAGTGACTGACAGGCGCTGAATTTTCGTGACCACAATAAGGCGCAGCAACAGCCCAAGCGGACTGAAGCGGCAAAAATACCATCAAAAAAATGGACAACCAGAAGCGCATAAGTTTTCGAATTGTACTGACTGGCTTAGCGTTAATTGCCTGCGCAGCATGCCTATTTATCGTTAAAGTGAGCCTCTTTGAGACCCAGCTGCCTCAAATGCAACCATGCAACTTTGTGATCAGGCTCAATCGCCTGATCACACCTCGAAAACGATGGCATGGCACATCAAAAAAATTCAAGTTTTTCAACGAATACAACGCTAAATTTCGCGCTTCAATTTGGATACATTTCTTTGAGCTGCTGCTTATCACTGGCAGTCATGCTCAAAAACTCCTGCTGGATTTGCTCTCGCGTGGCCGGGTTTAAGAGTCTTTTAGCAGGCACAGGTGCACCCTTCGACAAGAACGCATATGAACCATTTTTGAGGGATTCACTCAGCTCCAGGGCCACGTCGCTGCGAGTTTTGGTGGACTGGGCGTGATCAGGATGGAGCGTAACCCCAGCCTCTCCACCGACATCGTGATAAAGCGACGAAGCGGAAGCGATCCCTGAGGCAGAAACTGCAACAGCTGTCAAGGTGCAGAGAAATAATTTACGTACGTTCATGATAGGACCCTTTGTTTTGAGTAAGCCTTAGGCGACCTGCCTTGGCTATGCCTTCCGACATGGGTGAACTTTAATCAGCAGCCCGCGACAAATTGCCAACAGCCAGATTACAAATTCGTAATTTGAAAAGAAGGCGCATGCACCGAGAATCCGACCATGAAGATATTGCTGATTGAAGATGAAATCAAGCTCGCTGTGTACATTCGCAGGGGTCTACTGGAGTCAGGCTACATTATTGATGTCGCTCACAACGGCGTTGACGGGCTTCACCTTGCTCTTGAAGGTGGACATGATCTGCTGATACTCGACCAGATGCTTCCCGGCATTGACGGTTTAGCCCTACTGGCTGCATTTCGAAAAACAAAGCAGACACCCGTTTTGATGTTGACGGCAAGGGCCAGCGTGGAAGATCGGGTGCTTGGATTACAAACTGGCGCTGATGACTATTTGGTCAAGCCGTTTTCCTTTTCAGAATTGACTGCCCGAGTTCAGGCATTGTTACGGCGCTCCAACGGCACAAGCGACACATCAGAACCCACAAAATTGCAACTGTCAGACCTCGAAGTGGATTTGGTGCGGCGCAAAGTTGTACGTGCGGGTCAACGATTGGATCTGACTGCCAAAGAGTTTTTGCTACTGACCCTTTTCCTCCGCAAGAAAGGCGTGGTTCTATCGCGAACAGAAATTGCAGAACAGGTTTGGGATATGAATTTTGACAGTGAAACCAACGTCGTTGAGGTCGCCATACGGCGCCTGCGCAGCAAGATTGATGTACCGTTCGACTCAGCGTTACTGCACACTATCCGAGGTATGGGCTACGTGATGGAGTTGCGCAAGGCATGATCACACGAAAAAGCAATCAGTCACTGAGAACACGAATTTCCTGGTTACTCGCGTTCCAGGTTTTTTTGGGCCTTGGACTCGTCTGCTTAGCGGTTTACCTCGTCACCGTATTCAATTTTCGGGAGCGTCAGGAGGACGCGCTTTCGCAAAAGGAGCTTGTTATAAGGCATGTCTTGACAGAGGATAACGATCAACATATTTCTGAAAAAAAGGCTCATAAATTTGATGATCTTTTTGTAGGGAACGCAATTTTTTCTGTCGATATTGCGAATCTCGATGGCGCGACGCTGTATGCCTACAACAAGAACCAAAGCGCAAAACCCCTCCTACGCAAAAGACAATTTGAGGTTACTCAAGTCTATGGGGGCATGTCTAAAAAGTTCCGCGTTAATCTGGCAGTTGACACGCAACCCGAAAATGAATTGCTTGATCGGATTGGATGGACCTTGTTCGTGGCAGCACTTGCAGGCGCAATCATCGTGTCCTTGTCCGGGTTTTGGCTAGTCAAGTTTGGTCTTGCGCCCTTGAAACGTTTGACGGGTCAGGCGGGTGAGCTGTCTGCAGATAGATTGCACCAACGTCTGGATGGACAGGGACAACCGCTTGAGTTGCAGCCCCTAATTGATCAATTCAATGCGCTCTTGACACGCATTGAAAAAGCATACCTTCAAATGGAGGGCTTCAATGCTGATGTTGCTCACGAGCTTTACACGCCGCTTGCCACATTGATGGTGAACAATGAACTGGCGTTGATACAAATTGGCGAAACCAATGCCCGTGACGTCTTTGAGTCAAATTTAGAGGAGCTGCACCGCTTGACTGGCATTGTTAAAGATATGCTGTTTCTCTCCCAAGCGGATCGCGGAGTAGGTGCCAGACGTTCACACGTGCCAAGTCTCTCAACGGTAGCCAAGGACGTGCTGGAGTATCACGAAGCGGCAATAGCAGAGGCGGGACTGGAAGCTGTGGTGTTTGGGGAAGCTCAAGGGGACTTTGATGTACCGCTTCTTCGCCGCGCTATCTCCAACCTGCTAGGCAATGCAACTCGATATGCAAATCCTGGCTCTTGTGTGCAGTTGAATATCTCGCACACCAATGATGGTCAAATCCATTTGTGTGTGGTCAATCAAGGCGAGACGATTCATGATGACGATCTACCGCATTTATTTGATCGCTTCTTCCGGGGAGACCCTGCACGCACACACGGACAAGTCAACCATGGTTTGGGTTTGGCAATAGTGGGCGC
>JBIIVW010000346.1:0-3280 GCA_044339205.1 Rhodoferax sp. | reverse complement strand
TCCAGGCGGACTTGAGCACGGGCGTCACCAGGCTGCACCACTGCTGGGCTGTCTGGCGGCGTGCGGCGTCCGGGTGGGCCTTGAGCAGGTCGAGCTCAACCGCCGTGCGGTAGGCCAGCACGCGCCCGCCGTCGATCCAGGCGCGCTGGGTGGACAGGATGCGGCGCATGGCCGGGTGCTCGGCGATCAGGTCGGGGGTGCTGCTCATCACTGGCTTGGGCGCGCGCATCTGGCGCCGCTCGCGGGAGTAGGCGTCAGCCTTTTGCCACGCGGCCTCCAGCAAGCCAATGCCTTGCATCGCCACGTGCAGTCGGGCGGCGTTCATCATGACAAACATGGCGTTGAGCCCCCGATGGGGCTCGCCCACCAACCAACTGGTCGCCTCGTCAAAGCGCATGACGCAGGTGGGGCTGCCGTGCAGGCCCATTTTTTCTTCAATGCGATCGCAATGAACCGCATTGAGCTCACCTCCCGGCATGACCTTGGGGGCGAGGAACAACGACAAGCCTTTGGGCCCGGGGGCCGCATCCGGCAGGCGGGCCAGCACCAGGTGAACAATGTTGTCGGTCAGGTCGTGCTCGCCGCCCGAGATAAAGATCTTGGTGCCGCTCAGCGCGTAACTGCCATCCAACTGGGGGGTGGCCTTGGTGCGCACCAGCCCGAGGTCGCTGCCGGCATGGGGTTCGGTCAGGCACATGGTGGCGAGCCATTCTCCGGTGGCTACTTTTTCAACATAGGCGGCCTTGAGTTCAGTGCTGCCGTGGTGTTTGAGGCACTCGTAGGCCCCGTGCAGCAGGCCCGGTGCCATGGTCCAGCCGTGGTTGGCGGCGCTGAGCATCTCGAACAGCATGGCTTCCAGCACAGTGGGCAGCCCCTGGCCGCCATCCTCCGCAGCACAGGCCAATGCCGGCCAGCCCGCTTGCCAAAAGGCCTGGTAGGCGTCCTTGAAGCCTGGCGGCGTGGTGACTGTGCCGCGCCCGTCTACGTGAGCAAATCGCGCACCGGTTTCGTCGCCTTCGCGGTTGAGCGGGGCTACCACTTCACCAGCAAACTTGCCCGCTTCATCGAGCACTTGGTGCATCAGGTCGGCGTCCACCTCGGCAAAGGCGGGCAGAGCCTGCAGTTGCGCCGGGGCCCGCAGCACCTGCTGCAGGATAAAGGCCATGTCGTCGGTGCAGGGTTGGAAGGTGCTCATAATTGCTATATATTTAATAGCTTCCAGGGCATGTAACACGCCGGCTAGAGGGCTAAATAATCTAAAAAATGTCTGATTTCACGTCACAGAGGCGCCCGGGTCAGCTTTTGGGCTTGCGGGCGGCCCCCAGGTAGGTGTCGATCACACGGGAGTCGGTGGCCAGGTCTTTGGCCGGGCCGTGCAGGGCCATCTCGCCCATCTCCAGCACGTAGCCGTAGTCGGCGGTCTCCAGCGCGGCGCGGGCGTTTTGCTCCACCAGCAAGGTGGTGACACCGGTTTTGCGCAGGGCGTCAATGGTTCTGAAGATCTCTTTGACCACCAGCGGCGCCAAGCCCAGGCTGGGCTCATCGAGCATCAGCAGGGTGGGGCGCGACATCAGGGCTCGGCCCACAGCCAGCATCTGGCGCTCCCCGCCCGACAACGTGCCCGCAAGCTGCGTGCGCCGCTCTTTGAGGCGCGGGAAAATATCAAACACCACGTCAATTTGCTCGCGCCACTGCTTGTTGCGCAGGCGCACCTGGCGAAAGGCGCCCAGCACCAGGTTGTCTTCCACCGACATGGTGCCAAACAGCTCACGCTTTTCGGGCACCAGGGCAATGCCCAGCATCACCCTCTCTTCCAGCGACAGCATGCGGATGGACTGCCCCTGAAACTCGATCTCGCCCTGCGAGGGCAGCACCCCCATCAAGGCGTTCAAAAAGGTGGATTTGCCCGCGCCGTTGGGGCCAATCACGGTGATCACACTGCCGGCGGTGGCCGACAGGTCAATGCCGTGCAGCACCTCGGCGCGGCCGTAGCCGGTGCGCAGGCCCTGAACACGAAGAATAGGCGTTGTCATCTCAAGAGTCCTCAATGTTCAGTGCCGAGATAGGCGGCACGCACGGCAGGGCTTTGCTGGATTTCTTCGGGCGTGCCTTGCAATAGCAGCGTGCCAAATTCCATCACCACCAGGTGGTCGCAGACCTCCATCACCAGGTCCATGTCGTGTTCCACCAGCAAGATGCTCACACCTTCACTGCGCAACTGGCGCAGCACGGCGATGAGCGCCTGTTTTTCCTTGTGGCGCAAGCCCGCTGCGGGTTCGTCCAGCAAGAGCAGCGCCGGGTCGCAGCACAGCGCACGGGCAATTTCCAGCAGGCGTTGTGGCCCCATGGCCAGGTTGCCGGCCAGTTCATGCAGCGAGCCGCCCATGCCGATGCGCTCCAACTGCCGGGCGGCCTCGCGCATCAGGCTTTGTTCTTCGGCCCGGTCCAGGCGCAGCATGCTGGACAGCGTGCCCTTGTGGCCGCGCAGGTGGGCACCCAGCGCCACGTTTTCCAGTACCGTCATTTCGGGAATCATCTTGACGTGCTGAAACGTGCGCGCCATGCCGCGCTGGGCGATCTCGCGGGAGGGCTTGCCGTGGATGGGCTCGCCCCGGAATTTGACTTCGCCCGAAGTGAGCCCCAGCACGCCGGTGATCAGGTTGAAGGTGGTGGACTTGCCGGCCCCGTTGGGTCCGATCAGCCCGACGATCTGCCCGGCCTGGATCGAAAACCCGATGTCATTCACCGCCACCAGGCCGCCAAACTGCTTGCGAATTGCCAGCACCTCCAGCACCATGTCGCCGGTGGCGGGTTTGGTGCGCTCAGGCAGCGCGGGCGCATTCAGCCAGTCTTCCTTGCGGGCGGGTTTGGGGAAAAAACGTCCCACCAGCGACCACATGCCGTCGGGCAGGTATTTCAGCACCAGCACCAGCACAATGCCAAACACGATCACCTCGTAGCTGCCACTGGTGCCAATCAGCTTGGGCAGCAACACCTGCAGCCAGTCTTCGAGCAGCTTGGTGAGCACCGCGCCGCCAATGGCGCCCCAGACAAAGCCCACGCCGCCCAGCACGGCCATGAACAGGTATTCAATGCCCATGTTCAGGCCAAAGGGCGAGGGGTTGACGCTGTGCTGAAAGTGGGCAAACAACCAACCCGACACACTGGCAAACAGGGCCGCAATCACAAAGATGGTGATCTTGTGTTGCAGGGTGTCCACACCCATGGCCTCGGCCATCTGGGTGCTGGAGCGCATGGCGCGGATGGCGCGTCCCGTGCG
>JBIIVW010000105.1:0-11511 GCA_044339205.1 Rhodoferax sp. | reverse complement strand
AATTAGCACGCCAGCCGGCGTGTCTATTCGGTTTAACAGCTCAAATTCATAGCGTCTGGGCGCTGAATCCCGCACTGTCCAAAGCGCGCGATTTCTGCCAACAAGACCGATCCCGTCAAGCTGGTTGTTCTGGTTCGCGTGTACAGTCTTTGCATGAAAAATTGGCAAAACCGCACGCGTCGGATTACCCGGCGTGGGGTGCTGTATTCCCTGGCGCTTTGCCTCACTATTTTGGGTTTGGGCGGGGTCGGCTTTTGGTTGCTGGAGCCCAGCGCCCGCACCCTGAGTGACGGAATGTGGCTGGCCTTTACCACCGCGGCCACGGTGGGCTATGGCGACATCGTGCCCAGCACCCACGCCTCGCGCATTTTTTCTGTGGTGGTGGTGATGCTGGGGCTGGCGGTGTTTTCCATGGTCACGGCCTCGGTGGCGGCGATGTTTGTTGAAACTGAAGAGCGGCAGATTGAACGTGACCTGATGCAGGAGATTGGCGCTCTGCGCCACGAGGTCCGTCGCCTGCGCGAGGAGCTGCAGGCCAATTCCTCCTCACCTGCACCACCCAGCCAGGGCTCCGACTCCGCTGCGCCCTGAGCAAAACAGGGTTTCCGTGCGGGCCTGCAGTCAGGCCGCTACAGCCCGGTCGCGCAGCAAGCGCTTGACCAGCGGGTGTTGCACTTTTCTCTCGGTGCCCACGCCGAAAAACTGCTCGCTCACACCCTCGCACGGCCCGAGCCTCCGGACGCTGTAGTGGGTCAGCAATTCATCGTTGATCCATTCGGCTGCAGGAAACACGCCCATGCCGCTGGCGCCAAAGGTTTTGAGCAGGGCGCTGTCCTCAAACTCACCGACGATCCGCGGGCGGATGCCGCGTTGTTCAAACCAGTGGTCCAGCCGGGTGCGCACGGCGACGTTGGCGGTGGGCAAGAGCACGGGAATCTGCGCCAGGCTCTGCGGAAAATTGGGACTGGCCGCCTCCAGGAGTTGGGCGGCACCAAACCACGCCAAGGGGGAGGTGCCCAGCGCGTGGCTGTAGAGTTTGATGTTGGGGTTGGCGGGTGCCGGGCGGTCGGCCAGCACAATGTCCAGCTGGTGCAAAGCCAGGTCGCCCAGCAGCCCATCCAAATCACGTTCGCGGCACAGCAGGCGCAAGTGTGGCTCTGCCAGCACGGGCTGTAACAGCCGGCGCACCAACAGCTTGGGCAGGCCATCGGACACGCCCACGCTCAAGCGCACCGTGGGGGAGCTCGTGGCATCGCGCACCAGCGCGGGCAGGCGCTCACCGAGTTGAAAAATCTGCTCGGCCTGCGCCAGGGCGGCCAGGCCGGCATCGGTCAGGGCCAGCCCACGCCCTGCGGGCTTGAGCAGCGCATAGCCCAGCGATCGTTCGAGTTCCCGGACCTGGCTGCTCACGGTTTGCACCGCCATGTCGAGCTTGATGGCGGCGCGGGACATGCCGCCCTCTTTGGCCACCACCCAAAAGTAATAGAGGTGCTTGTAATTGAAGTGGGTGCTCATGGGTATTCTGGTGGCACGTTAGTTGCAGTTTTTCTGGGAATGATTTTCACAAATTATCTGCTTTTTAAGAACCTTTAAAATCTTTAGGCTAGAGGCCTCCTGCCAGGCCACACGCAGCCATCACCCTACTAAAAAAATATGCAAAACCTACTCGACCCCGCCATTCTCTTTTTTGTCTTTGGCATCGTGGCTGGGGGCTTGAAGTCCAATCTTGAAATCCCGCCCCAAATCTCCCGGTTTTTATCCCTCTACCTGTTGATGGCTTTGGGGCTCAAGGGCGGCTTTGCGCTGGCCAAGTCGGGCTTCACGGTGGATGTGGCGGTGAGCCTGGGCGCGGCGCTGGCGCTGGCTGTGGTGGTGCCGATGGTCGGCTACATGTTGTTGCGCCGGGTGCTGAGCCGCTTTGATGCCGCCGCAGTGGCGGCCACCTATGGCTCGGTCAGCGCGGTGACTTTTATTACCGCCGTGCAATACCTGGACACCCACGCCGTGGCTTACGGTGGCCACATGGCAGCCGCCATGGCGCTGATGGAGTCGCCGGCCATCATCATGGCGGTGGTGCTGGCCAATCACGCCCGCCAGGCTGGCCAAGCGGCTGGTGCGGCTGTTACGGCCGGGGTTGGGGTGGTTGCGACTGCGGCAGCGGGAGCGCCAAAGACGTCCATCGGGCATATTTTGCGGGAGTCCATGACCGATGGCGCCCAACTGCTGCTGCTGGGCGCGATGGTGATCGGTTTTGTCACCGGCGAGGCCGGGCAGGCGGTGATGCAGCCCTTCTCGGTGGACCTGTTCAAGGGCATGCTGGCCTTCTTTTTGCTGGACATGGGGCTGCTGGCGGCGCGCAACATGGGTGGCCTCAGAACCTGCTCCCCGTGGCTGCTGATCTATGCGATTTTGGGGCCACTGGTGCATGCGGCAGCGGCGCTGGGCTTGGGCCTGGGCTTGGGTATGTCGCCCGGCAACGTGACCTTGCTGATGGTGCTGGCGGCCAGCGCCTCCTACATTGCGGTGCCAGCGGTGCTGCGGGTGGCGGTGCCGGAGGCGAACCCGTCACTGTATTTCGGTATGTCACTGGGCCTCACGTTTCCGTTCAACCTGATTCTGGGGATTCCGCTGTACGCCTATTTGGCGCAGCGGCTGGTTTGAGTTAAAAGCGCCGCTGGTCGGCGCTCATTCTCGCCATAATGACCGCATGACCTTGTTGGCAAATCAACTCCTTGACGCATTGCCCGGCAGCCTGCCTGGGCGGTTGGTGGCGCTGGTGCGCGCGCGTTTCCCGTTGGCCATGGCGGTCTATGTGTTTGGCAGCCAGGTGCAGGGCCAGGCTGACGCCCGCAGTGACCTGGATCTGGCTGTTTTGGTGGCGGGCTACGCCGACCCGCTGGCGCTGTGGGATGCGTCGGGTGAGTTGGCGGATATCGCTGGCTGCCCGGTGGATTTGCTCGACCTTCGCGCAGCCTCCACCGTGATGCAGTACCAGGTCATCACCACCGGGCGTCGTTTGTGGAGCGTGGGCTTGCCCGTGGGTTTGTTTGAATGTTTTGTGTTGAGCGAAAAAACCGCGCTGGATGAAGCCCGTGCGCCCTTGATGGCGGACATAGCCGCAACCGGAAGAATCTATGCCCGATGATGTGTTGATCAACAAAGCTGCCACTGTAGAGCGTTGTGTGGCCCGTGCCTGCGAGGAATATGACCGCGACCCTACGACGTTTGGGACCGACTTCACCCGCCAGGATGCCGCTGTGTTAAACGTGCAGCGCGCCTGTGAGGCGGTGCTGGACATGGGGCAACACCTGGTTCGCCGCGAAGGCCTGGGGGTGCCGCAAAGCGCCCGCGATGTGTTTGAGTTGCTGGCGCAAGGCGGGTGGATTGGTGCTGAACTGGCTGTGGCGCTCAAGCGGATGGTGGCGTTTCGCAATATTGCGGTGCATGACTACCAGGCGCTGTTGTTGCCGATTCTGGTCAATGTGATCACGGAACACCTGGATGAGTTTTTGGACTTCACCCACGTGGTCCTGAAACGAGGTTGAAGCGTTGTCAGCTCAAGGCTTGATCGCCACCTTCAACACCCCGTCGCGCTGATTGGCAAACAGCTCGTAGGCCGCGACGATGTTCTCCAGCTTGAACTCGTGGGTCACCAGCAGCCCCAGGTCCACCCTGCCGGAGGCCACCACATTCATCAGGCGGCGCATGCGCTCTTTGCCGCCAGGGCACAAGGCCGTGATGATCTTGTGGTCGCCCAGGCCGGCGGCAAATACCGACAGGGGAATGGTCAGGTCGGAGGAGTACACGCCCAGGCTGGACAGGGTGCCGCCGGGTTTGAGCACGCGCAACGCAGACTCAAAGGTGGCTTGCGTGCCCAGGGCCTCAATGGACGAGTCCACACCGCGCCCGCCGGTGAGTTTCATGATTTCATCGACCACGTCGCAGGTTTTGAAGTTCAGCGTGACATCGGCACCCATTTGTTTGGCGATGCCCAGGCGGTGCTCGTTGCCATCCACCGCGATGATGCGGGTGGCGCCCAGCAAGCGGGCACCGGCGGTCGCGCACAGACCAATCGGGCCTTGGGCAAACACCACCACGGTGTCGCCAATGCGGATGTTGGCGTTTTCGGCCCCCTTGAAGCCGGTGGACATGATGTCCGGGCACATCAGCACCTGCTCGTCGGTCAGTCCGTCAGGAATGGGGGCCAGGTTGGCCTGGGCGTCGGGCACCAGCACGTACTCGGCCTGGGTGCCATCAATCAGGTTGCCAAAGCGCCAGCCCGCGGTGGCCTTGAAGCCATGGCAACCGCACAGCCCTTGGGGAATCAGGTAGCTGCCGTCTTGCGAGGGCGCGCCGTCCTGAGCGGCGTACGAGTTGAAGTTGGGGCAGATGGCGCCGGCAATCACGCGCTGCCCCTCGGTGTAGCCCTGCACGGCGCTGCCGAGTTTTTCGATCACGCCCACTGGCTCGTGGCCAATGGTCAAGCCCTTGGCCACCGGGTATTCGCCCTTGAGGATGTGCACGTCGGTGCCGCAAATGGTGGTGGTGGTGATGCGGATCAGGGCGTCGTTGGGGCCCACATCGGGAATGCGTTTGTCAACAATTTCTATGCGGCCAGGCTCAATAAAGACGGCGGCTTTCATCAGGTTCGGCATGGTGGCTCCTTACAGGTGTGAGGGACAGAACTGTCAAAGTAGATGACGATTTCAGTCTAGTCCTCATGGGCCGTCAGCGGAGCTGTCTGTGCGGGTGCCTTTGACGGTTCTCAATGAATGCGCAGATAAATTTTGAGAAATATCAACCGCTAGCCGGCGTATCGTATGGGATGATGAGCTAAATTAAATAGCAAATTAACCCGGGTTTTACACGGGCAATAGAGCCTGAAATGTGGCCGATTCCAGCGCCAAACCGGCAATGGCTGCATCGTTGGGGTTCTGCAGCATGTCGCGTACAAAGCCCTGGTCGATCTTGAGTTGGTTCTGTGGCAGGCGGTTTCCAGCACCCACTGGCCCAGCGGCAGGATGAGGCCGGTGTCTTCTGCCAGCGGAATGAATTCGGCGGGTGATACCAGGCCTCGCCCGGGGGCCATCCAGCGCACCAGCACTTCGGCGCCATTGATCCAGCCGGTGTCGGTGACCTGGGCCAGGTAGTGCAGCAAAAATTGCTTTTGAGCCAGTGCCTCGCGCAAGCCGTTTTCAAGGTGCGCGCGCGCCAGTACGGCGGCCTGCATTTGAGGCCCAAAAAAGCGCACGGAGTTGCCCCCGGCACCCTTGGCCTGCGACATCGCCAGGTCGGTGCGCTTGAGCAGCTCGTCAACGCCGGGATGCCCATCCGAGAACAGGCTCAGGCCGATGCTGGGGGTGATGTGACAGGTGTGCTCGCCCAGCACATAGGGCTCATCAAACAGTTTGCGGATTTTCTCGCCCAACAGACGCGCACGGGTGGCGGCCTCCGGCGTGTTTTTGCCCAGGTTTTCCAGCAGCACCATGTACTCGTCAGCACCCAGGCGGGCCACGGTGTCGCCCTCGCGCACGCAGGTGCTGAGCCGTTGGGCCACTTGCTGTAGCAGCAGGTCGCCAGTCTCATGGCCCAGGGTTTTGTTCAGGGTCTTGAAGTGGTCCAGATCAATCAGCAACAGGGCGCCTTCGCTCTGGTTGCGGGTGATGGCGGTTTGCGCCTGCGCCGTGCGGTCCATCATCAGCGCCCGGTTGGGCAAGCCGGTCAGCGGGTCGTAGTAGGAGAGGTTCTGAATTCGGGCTTCAGAGGTCTTGTGCAGGCTGATGTCGCTGAAGGTGGCTACATAGTGGGTGGCGAGCCCGTCTCGTTTTTCACGGCCCTGATGACCAGCCACTCCGGGTGGATCTCTCCGCTTTTTCGCCGGTTCCAAATTTCTCCCCGCCAGAAACCGTCCTGCGCCAGGGTGTGCCACATCGCCTGATAAAACGATGGGGACTGGCGGCCTGAGCTCAGCATGCGGAGCGTTTGGCCCACAACCTCCTCAGCGCTGTAGCCCGTGATGCGGGTAAAGGCCGCGTTGACCTTCAGGATCACCTGCTCGGCGTTGGTGATGGTCTTGCCTTCCAATGATTCAAACGCGGTGGCAGCAATGCGCAGCTGCTCCAGGGCGCTGTTGTGTTGGCCCAGGGTGCTGAGCAGGGGCGACAGCTGGCGCCGGACGACCCACCACACCAATGCGCTCAAGCCCGGGGTCACCACGGCGGCCGCCAGCACGATGCGTTGGCGCACCAGGACAAGGGCGTCTTGATGCTCGCCCAGTGCGGCGTGCAGACCGTGTTGCGACAAATGGCTGGCGTAAAACGTCAAACCCCAGACACCCAACAGCACCAGGCTCGGCACGGCAAGCGTGATTCTGAGCGGGATGGATGAGCGGAATTTCAGGGGAAGGGTCATGTCAGCATAGAGCGGGGAGGCATGAAGCTCAAATGCGTAACTCTGTCAATTCTTGATCCGTGTTGAGTTATTTGCAACTTATTTCATGGCATCATCAGAGCGTTGATTTCTCATCTTGTTACAACTACCGTAGGCCTTCGGGCGTGAGGAGATTGCGTCATGTCGCTGATACACCGATTAAGCCTGATCCAAAAATTTCTTATTTTGGGCCTGTTGGCTCTGGTGATGGTCCTCATACCTGCCGGCTTGTATTTCAATACGATTCAGCTGGCCATCAAGGTTGCCCAGCAAGAAGCCGGTGCCGTCCAGGCGGTCGTTGCATTGAATACCACTGTGCAGTTTGCCCAAACGCACCGTGGTCTATCGGCCGGCGCCTTGAGCGGTAATGAGGCTCTTGCTGCCCGCCGCCCGGCTATGCGTGACAAGTTGGTGCAGGCCATGGGTGTACTGGACAGCGAGCTCAAACTCATGGGTGCTTCGCCACAAGTCAACGCACTTTGGACTGATGTTCGCCAACGCTGGGCTACCCTTGAACCCGGCGTGGCTGGCGGACAACTCAAAGCGCCAGACAGCACCCGGCTCCATACCCAGTTGATCAGCAAGTTACTGCTGCTCAACGAAGAATTGCTGAGCGACTCCAACATGTCGCTTGACCCCGAGGCACACACCTACTACCTGATCCAGGCATCGCTGGTCAACTTGCCCTCCCTGGCCGAAAACCTGGGCGTCATGCGGGCCCTGGGCTCCACTTTTTTAACGCAGGGCAATCTGCCCCCCGAGGGGCGCACCACCTTGCAGGCCTTGAACAAGCGGGCCCTGGAGTTGCAGGGCGAGATGACTCGCAACCTGACTCGCAGCATGAGTGGTGATCTTGCGCTGAAGACGGTGTTGGCGGGCCCGGTGGCCAGTCGAAACGCCAGTGTGGACCAGGCGCTGGCGTTGGTTGACAAGGTCTTGTTCAGTGCCACCGAGATCAACCACCCGGCGCCGGCTTACTTTGATGAATTTACGCGAACCATAGATGGTTTGTACGAATTCAATGCCTTGGCGATGAACAGCCTCAAGGAAGCTCTTGATGAACGTGTGAGCACGATGAAGTTCAACCGGATGGCCCTGCTGGTTTCATTCTTGTTGGGTTTGCTGGCATTGGTAGCCCTGGCAGTCGCGTTTGTGCGCAGCATCACCCAGCCTGTGGCTGAGGCTGTGGCGGTAGCCCAAGCGGTGTCTGCCGGCGATCTGACGGTGGCAGTGCCTGTGCGGGGTGCCAACGAATTTGGCCTGCTGATGCAGGCTATGGCGAGCATGCAGCAGCACCTGTCCAAGGTGGTGCTGCAGGTCCGTCAGGGCTCTGAGGGCGTAGCCACGGCCAGTGCCGAGATCGCCTCGGGCAACAACGACCTCTCCAGCCGCACAGAATCCCAGGCCAGTGCGCTGGAAGAAACCGCAGCCAGCATGGAGCAACTCAGCGCCACGGTCAAACAAAACGCCGACAGCGCCCGCCAGGCCAACCAGCTGGCCATGAATGCCAGCACAGTGGCCGTACAGGGTGGTGAGGTGGTAGCCCAGGTGGTAGACACCATGAAAGGCATCAACGAGTCCTCGCGCAGGATCGCGGACATCATTCAGGTCATTGACGGCATTGCCTTTCAGACCAACATCCTGGCGCTCAATGCGGCGGTGGAAGCCGCCCGGGCCGGCGAGCAGGGCCGCGGCTTTGCGGTGGTGGCCAGCGAGGTGCGGTCCTTGGCAGGCCGCTCGGCCGAGGCCGCCAAGGAAATCAAAACCCTCATCAACGCCAGCGTGGAGCGTGTGGAGCATGGCACCGCCCTGGTGGATCAGGCGGGCACGACCATGACCGAAGTGGTCAGCAGCATTCGTCGCGCCACCGACTTGATGGGTGAAATCAGCGCGGCCAGCAATGAGCAAAGTCTCGGTGTCTCCCAAGTGGGCGAAGCCGTGACACAGATGGACCAGGTAACCCAGCAAAACGCGGCGCTGGTGGAAGAGATGGCGGCTGCGGCCAGCAGCCTCAAATCGCAGGCGCAAGAGCTGGTGCAGGTGGTTGCGGTATTCAAATTGGGGGCTAATGAGGCGTCACAGGCTGTGATGCCCCGGCCGGTTGCCGTGCGTGCCCATCCGTCCAAGGCAGCGCCTTACAAGGGCGCTGAGCGGCGTGAACTGCCAAGGCCTGCATCGTCCAGTGCCACAGGGCGAAGTCAACCCGGTGCAGGCGTACCTCAAAAACCACCGGCTCGGCCGGCCCCGGCGCCTGCCCCCGCTGCCAAGGTCACGCCCAGAGCACCCGCCCCCAAAGGGGGTGATGACGATTGGGAGACCTTTTAGGCTTTTGGCGAACTGCCATGAAAAAACCCGCCGGCTCTTGCGAGTCAGGCGGGCTTTTTTTATCCGGGCCGAGCCGGACTGTGGGAGTTAACGGTTGCTCGGGAAGCTGAACATCGTGCCCTCACGCACACCGGCTGACGGCCAGCGCTGGGTGATGGTTTTGCGCTTGGTGTAAAAGCGCACGGCGTCCGGGCCGTAGGCGCAGAGGTCACCAAACAGCGAGCGTTTCCAGCCGCCAAACGAGTGGTAGGCCACGGGCACCGGCAGCGGCACATTCACACCCACCATGCCCACCAAGATGTTGTCGGTGAAGTAACGGGCCGCTTCACCGTCACGCGTGAAGATGCAGGTGCCGTTGCCGTATTCGTGGGCATCAATCATGTCCATAGCCTCTTGCAGGGTCTTGACGCGCACGACACCCAGCACCGGGCCAAAGATTTCTTCCTGGTAGGTTGTCATGCCGGGTTTGACGTTGTCAAACAGGCAGGGACCCAGGAAATAGCCGTCTTCATGGCCCGCCACTTTCAGGCCGCGACCGTCCACCACCAGCGTTGCGCCCTCGGCCACGCCTTGGTCGACATAACCCTTGACCTTCTCAAAGTGCGCCTTGGTGACCAGCGGCCCCATGTCCATGCCGGGCGCGGTGCCGGGGCCCACCTTCATCTTGGCGATCTCAAGCTTGAGGCCCTCAATCACGGCGTCGGCAGTGGCATCGCCCACGGCCACGACCAGCGGAATGGCCATGCAGCGCTCGCCGCAAGAGCCGTAGGCTGCGCCCATCAAGGCACTCACGGCATTGGCCACATCGGCATCCGGCATCACCACCGCGTGATTTTTGGCGCCGCCAAGAGCCTGCACGCGCTTGCCGTGGGCGCAGCCGGTGGCATAAATGTATTCAGCAATCGGGGTGGAGCCCACAAAGCTGATGGCCTTGACACGCGGGTCTGTCAACAGGGTGTCTACGGCTTCCTTGTCGCCGTTCACGACATTGAGCACGCCGGGCGGCAAGCCGGCCTCTAATGCCAGTTCGGCCACGCGCAGGGCGCTGCTGGGGTCGCGCTCGGAGGGCTTGAGAATGAAGGTGTTGCCACAGGCCACGGCCATGGGCCACATCCACAGTGGCACCATGACGGGGAAGTTGAAGGGCGTGATGCCGGCGGTGACGCCCAGCGCCTGAAACTCACTCCAGGAGTCCACGCCGGTGCCTACGTTTTTGCTGTGCTCACCTTTGAGCAACTCGGGCGCGTAGGAGGCGTATTCCACGTTCTCGATGCCGCGCTGCAATTCGCCCAAGGCGTCTGACAGCACCTTGCCGTGCTCGGCCGTGACCAGTGCGCACAACTCGTCGGCATGCTCTTCAAGCAAGATCTTGAGCTTGCTCATGACGCGGGCGCGCTTGAGCGGCGGGGTGGCGCGCCAGGCGGGGTAAGCGGCTTCGGCGCTGGCAATGGCTTGCTCCACCGTGGTTTTGTCGGCCAGCAGCAGGGTCTTTTCGGCTTGGCCGGTGGCGGGGTTGTAAACCGGTTGGGTGCGTGCGCTGGCGTTGCCAGCCACGCGCTGGCCGTCGATCAGGTGGTGGATGAGGGGAAGATTTGACATGGGTGCTTGTTTCAATCAGGCAGTTTGGTGGATGGTCTCGCCCAGGGCGTTGATCAGGCTGTCGATCTGTTCGGGCGTTGAGATGAAAGGGGGAGCGAGTTGAATGGTATCGCCGCCGTAGCGCACGTAAAAACCTTTTTTGAACATGGCCATGGCAATCTCATAGGGGCGCTTGGCAGGTTCACCCGGTACGGCATCAATGGTGAAGCCGGCGGCCAGTCCAAAGTTGCGGATGTCGGTGATGTGCTTCACCCCTTTGAGGCTGTGCACGGCCTTTTCGAAATGTGGGGCCATCGCTTTCACACGCTCGGGCATGGCTTCTTTTTCCAGGATGTCGAGCACGGCCAAGCCTACCGCGCAGGCGACGGGGTGAGCCGAGTAGGTGTAACCATGGGAAAATTCCAACATATAGTCCGGCCCGCCTTGAGCCATGAAGGTGTCGTAAATGTCCTTCTTGGCCAGGACAGCGCCTAGAGGTTGGGAGCCATTGGTGATCTGCTTGGCCACGTTCATGATGTCGGGTGTGACGCCAAAGGCTTCGGCCCCGGTCCAGGCGCCCATGCGGCCAAAGCCGGTGATCACTTCGTCAAAAATCAGCAGGATGTTGTTGGCGGTGCAAATGTCACGCAAGCGCTGCAGGTAGCCCTTGGGCGGGACGATGACGCCAGCCGACCCGGACATGGGTTCCACAATGACAGCCGCGATGTTGGACGCGTCATGCAGCGCAATCAGGCGCAGCAGGTCATCGGCCAATTCCATCCCCTTGTCGGCCATGCCGCGGGTGAAGGCGTTGCCGGGGATCAGCGTATGGGGCAGGTGATCGGCTTGCACGCCCTGGCCAAACATCTTGCGGTTGGCCACAATGCCGCCCACCGAGATGCCGCCAAAGTTGACGCCGTGGTAGCCCTTCTCACGCCCGATCAGCAGCGTTTTGCTGGCCTGCCCCTTGGCACGCCAGTAGGCGCGTGCCATCTTGAGCGAGGTGTCGGCCGACTCGGAGCCTGAGCCCGTAAAAAACACATAGTCCAGCCCGGCGGGGGTAAGTTCCTTGAGCTTGTTGGCCAGCGCAAATGAGAGCGGATGACCGAACTGGAAAGCAGGGGAGTAGTCCATCGTGGCGAGCTGCTTGGTGGCCGCGGCGGTGACTTCGGGGCGGCC
>JBIIVW010000104.1:0-11523 GCA_044339205.1 Rhodoferax sp. | reverse complement strand
ACCACAATGATCAACAAGGAAGTTCCACCAAAATAGAACGGGACGTTGTATTTGAGTATCAAAAATTCAGGTAGCAAACAAACTAGGGTAATGTAAATTGCCCCGGCGAAAGTCAGCCTTAGCAAAATTTTGTCTATGTACTTCGCTGTTTGGTCACCAGGCCGGATTCCAGGAATGAAAGCCCCGCTCTTCTTCAAGTTGTCAGCAGTTTCACGGCTATTGAACACCAAAGCAGTGTAAAAGAAACAGAAAAATATGATCGCCGCGGCGTAGAACATGACATAAATCGGTTGCCCTGGGGTCAAGGAACCTGCAATGTCCTTCAACCAACGCATCGAATCACCTGTGCTGATCCAGCCAACTACCGTAGCCGGCAGCAGAATAATTGAAGATGCAAAGATGGGCGGTATAACACCAGCCATATTGAGTTTCAATGGCAAATGTGATGACTGACCTCCGTAGACCTTGTTACCGACCTGCCTGCGAGCGTAATTAACCAATATTTTCCGTTGGCCACGCTCCACAAAAACGACAAAGTAAGTAACCAGCGCAATCATCACCACGATCAGCAACACCACCACAATGCTCATTGCTCCCGTACGTACCAGTTCAAGCAACCCACCAATCGCGCTCGGTAAACCTGCCGCGATCCCGCCAAAAATCAGTATGGAAATACCGTTTCCAAGACCGCGCTCAGTTATCTGCTCGCCCAACCACATCAGAAACATGGTACCGGCTGTCAGAGTAACAATCGCTGTCATCCGGAAGCCAAAACCCGGAGCGATAACCAGCCCAGGGGAACTCTCCAGCGCAATAGCAATACCCATTGACTGGAACAAAGCAAGGCCCAAGGTCCCGTATCGGGTGTACTGAGTGATCTTTCTGCGGCCAGCTTCGCCTTCTTTTTTTAGCTGTTCCAATGCAGGAAGCGTATAAGTCAACAACTGCATCACGATTGACGCCGATATGTAGGGCATGATCCCTAGTGCAAATATCGTGAATCTCGACAAGGCACCACCAGAGAACATGTTGAACATGCCCAAAATTCCGCCTTGTTGACCCTTAAAAAACTCCTGCAACTGCGCTGGATCGATGCCAGGAACCGGTATGTGAGCACCGATCCTGTAAACAACCAACGCGAGTAGCAAAAATACCAGTCGACGACGCAAATCACCGAACTTTCCAGTTTTTGCAATTTGAGCTGCGTTAGTTGCCACGTTGTAGTCTTTCGGTTGCCAACTTAAATCAAGCTTCCGCCTGCAGCCTCAATCGCTACTTTGGCAGCAGCGGTCGCACCGATGCCCGTGAGTGTCACAGCCATGGTCAACTCACCAGTTTTGATGATTTTCACAACCTTGGCCAACTCCCCCACCAGACCAGCTTGCTTCAAGCTCACCAGATTTACTTCAGATGCGCCCAGCTGTTGCAACGCACCGAGCGTGACTTCAGCATTGAACTTCAACAGGTGCGATTTGAAACCGCGCTTTGGCAGGCGACGGTGCATAGGCATTTGACCACCTTCGAAACCGACCTTGTGGTAACCACCCGCACGAGACTTTTGGCCCTTGTGACCCCGACCCGCAGTTTTACCGATACCTGATCCAATGCCGCGACCGACGCGACGCTTGTAGTGCTTTGCGCCATCAGCAGGCTTAATGCCATTGAGTTCCATCGTTATCCTCTTAGAGCACTTTGATCAAGTAACTGATCTTGTTAATCATGCCGCGCACTTCGGGTGTGTCTACCAGCTCGCTTGTACTGCGAATTTTCCGAAGTCCTAACCCGCGAACTGTCGCACGGTGCGATTCCTGGCAACCAATAGGGCTGCGGACCAATTGCACGGTCACTGTTTGTTTTGTTGTCATTATCAAAACTCCAATTAAACAAAGAGTTCTTCAATCGTCTTGCCGCGCTTTGCAGCGACTTGAGACGGTGTTGTCGCATGAGATAAAGCGTCAAGAGTCGCCCGCACCATGTTGTATGGATTACTGGAACCATGGCTTTTTGCCACGATGTCAGTGATGCCAATTACTTCAAAAACTGCGCGCATAGGTCCGCCTGCAATAATGCCAGTACCCTTCGGTGCCGGAGCCATCATCACGGCGGCGGCGCCGTGCTGCCCCATCACCTTGTGGTGAATGGAACCATTTTTCAAAGACACTTTGGTCATATTGCGACGGGCTTCTTCCATCGCTTTTTGGACGGCTGCTGGCACTTCCTTCGACTTGCCTTTGCCCATACCAACGCGACCTTCGCCATCACCAACCACGGTCAATGCGGCGAAGCCTAGAATGCGCCCGCCCTTGACCACTTTGGTGACGCGATTGATCGCGATCATTTTTTCGCGCAGTCCGTCTTCAGGCCCTTCAGCCCGACCCTGCATTTTCGCTTGAACTTTAGCCATCTTAATTTCCGATCTGCTTAGAACTGCAAGCCAGCTTCACGTGCCGCATCGGCCAGCGCTTTGACGCGGCCGTGGTACGCAAAGCCTGCACGGTCAAATGCAACTTTTTCAACACCAACCGCCAGAGCCTTTTCAGCCAGACGTTTGCCAATAGCTTGAGCCGCGGCGACATTGCCACCTTTGCCCGAACCGCCTAATGCCTTGCGCACATCGACTTCCGCCGTTGATGCGCTCGCCAAAATTTTTCCGCCATCGCCGGACACCACACTCGCATAAATGTGAAGGTTTGTACGGTTCACTGTCAGACGAGCAACTCCTTGAGCAGCGATCCGAATACGGGTTTGCCGAGCTCTGCGAAGACGCTGTTCTTTTTTGGTCAACATGTTGCAGCTCCTTATTTCTTCTTGGTTTCTTTGATCGTGATCTTTTCGTCCGAGTAACGAATACCTTTGCCTTTGTAGGGCTCGGGTGGTCGAATCGCACGAATCTCAGCAGCAACCTGGCCAACACGTTGGCGGTCTGCACCTTTGATCACAATTTCAGTCGGAGTCGGAGTGGCCACAGTGATACCGGAAGGCATCTCTTTGTTCACTGGATGGGAGTAGCCAATAGTCAGGTTCAACTTCGGCCCTTGAGCCTGGGCTTTAAAACCCACGCCAACCAAGCTGAGCTTCTTCTCGAAACCCTTGGTCACACCAACAACCATGTTGTTGACCAGTTGACGCATTGTGCCGCTCATTGCGTTGGCTTCACGTGAGTCATTGGCCGGCTTGAAACTCAAACTACCTGCGTCATTTGAAATTTTCACCAAAGAATTCTGGGTCAGCTTCAACTCGCCCCCCGAACCCTTCACAGTAATTTGGTCATCTTTTACTGACACATCCACGCCAGCCGGAACGGCTACGGGCATTTTTCCTATACGGGACATCTGTTATTTCTCCTCAATGTCACGTTTTAGGCGACGTAGCAAAGCACTTCGCCGCCGACACCGGTAGCGCGGGCTTTACGATCAGTCATAACGCCTTTGGGTGTTGTGACAATTGCCACACCCAAACCGTTTTGTACTTGCGGAATGGCATCACTGCCACGGTAAACACGCAGTCCAGGGCGGCTGACGCGCTCAATACGCTCAATAACCGGACGTCCAGCGTAGTATTTCAGGGCGATTTCCAGCTCAGGTTTGCCGTCATTGGCATTAACCTTGAAGCCATCGATGTAGCCCTCTTCTTTCAACACTTGCGCTATTGCAATTTTCACTTTAGAAGAAGGTACGCAAACTACAGTTTTAGCAACCATTTGCGCATTTCTAATGCGTGTCAACAAGTCGGCGATGGGATCACTCATGCTCATGTCTATATCTCCTGCCGCTTACCAACTGGCCTTGGCTATGCCGGGAATTTCCCCTGCAAAGGCCATTTCACGAATTTTTGCCCGCGCCAGCCCGAAGTGCTGGAACGTGCCACGGGGACGACCCGTGATAGCACAGCGATTACGCTGGCGTGTAGGATTTGCATTCCGGGGAAGCTTTTGCAGACCCAAACGTGCAGCGGCACGCTCGTCTTCGGTGCGCTTCACATCGGTTGCGATTGCTTTCAATTCCGCGTGTTTCTTCGCGTATTTTGCAACCAGATTGTCGCGCTTGAGTTCGCGCTGGATTAGAGCCATTTTAGCCACTGGTCACCTCAGTTCTTGAACGGGAAACGGAAACCTGTGAGCAGCGCCTTGCACTCTTCATCAGTTTTAGCCGTTGTGGTGATGCTGATATTGAGACCACGCAAGGCATCAACCTTGTCGTATTCAATTTCAGGAAAAATGATTTGTTCTTTGACGCCGATGTTGTAATTACCGCGGCCATCAAATGCACGACCCGAGATACCCCGGAAGTCACGAACCCGAGGCAAAGCAACCGTTACAAAGCGATCGAGGAATTCAAACATTTGAACACCACGAAGCGTAACCATGCAGCCAATAGCCTGGTCTTCACGAATCTTAAAACCGGCGATTGCCTTTTTAGACTTCGTAACGACTGGGCGTTGACCTGCGATCTTTGTCAGATCACTAACTGCGTGATCCATAACTTTCTTATCAGCTACAGCCTCACTCACACCCATATTCAGGGTGATTTTTGTGATGCGCGGCACCTGCATTGGAGAGGTGTAACCGAACTTCGCCATCATCTCTGGCGCCAGTTTTTCGCGGTAATGTTGTTGCAGACGAGCCATGCTTATGCCACCTTGATTTCTTCGCCGCTTGACTTGTAAACGCGAACGCGCTTACCGTCAGCCGCCATCTTGATACCAACACGATCAGCCTTGCCAGTAGCAGCATTAAAGATTGCTACGTTTGACTGATGAATCGGCATTGATTTTTCAACTATGCCACCAACCGTGCCCTTGAGAGGATTAGGCTTGGTGTGCTTTTTCACCACATTTACGCCCTCAACGAGCACATATGAGTCATCTTTGCGTGATGCGATCTTGCCGCGCTTACCCTTGTCGCGCCCTGTCAGCACGATAATGTCGTCGCCTTTGCGAATCTTGTTCATGGCGCGTCCTTACAAAACTTCAGGAGCCAAAGACACGATTTTCATGAACTTTTCAGTGCGCAATTCACGCGTGACTGGTCCAAAAATTCGGGTACCTATAGGCTCTAATTTGGCATTGAGCAAAACTGCTGCATTGCCATCGAATTTAACCAACGAACCGTCACTACGACGAATTCCTTTGGCCGTACGAACTACCACCGCGCTGTAAATCTCGCCTTTTTTGACGCGACCGCGTGGAGCAGCTTCTTTAATACTAACTTTGATGACATCACCAACGCTTGCATAGCGACGCTTTGACCCGCCGAGCACTTTAATGCACAGAACGGATTTCGCGCCAGTATTGTCGGCAACTTCTAATCTAGATTCAGCTTGGATCATTTAAATTATTCCCAACTTGCACCAAATTTGCCAGGCACTGGTTTTACAACCTGCACCCAACTTATTCAGTCAGTCTTGGGCCCGTCGTCCACAACATGAACCACTCACATTGCTTCCTTTGGGCAGACACTTCATACTTTTTCAAGCGAAGCCATATATTATGCACGATTTATTGATCTTGTGCACGAATTTTATTGTCAAGGCAAGTATTGATAGTGTTTGGCCAACTCAACGAATGGGCTGACTTCGGGGTCGAAGCCTGTCTCGTTCTGGAGGATGGCTCCGACCTTCTCGGCCAGCTCTCCCGCCAACCGGGCGTCAAGAAACAGCAAGCGAGATCTGCGGGCGAGAATGTCTTCGACATGAACCGCATATTCGTAGCGGGCTGCGAACCGGACCATGGCCTCGGTCAATCCAGCACAGAGCTCGGTTTTTGCACCAGGCAAACCCAGTATGGAAAGTTGTTCGTCACCGTAGGAGTGCAGGCCCGGCGGCTCACAGATGGAGCGCTGCGCTTGCACCATTGGCCCCGCGCCTATCAGTTTCAAGTTGACGGTGACGCCACCCGGCCTGCTGTCGATCAAGCGCTTATCGGCGCAATGCGACAGCACATCCTCTGCCATCGCTCGATAGGTCGTCCACTTGCCGCCAGTCACCGTGACCAGACCAGTGCGACTAACCAGGACGGTGTGCTCGCGACTCAGCCCCTTGGTGCTTTCGCCGTCTTCATTCTGCGGCTTCACGAGCGGCCGCAATCCAACCCAAACGCTTTTGACGTCCGATCTCTTCGGCGCACGGCGCAAGTAGCGGGCTGATTCCGCCAGGATAAATTCAACCTCCTCTTTGAAGGGCGAGGGCTCCCTGTCCAAATCGGACCTTGGTGTGTCCGTGGTCCCCAAAATAACCTTGCCCAACCAGGGGACCGCAAACAACACACGCCCGTCCGCCGTCTTGGGCACCATCAGCCCCACGTTGGAATCCAAAAACTCGCGGTCAACCACCAAGTGCACCCCCTGACTGGGGGCCACGATGGCTTGAGTACGCACTTGATTGGCATCAGACCCGCTGACACCGTCCTTTTGCCTGAGTTCATCGACCCACACCCCGGCGGCATTGACCACACAGCCGGCATTGACCCGATACTGCTGACCTGTGAGCGTGTCATGGCACAGCAACCCGGAGATTTTTCCATCGGAATAGAGAAGGTCGCCTGCCTTGCAATAATTGACCAGCAGCGCACCATGCAACGCTGCGGTCCGCGCCAAGGCAAGCGCCAGGCGGGCATCGTTAAACTGGCCGTCCCAATATTTGACACCCCCCTTGAGCCCCAAGGGCTGTGCCGTGGGCAACTGGGCCAACGTCTCGGACCGATTCAAAAATTCAGTTTTACCCAGGCCAGCCTTACCAGCCAAAGCGTCGTACATCTTCAGGCCAATACCGTAAAACGGGGTTTCCCACCAATGGTAAGACGGCATGATGAACGGCAGGGGTTGCGCCAGATGCGGCGCATTGTTGAGCAAGGTTGTACGCTCGTGCAAAGCCTCGCGAACCAAAGAAATATTGCCCTGGGCGAGATACCGCACCCCCCCGTGAACCAGCTTGGTTGAGCGCGACGACGTACCCTTGGCAAAGTCATCCGACTCCACCAAAACAACGCTGAAGCCCCGCGCGGCAGCGTCCAATGCGACACCTAGACCTGTTGCACCGCCTCCGACAATAGCGATGTCGTACTGGCGCTGTGCTGACAACTGGTTAGTCAATGCATCGCGACGGGTGGACAAGGGCTGCACGGCGTTGGCCATAAATAAAACTCTCAGAAGAAATCAAAGTGGGTTGAGGCGGCGCAGAAAGCGCTTCCTCAACCAGAAAAAAGGCCGTGTGAAAGAGACTCCCACACGGCCGCCTGTCATCTAGATTGGCTGATCGACATCGACTTAGCGAACCTTGCCGTTCTTCCAGGCGTTCAACAAAGTTTCATAGGCGATGGTTTCGCCTTTCGGTTTTTCATTGGCCAGCTTTTTCCACGGCGCGTTCTTGTCGCTCAAGTACTTGTTGGGATCACCTTTGGGATTGAGCTTGGGCGCGCATTTCTCCATGCCAGCGCGCTCCAGACGTGCCATGACCTGATCCATTTCTTCAGCCAGGTTGTCCATCGCGGCCTGGGGCGTCTTCTCACCCGTCACAGCAACCGCCACGTTCTTCCACCAAAGCTGGGCCAACTTGGGGTAGTCAGGCACATTGGTGCCGGTTGGGGTCCACGCAACGCGGGCCGGGCTGCGGTAAAACTCGACCAATCCGCCCAACTTGGGGGCCATGTCGGTCATCGCCTTGGACTGAATGTCCGACTCACGAATAGGCGTCAGGCCCACAATAGTCTTCTTCAAAGAGGTGGTCTTTGCCGTTACGAACTGGGCATAGAGCCAGGCAGCTGCCACTTTGTTCGCATCATGGTCTTTGAAGAATGTCCAGGATCCGACGTCCTGGTAGCCGTTTTGCATGCCCTGTTTCCAATAGGGCCCATTGGGACCAGGCGCCATGCGCCATTTGGGTGTCCCGTCAGCATTGACCACCGGCAGGCCTGGTTTGATCATGTCGGCAGTAAAGGCGGTGTACCAGAAGATTTGCTGGGCAATCTGGCCTTGTGCGGGCACCGGACCGGCTTCGCCGAAGGTCATGCCGATCGCCTCTTTAGGCGAGTACTTCTTCATCCAGTCGATGTACTTGGTAAGGGCGTAGACAGCGGCCGGGGAGTTGGTTGCGCCACCGCGAGAAACCGAAGCCCCCAGAGGCGTGCAGCCGTCGGCAGAAGCGCGAATACCCCATTCATCCACAGGCTTGCCGTTGGGAATACCGATGTCCGCAGTGCCCGCCATCGACAGCCAGGCATCGGTGAAACGCCATCCCAACGATGGATCCTTCTTGCCGTAGTCCATGTGGCCGTAAATTGGCTTGCCGTCGATGGTCTTGACATCTTCACTAAAGAAAGCTGCAATATCCTCGTAGGCGCTCCAGTTCTGCGGCACGCCCAGTTCGTAGCCGTATTTGGCTTTGAACTTGTCCTTCAAGTCCTGACGGGCAAACAAATCAGCCCTGAACCAGTAAAGATTGGCAAACTGCTGGTCCGGCAGTTGGTACAAATTTTTGTCGGGACCCGTAGTAAAACTCAGTCCGATGAAGTCCTTCAGATCGAGTCCGGGATTAGTCCACTCTTTGCCTGCGCCGGCCATATAGGCTGTCAAGTTGAGTGCTTTTCCATAGCGGTAGTGGGTGCCGATGAGGTCAGAGTCGGTAATCCAACCGTCGTAGATGGACTTGCCGGACTGCATGGAGGTCTGCAACTTCTCCACCACATCGCCTTCACCAATCAAATCATGCTTGACCTTGATACCAGTGATCTCCTCAAAGGCCCTGGCCAGCGTCTTGGACTCGTATTCATGCGTTGTGATCGTCTCGGACACGACAGAAATTTCTTTGACGCCCTTACCCTGCAGTTTTTTAGCGGCATCGATAAACCACTTCATCTCAGTGGCTTGCTGCGCCTTGGTGAGCGTCGACGGCTGGAATTCGCTGTCGATCCATTTTTTTGCCGCAGCTTCATCGGCCCACGCCTGGCTGCCAAAACTACAGGCCATCGCCACAGCCACTACGGAATATCTTAATTTCATTGTCGCTCTCCTCATTTATTGACCCCCTGTTTTAAAGGCTGCCTCGGCTCCAGGGGACGGATAAGCCGATCCTTGATAAAAATTTATCCTTTGCGCATGATGAGCGCCAACAAGCCCATCGACACGACGAAACTGAACCATACGGACGGCTCGGTTTCCAGCGACAACCATTGCGCCAGCTTGCCGCTGACCCCAACGAAAGCAAGATTGACATACGCCGCCGTCAACAAACCAATAAACAGACGGTCTCCACGGGTAGTTTCCAACGGCAGAAAACCTTTGCGCATCAGCGTCGGGGACTTCATTTCCCACACTGTCATACCGACCAGCATCAACAAAATGAAAGTGAAGAAAACAGCCACCGGTGTGGTCCATGCCATCCAATCGAACATTCAGTACTCCCTTTAAACGCGGCCCATCGCGAAACCCTTGGCGATGTAATTGCGAACAAACCAGATCACGATGGCACCCGGCACGATGGTCAGTACACCCGCCGCGGCCAGCGTGGCCCAGTCCATGCCTGAGGCTGAAATGGTGCGGGTCATGGTGGCGGCAATCGGTTTGGCGTTCACGCTGGTCAGGGTGCGTGCCAACAGCAACTCCACCCAACTGAACATGAAGCAAAAGAACGCAGCAACACCAACACCTGCCTTGATCAAGGGCAAGAAAATTCGGATAAAAAATTTGGGGAACGAATAACCATCGATGTAGGCCGTCTCATCGATCTCCCGGGGAATGCCGCTCATGAAGCCCTCCAGAATCCAGACCGCCAGCGGAACGTTGAACAGCAAATGCACCATCGCTACCGCAATATGGGTATCCATCAACCCCACCGAGGAGTAGAGTTGAAAAAAGGGCAGCAAAAACACGGCAGGTGGTGTCATACGGTTGGTCAACAACCAGAAGAACACATGCTTGTCACCGAGAAATCTGTAACGTGAAAACGCATACGCTGCCGGCAGGGCCACTGCGAGGGAAATCACCGTGTTGATAGCCACGTAAATCAGGCTGTTGATGTAGCCCGAATACCAAGCCGGGTCGGTCAATATGGTTTTGTAGTTTGCCCAAGTGAAATCCTGGGGAAACAAAGAGAAACCAGCCACGATTTCGTTGTTTGTCTTGAATGACATGTTGACCATCCAATAGATGGGCAACAAGGCAAAGATGATGTACGCAAAGAGGAACAACGTACGCTTCTGAAACTTGGGCTTATGCATGGCCGCCCTCCTTTTCCTGGGTACCGACGCGCTGCATCCAGTTGTACAAAATAAAACACATCATCAAAATAATCAGGAAGTAGATCAGTGAGAACGCGGCGGCCGGACCCAAATCGAACTGGCCCACGGCCTTTTGCGTCAAAAATTGCGAGAGGAAGGTGGTCGAGTTGCCCGGCCCGCCACCTGTCAGGACAAAGGGCTCGGTGTAGATCATGAAGCTGTCCATGAAGCGCAGCAGCACCGCAATCATCAGCACCCCCCGCATCTTGGGCAACTGCACATACCAGAACACCGCAAACTTGCTGGCGCCGTCAATGCTGGCCGCCTGGTAGTAGGCATCCGGTATTGAGCGCAAACCGGCGTAGCCCAGCAAAGCCACCAGCGGCGTCCAGTGCCATACGTCCATCAGCAGCACAGTCAGCCAGGCATGCAAGGCATTGCCGGTGTAGCTGTATTCGATACCCATCCCCTGCAACGCGGCGCCCATCAATCCGATGTCGGTACGCCCGAAGATTTGCCAAATGGTGCCCACCACATTCCAGGGAATCAGCAGGGACAGCGACACGATGACCAGCACCACCGATGCGCGCCAGCCCTGCGCCGGCATCGACAACGCCAGCAAAATACCCAGGGGCAACTCCACGGCCAGCACGGAGAACGAGTACAGCAACTGCCGTCCGAGAGCGCCGTGCAGCTCTTCGTCGCGCATGATGGCGGCAAACCACTCCACCCCGACAAACACCCGACGCTCCGGTGAAATGATGTCCTGCACAGAGTAGTTGACCACGACCATCAGCGGCAACACGGCTGAGAACGCCACGCAAATCAACATCGGCAAGATCAAAAACCAGGCTTTCTGATTGACTGGCTTGGTGGTGGTGCTCATGGCACGATCTCCTCATTTTTATAGAAACAGGTGTGCTCGCTCATCACCTGCAGCCAGACGGTCTGGCCAACTGCCATCCGGGCGACATCCGGGGACAAGCGCGCCTTGAGCACTTGCCCCGCCAGGGTGGCCGTCAACATGACATGGGTTCCCACGTCCTGAACCTGTGCCACTGCCATCGGCAGCGCCCCGGCGGTGTCGGCCGGAACCAGATTGAGGTACTCCGGACGCACACCCAGCTTGATGTCACCCAAAGGCAAGGTTCGTCCTGCCAGCAAAGGCAAGGGAAAGCCGCCCACCTTCAACCCCTGCTCGTCCATTTGGCCGGGTAAGAAATTCATGCCGGGAGAACCAATGAAGTGGCCCACAAAGGTGTGGCTGGGGCGCTCGAACAAGTCCGCTGCCGACCCCACCTGAACGGCGCGGCC
>JBIIVW010000103.1:0-11531 GCA_044339205.1 Rhodoferax sp. | reverse complement strand
TGCGCCTGAGCGGCGAAAAGCGTGCCGTGCGCGAAACCCACAACAGCACCTACCACGTGATGGAGCGCGCCTATGGCGCCTTTGAGCGCACCATTCCCCTGCCGCGCAATGTCGCCATTGATCAGGCGCGCGCCAGTTTCAAGAATGGGGTGCTGACCGTCCACCTGCCCAAGCAAGAGGCCTCAGAGCCGCACTCGCTCCAGTTGTCCTGAGCCATCGGCATGGTTTGGCCAGCACCACAAACATCTTCGTGGCGCATGGCCTGACCTGCGAGCAACACTGCACCCGCCCAGCGTGGGGTGCGGTTGAATCGCCTTGCCGTGATGGCGACGCCGGTTTGATCAGATGTGCGCAGCGCCTGGTTGCGCAACCAGGCGAACACCGAGTGCATTGCAGACCCGGTAAATGGTGTCAAACCGTGGTTGAGAATTGGGGCGCAGTGCCTTGTAAAGCGCCTCTCTGGTCAGACCAGATTGTTCAGCCACTGCACTCATACCACGGGCACGGGCGACGATACCCAGTGCATGGGTAAATTCGGCTATGTCGTTTTCGTCCAGCACCAGCGTCAGATAGTTAGCAACATCTTCTTCGGTCTTGAGCATTTCCGCCATATCGAAATCTGGCAGATCAGCAACTTTCAGCTTCTTGATCATGGCTATTACTCCTCAATAGACTTGGACAGGGCGATGGCGGCTGCAATATCTGCTTGTTGGGTTGACTTGTCGCCACCTCCCAGCATCACGATGATGACGCCATTGCGCTCGATGTAATACATGCGCCAGCCTGGGCCAAAGAACTCACGCATCTCGCAAACGCCTTCGCCAACGGGCTCTACATTTCCCAACAGACCGCGCAGCACCTTGTCAAGCCGTTTGGCCAGCCGGATACGTGTCAGGCCGTCCCTGATGCTTGCAAGCCAGTCGTCAAATTCAGCTGTGCGTTTGACCTTGTACATGTGCGCGATTGTAATCACTTGTTCACGATTTTTCCCCTGATCTTTACCGGCCATGCTTTCACGGGATTCCGGGATCCGGTGTGATCGGTCACCTCCCTAAGGCTGTGTGAATAGAAAAATGCCGTGTAGCCCCTGCCGTGTCAGCACCACTTCCTCCGCCATCATCTAAATCCCTTCGTCAGATGACCGGAGAGTGAAAAAACTACACTTTGCCATTCAAAAAATGCGAATTTAAACTTCAATCTCATTGAACCTATTTGCATTGACCGGCTCCTAAACTTCTCCGCACAGCTGGGCTCCAGCCGTGCGGCCCTGTTTTAGAAAGCCTTTTTGTGACTGCAACCTCATCTTCCTTGAAAAGCCTCCCGGTCGTGCGCTACACCCCGGTGGCCATCGTTTTGCACTGGGTGCTGGGGCTGTCGATCCTGGGGATGTTCGGTGTCGGGGTGTACATGACCGATCTGCCGTTTTCGCCCTGGCGCCTCAAGCTCTACAACTGGCACAAGTGGGCTGGCGTCACGATTCTGGCGCTGTCGATGTTGCGCTTGCTGTGGCGCCTGACGCACCGCCCGCCGGCGCTGCCCCAGGTGGTAGCCCTGGGCATGCCCGCCTGGCAAACCCGTGCCTACCACGCTACGCACCACGTCATGTATGCGCTGTTTTTTATCGTGCCACTGATCGGTTGGGCCTACAGCTCGGCAGCGGGCTTTCCCATTGTGTGGTTTGGCCAGATTGCCTTGCCCGACCTGCTGCCGGTGAACAAGGAGTTTGCCGAGCTGATCAAGCCCCTGCATGAGCTCTCGGCCTTTGCGCTGGTGGGCTTGGCGGGCCTGCACATTGCCGCGGCGCTCAAACACCAATTGATCGACCGCGATGGCCTGCTTCAACGCATGCTGCCCGGCCGCGGCTGAGTTGACCGAACGCCTTCAGCCCCTATCGCACCACCCGCCTTTATTGATTCTTTACCGGTACCCCATCATGAAATTCTCTGACCTTCTCTTGCCTCTAGCCTTGTTCGTCGCCCTGCCTGTGGCTGCCCAGCAAACCCTGGTCCCGGCGCAGAGCACCCTGGGTTTCACCTTCAAGCAAATGGGCGTGTCGGTCGATGGCAAGTTCAGCAAATTCACCGCCCAGGTGAGTTTTGACGCCGCCAAGCTGGCCACCAGCAAGGTCGCGTTCACCGTGGACATTGCCAGCGCCACGCTGGGTTTGCCTGAGATCGACACTGAGCTGCCCAAGGCGCCCTGGTTCAATACCGCCAAGTTCCCGCAAGCCACTTTTGCCTCCAGCGCTTTCAAGTCGCTGGGAGGTGGCAAGTACGAGGTGGCTGGCAAGGTCAGCATCAAGGGCGTGTCGCAAGATGTGGTGGTACCCGTCACCATGACCCAGGCTGGTGCCGTGACCACCGCCACCGGCGTGCTGCCCATCAAACGCCTGGCCTACAAGATTGGTGAAGGCGATTGGGCCGACACCAGCATGGTGGCCGACGACGTGCAAGTCAAATTCAAGCTCGCGCTCAATGGCGTGGGCAAGCTCTGAGCCAGCGCGCCTCTTCCCTGCCCTTTATTGCCCTCCCTCTCTTCTCCATTTTTTTCCGTCAGCAAGCTTTTTTTAATTTTTCCTTCAGATCAATCATCATGAACAAACTCCTCAAACTCTCCGCTGCCGTCGCCCTCATTGCCGGTGCCGCTACCTCCGCCATGGCAGCCCCCGAGACCTACAACGTGGACAGCAGCCACACCTTCCCCAGCTTCTCCTACAACCACTTTGGTTTGTCGACCCAGCTGAGCAAGTTCAACAAAACCACCGGCACCCTGGTGCTCGATGCCGCGGCCAAGACCGGTTCGGTAGATGTCGTCATCGACATGAAGTCGGTCGAGACAGGTTTCACAGTGTTCAACGGCCACATCCAGGGCGCAGACTTCCTGGACACCGCCAATTTCCCCACTGCGACGTTCAAGTCCACCAAAGTGGTGTTTGAAGGCGACAAGCCGTCCGCCATTGAAGGCAACCTGACCATCAAGGGCGTGACCAAACCCGTCACTCTGAAGGTGACACATTTTGTGAGCACTGCGCACCCGATGCTGAAAAAGCCCGCCATCGGTGCCAATGCCAGCACCGTGATCAAGCGCTCTGAATTCAACGCCGGCAAGTTCGCCCCCAACGTGGGCGACGACGTCACCATCACCCTGGCGGTTGAAGCCATCAAGGCTGACTAAGCCTTCAGCCCCTCATACCCGCGCGGCCCTGAGCCCGCAAGTCCGGTCAAATGATCGGGCCTGCGGGCTTTTTTATTGATAGCTGTACAGGCAATTAACACGCCGGCCAGAGGGCGATTTGGCATCAAATTGCTGTGTTTAGGCGTGTGCTGTGCCGCCAGTGCAACATCCCACCGCTCTGTAGGCCTGCCTGGGTGGCGGCGGGGTCCCGAGTGCGCCAGTGGCTATCATGGCCCCATCAACTACAGGGTGTGTCAACAAATGCTTATCCGCGTCATTTACGTCAGCACTGCGGTGGGTCCTCAGACCAGCACCATGACCAACTCGATCCTCAAGAAGGCGCAAGTATGGAACCGGGCCAACGACATCACCGGCATGCTGTGCCAGGGCCAAGGGGTTTTTTTGCAGGCGCTTGAAGGGGATCGCAGAACCGTCACCGACCTGTATGCACGCATCTATGCGGACCAACGGCATACCCACGTGGAAATGCTCCACTGCGAGAGCATTGCCAAAAGACGCTACGCGAATTGGTCCATGGCGCACGTCAGCTTGTCTGACATTGACCCGGCTACCAAAATCGAGTGGCCGGAATTCGACCCCTATTCCGTCACCGGGCTGCTGGTGATGGCACGCATTGATGACTTGCTGGCGTCGGGCACCGTCATCAGCGACCTGGATTCGTAAAAGTCCCGCCCTGGGGCCAGCCTACGCCGCGCACATCCAGCGCTGCAGGCTCGGCACGCGATAAATCTTCTCGGCAAGTATCGTTTTCACCGGCAACGAAATACTGACCCGAGTAGTCAAGCTGGCGCGCACAGCACCCTGATCTGTCTTCCACACAAACTCCATACTTAGTTGAAAGTCTGTCCGTATTGTTCAAAAAAGCGACATTACCCAGATTTGGGATTAATAATGAGTATGTGATTGGAGCAACAGACAGCATGACAAAAATTTACCTATATCCAATTTTGGGCTGCGTCCTGTGGCTCCTGTCAACTTTGGCAGCAGCAAGTGATGCAACTGATGATGTTGTCGGCCCGTTTGACATAGCGCGCTTCTCCGTATCAGGCGACACGCTTCTAGGCGCCGCACCCATCGACAACATACTCTTTGCATTCACGGGCAAGCAACGTCGTTTCAGTGACGTCCAATTGGCAGTCAACGCATTGCAGGAAGCCTATCAAAACCGGGGCTTTACGCTGGTGCAGGTCCAACTCCCGGAGCAGGAGCTAAATTTGGGCGTGATCCGCCTGGTCGTGGTTCAAACCCCCATCAGCCGGGTGCAAGTCAGCGGTAATCTGCGATACACCGAGGCCAATATTCGCCGCACTGTGCCAGGCTTGCAGGAGGGTCAAACGCCAAATCTCAAACAGATCTCCGACAGCCTGGCGCTGGCCAACGAAAGTCCCGCCAGAAGGACCAGCCTGGCCTTGCAAAGCGATAACGAGAATGGCTCGGTGATTGCATCGCTGCAGGTCGTGGAAGAAAAAACCTGGGCTGCAGGTCTGGCTCTGGACAATGCCGGCAGCGACAAGACCGGCAAAACCCAACTCACGGCCCAGTACCAGAATTTCGATTTTGCCGGCTTGGACCACACCCTGAGCTTGCAGTTCACAACGACCGCTGAGCAGCCAAGCAAGGTCAACGTCTACGGCATTGGCTACCGTATTCCGCTGTACGATTTGGGTGATTCCCTGGATTTTTACGGCAGTTATTCCAACGTAGACTCTGGCACGGTCACTACAGGCGCCTTCAATTTGCAGGTGAGCGGCAAAGGAACGACCTGGGGTGGTCGCTACAACCACCGTCTGGCGCGGGTTGGCAACCTCACATCCAAACTGATCTTTGGCCTGGAATACAAGGCCTTGCAGAACAACCTCGGGTTTGAAGGCGTGCAACTTGGAAACGATGTCACGGTCCATCCCCTGAGCGTGGGGTATGTGGGTGAGTGGACCCAGCTTGGTGCCAACACCAGTGCGAGCTTGACCGCCGTGCGCAATCTGCCCGGTGGCGACCGTGGCGGCCAATCTGATTTCACGCGCGTGCGCTCCGGTGCGTCCAGCAGCTACAGCCTGCTGCGTTATGGTCTGGCCCACAGCCAGAGTTTGCCTTCTGACTGGCAGCTACGCGCTGCCTTGAATGGTCAGCTTACCCGGGACGCCTTGGTACCAGGGGAGCAGTTTGGTGCAGGTGGAGCAGCCTCAGTGCGCGGCTTTATCGAGCGTGCCGTGTCCGATGACCGGGGCATGATGGCCAACGTGGAGTTGTACACACCGGAATTTTGTTCAAATCCTGGGGGCTTCGCCGCGCAATGCCGGGTGCTGGCGTTTTATGACGCTGCCCGGGTCAGTCGCAATCAGCCCCTACCCGGCGAACGCACCGAGGCTGGCATGGCAAGCGCAGGCCTTGGGCTGCGCCTGGCCATGGGCAAGCTGTTTTCCCTGCAAATGGATGTAGGCCACGTGATCCGTACCAGTGATTCAATTGCGCCCGGTAAAACCAGGATGCACCTGAAGATGAACCTGGCTTACTAAATATGAGCTTCCAGCCCACTATGCAAAACTCCACCCATCTGCACAAAACGCTACTGGCGGCACTGATCTGCACCTGTGGCATCAGCGCCGGGAGCAATCCTTTGGGGCCGCAAGTCACCCACGGTCAGGCCAGCATGGTCACCACAGGCAAGCTGCTGTCGGTGACCAACACGCCTGGAACGGTGATCAACTGGCAAGGTTTTTCAATCGCCGCAGATGAGACGACCCGCTTCATCCAGCAGAACGCGCAAAGCAGCGTGCTCAATCGCATCATTGGACAAGACCCTTCGCAAATTCTGGGGACATTGCAGTCCAACGGCAAGGTCTTCCTGATCAATCCGAACGGAATCGTATTTGGTGCGGGAGCTCGGGTTGATGTCAATGCGCTCGTGGCCTCGAGCCTGAACATCGGCAACGACGATTTCCTGACCAATAAGCTCAACTTCAGCGGTAGCGCGGCCGCCGGCGATGTCGTCAACCAAGGGGTCATCAGCACCGCCCAAGGCGGCCGGGTTTATCTGATCTCTCCGAACGTCACCAACAGCGGCATCATCAACAGTCCCGGCGGCAATGTGATGCTTGCCGCGGGGCATAGCGTCAGATTGGTTGACCCGGTTGACCCCAATTTGCAGGTCGTGATCAGCGCCCCGGGCAACCAGGCATTGAATGTGGGTAGGGTGCTGGCCGAGGGCGGCAATATCGGCATGTATGGCGCCCTGGTGCGCCAGCAAGGGTTGCTCAGTGCCAACAGTGCTGTGCGCGGAGAAAATGGCAAGATCATTTTCAAAGCCAGCGGCGACACACTGCTTGAAGCAGGCAGCGTCACCAGTGCAACCGGCGCTGGGCGGGGTGGTGAGATTCAAGTGCTGGGCGAACGTGTGGCGCTCCGGGGCAATGCCGCCGTCGATGTCAGTGGGCAGCAAGGGGGCGGCACGGTGTTAGTGGGGGGTGATTACCACGGCGACAACACCGCTGTGCAAAATGCCAAACAAACCACCATGGACCGCAGTGCGAGCATTCGCGCTGACGCCGGGCAAGTGGGCGATGGTGGCAAGGTCATTGTCTGGAGCGACCAGATTACCAATGCCCGTGGTGCAATTTCGGCCCGTGGCGGCACTCAGGCAGGCGATGGTGGTTTTGTCGAAGTCTCGGGCAAGAAAACGCTCGATTTTCATGCCAAAGTCGATGTCGGCGCCAATCATGGGCATGGAGGTACCCTTCTATTAGACCCTGCATCAATCTCGCTGATCGGTGGTAGCGGTGATGGTGCTTCCGAAGGAGCGAACACGTTTAGCGGCGGTTCCAATCCCGCAGGAAACGTATCGTTCGTGGACCCGGATTTTGCCCAGGGAGGTGTTTCAAACATCTACCAATCGGAGCTTGAAGGTCTCGGGCCAAATACCAACATCGTCCTCGAAGCCACCAACTACATTGGGACGACGGGGACCTTTTTGGGCAACCAGCTCACGCTGCCAAACAATTCAAACCTGACACGGCGAACCCGAAACGCCAGTACAGATAGCAATGGCCAGGAACCGCCAATCGGCATCAATCTCACCACCAGTCTTGAGGTTAAGACCCAAGGCAGCGGCAGCATCACGCTGCCTAACCTCACAGCCTGCATTGCCACCCCAACCTTGCCGGGTTGCAGCGTGGTGCTGCCCAACCTCACCGCCTGCATCGCTACGCCAACGTTGCCCGGCTGCAATTTGACGCTGCCTAACACCACCGCCTGCATCGCGACCCCCACTTTGCCCGTCTGCAATGTGACTCTGCCTAACCTCACCGCCTGCATCGCCACGCCAACGTTGCCCGGTTGCCAAGTGACTCTGCCTAACCTCACCGCCTGCATTGCCACTCCAACCTTGCCGGGTTGCTCCGTGGTGCTGCCCAACCTCACAGCCTGCATCGCGACCCCCACTTTGCCCGTCTGCAATGTTTCTAACCTCACCGCCTGCATCGCCACGCCAACGTTGCCCGGTTGCCAAGTGACTCTGCCTAACCTCACCGCCTGCATTGCCACGCCAACGTTGCCCGGTTGCCAAGTGACTCTGCCTAACCTCACCGCCTGCATTGCCACTCCAACCTTGCCGGGCTGCAATGTGACTCTGCCTAACCTCACCGCGTGCATTGCCACTCCAACCTTGCCGGGCTGTCAAGTGGTATTGCCACCGACACAAACCCAAACGAATCAGCCGATCGGTCAGGCGATCAGCTCGACTATCAACATCATCAACACCCCGTCGGTAGTTAAGCCAACCGCACCACCTCCATTAGCCACCAACTACATTGGGACGACGGGGACCTTTTTGGGCAACCAGCTCACGCTGCCAAACAATTCAAACCTGACACGGCGAACCCGAAACGCCAGTACAGATAGCAATGGCCAGGAACCGCCAATCGGCATCAATCTCACCACCAGTCTTGAGGTTAAGACCCAAGGCAGCGGCAGCATCACGCTGCCTAACCTCACAGCCTGCATTGCCACCCCAACCTTGCCGGGTTGCAGCGTGGTGCTGCCCAACCTCACCGCCTGCATCGCTACGCCAACGTTGCCCGGCTGCAATTTGACGCTGCCTAACACCACCGCCTGCATCGCGACCCCCACTTTGCCCGTCTGCAATGTGACTCTGCCTAACCTCACCGCCTGCATCGCCACGCCAACGTTGCCCGGTTGCCAAGTGACTCTGCCTAACCTCACCGCCTGCATTGCCACTCCAACCTTGCCGGGCTGTCAAGTGGTATTGCCACCGACACAAACCCAAACGAATTAGCCGATCGGTCAGGCGATCAGTTCGACTATCAACATCATCAACACCCCGTCGGTAGTTAAGCCAACGGCACCACCTCCATTTTTTGCAGCACCGCCACCACCGGTGCGCAACGATGACAGTGCCACGCCGCCACCAATAGCGCCACTACAGATGCGCAACGATGACATTTCCAAGCCATCAGCGACGACCGATGTCGAAATTGGCGCTGACTGATTCGACCTACAGCGGGCCAATTCAGCCGACCCGCCTGGCTGCTAAAGCGCCGGAAAGGGGCCGCGTTCGCGCTCATTGGAGCGCGCAGGCTGTGCCCTCATCGGTCGTCTCGCGTTTTTTCGCTTCGGTGGATGTCAGCAAGCTCTCTGTGCTGCTGCCGCCGTTTGTCGGGTCTCAAATCGGTCATCTGGCGTTGTTTTCAGCGGCTGGCCCGCGCTTGAATCGCCGGGAGGCGCCCGTCACCACAATGTCGGCATTGACACAGGCGTTTAGCAGCACCCCCGAGCCGATGTTCAAACTGCAAGTAGACAAGTTCGGCGTGCAACTGGCTCAAAGCGCACCTGGCCAAGGAGGTGGTCTGGCACCAGGTCTGTATGTTCACGTCATTGACGGACTAATTCAGTTGTCGAACCGGGGCGGTGTTCAGCAGTTTGCGGCCGGTCAGTTCGGGTTCACTGGCTCTATAGTGCAACCCCTAGTGATAGTGCCCCAAAACCCGGGCATTCAATTCAAACCCCCTCCTGCGTTTTCATCTTCGACCGGTCCCCAAGACGGAAACACTTCAGGTAGCAAGCCAAAGACCGTCGATTGCGAAGTGCGGTAATGTTCAAGGAGCACGTTGAATGTTGAAACGAATCTTTCGAGCGCTATTGTTTTGTGCGGCACTGGCATTTGCTTTACATGGCAACGCTGCCTTAGCCGCAGAAAACCTGAATTCGAAAGGTTACGTGACCCTCAAGCAGGCGCAGCCTCAAGGGATGGGCGAAAAAATCGAAGTCATTGAGTTCTTCACGTATGCCTGCCCGTTTTGTTTTGCCTATGAACCTGCACTGTCAACTTGGGTTGAAAGAAACCAGGGGCGAATTTCTTTCAAGCGCGTACCTGTCAGCTTGCGACCTGAATGGATTCCGGTTCAAAAGCTGTACTTTGCATTGGAAGTTCTGGATAAGTCAGAGAGCATGCATAAACGGGTATTTGACGCTATCCACAAGGAACGCCGGTCTATCAAATCGGACGAAGCCGTTGGCGACTTGGTAGAACATCTTGGACTGGATCGAAAGCAATTCAATGAGGCTTATTTTTCGGCAGCGGTAGGTGCAAAGATTGGCAAGGTGTTGCAAATGCAGCGCGACTATGAGGTAGACCAGGTCCCTCTGGTCGCGGTAAAGGGCCAGTATCTGACCTCGCCAGCCAAAGCGGGAGACATGGCCAGCGACGACAAGCCGTTTGACGAACTGAAACTGCTATCGCTAAAGATATTGGACGACCTGCTTGTCAAATCCAGCCTTGAGCCGCCAAAACCCGCCGGGCCCGATGGCCCGCAAGCCCGGTAGTCTGGCCAGGCTTGCGGGCTTTTTATTTTATTGATAGCTGCACACGCAATGGATACGACGTCTAGAGGCTTATTTGGCGGCGGATTCAAGTACAAAGTGCATCACTGGGTAGTTTAATCGGCGTCATTTTCAAGCGATAAAAGACCTCGTGGGGCGTGCGATAGCCCAAGCACTTGCGAGGCCGATGGTTGAGCCGGTACACCGCCTCATTCACCTCATCCTGACTCACCTTGAGCAGGTTGGTGTTCTTGGGAAAGAACTGGCGCAACAAGCCATTGTGATTCTCATTGAGTCCACGCTCCCATGAGCAGTACGGGTGCACAAAGTACACCTTGGCCTGCAAGCATCGGGCGATGAATTCATGTTCCGCGAACTCTTTGCCGTTGTCAAAGGTCAAGGTCTTGCATTGGGCCTTGTGGGGGCGCAGCAGTTCGATCACCGCAGCGGTGACCAATCTGCTGTGGCGCGAGCTCAACTGGCAGGCCAGGGTGTAGCGTGATTTACGCTCCACCAGCGTGACCAATACCCCTTGATGCCCTTCGCCGATGACGGTGTCGCCCTCCCAGTCGCCAATGCGGCTGCGCTTGTCCACCACCGCGGGGCGCTGCTCAATACCGATGCGATTCTTCAGCACGCCCCGGCGCTCCCGCCCACTGGCGTAGCGCTTGCGCCGCACTTTCTAGCAACGCAGGTAACTTACCAAGTCCCCGCCTTGCGCCTTGTCCCGGTAGGCGTGCTGGTAAATGCTCTCGGGACTGATGGTGATGGAACCCTCCAGTCTGAGTCGCCCGCTGCACTGCTGGGGTGAGAGGTACAGGCGCAGGTAGGCCTGCACATGGCACCATTGCTCGGGGCTGAACTGATAAGCATTGCGCCGCTCGCACTGACGCGCACGGGCTTGTTTTTAAGCCAGAGCGGGTTTGTAGCCGCTGGGTCCGGCGTTGCGTTTGAGTTCTCGGGAACTCGTTGAGCGATCACGCTGGAGTTCAGCGGCAATGCAGGCCAGGCTGATGTTTTGGCGCCTGAGTGCGTGGATTTGGTATCGTTCTGCTTGGGTCAAGTGTGTGTAGGTCATGGTGCTCGTTGAGACTGGCTGGTCACAAAGAGCTCATCCTATTTGCTCTTGGCCCAACCGCTTTTCAATCCGTGCACTTCGTACTTGAATCTGCGGGCATCAAATTGTTGTGTTTAGGCGTGTGCTGTGCCGCCAGTGCAACATCCCACCGTTCTGTAGGCCCGCCTGGGTGGCGGCGGGGTCCCGAATGCGCCAGTGGCTATCATGGCCTCATCAACTACAGGGTGTGTCAACAAATGCTTATTCGCGTCATTTACGTCAGCACTGCGGTGGGTCCGCAGACCAGCACCATGACCAACGCGATCCTCAAGAAGGCGCAAGTATGGAACCGGGCCAACGACATCACCGGCATGCTGTGCCAGGGCCAAGGGGTTTTTTTGCAGGCGCTTGAAGGGGATCGCAGAACCGTCACCGACCTGTATGCACG
>JBIIVW010000102.1:0-11589 GCA_044339205.1 Rhodoferax sp. | reverse complement strand
TGGGCCTGAAGTTCACCACAATACGGGCATCACGCCCGGCCAGGCGTTTGCCGGTGCGGATGTAGAAGGGCACGCCGGCCCAGCGCCAGTTGGAGATTTCGGTGCGCAGGGCCACAAAGGTCTCGGTGTTGCTTTGCGGGTTGACACCGGTTTCTTCGCGGTAAGCGGGCACGGGGCCACCCGCCATGGTGCCTGCAGCGTATTGCCCGCGCACCACGTCTTGGCTGAGTGATTCATCGGTCCAGGGTTTCAGCGAGCGCAGTACCTTGAGCTTTTCGTCCCGAATGGCGTCGGCGTGGGCGTTGATGGGCGGCTCCATGCCAATGGCGCACAGCAGCTGCAAGGCGTGGTTTTGCACCATGTCGCGCAGCGCGCCGGTGGTTTCGTAAAACGCACCGCGCTTTTCGACACCCAGGTCTTCGGCAATGGTGATTTGAATGTTGGCAATGTGCTCGCGCCGCCACAGGGGTTCAAACAGGGCATTGCCAAAACGCAGCGCAAACAGGTTTTGTACTGCGGGCTTGCCCAGGTAGTGGTCAATGCGGAACACCTGGTTTTCGCCAAAGAACTTGCACACGGTTTCATTGATGGCGCGGTTGCTGGCCAGGTCGTGGCCCAGCGGTTTTTCCAGCACCACGCGGGTCTGCGGGGTGTTCAGGCCAGCCGAGGCCAGTTGTTCGCACACGGTGGTGAACAGGCTGGGCGCGGTGGCCACGTACATGACCACGGTGTCGGCCTTGCGCTGCGCCAGGGACTCAGCCAGGCGGGCGTAGTCGTCGGGCCTGGAGAGGTCCATGCGGACAAATTCGAGCAGGTCGGCAAAGCGGGTGAACTCGTCTACGCTGGGGCGTTTGGCCAGATCAACGTGGTCAAAACGGGCGCGAATTTGGTCACGGTACTGGTCGTTGCTCAGGTCATCGCGGCCCACGCCAATGATGCGGCCGCCCAGCGGCAGCGTGCCATGGCGAAAGGCCTGAAACAAGGCCGGCATCAATTTGCGCCAAGCCAGATCGCCGGTGCCACCAAACAAAACAAGGTCGAAGCTCATGAGGAATTAAGTTGAGTTGTAGTCAAAAAAACGAGTTGCAAATGTAACTTAGTTTCATGTTTAGTCAAAATAGATGTAACAAAAACGGTTTTCCCTGAAAGTCTGTCAGAAGCTTTCGACTAGCTTTCACCAACCCTTGGCGTTTCCTCGGTTGTTGGGCTTGAATTTGTGCCGCATCATAAGGACATGAATGTTTTGTTGATTGAGGACGATCTGAGCTTGGTGGACGCGTTGAGCCGCATGCTGGTGGCGCGGGGGTTTCAGGTCGTTTGTTGCGCTGACGGCGCAGAGGCTTTGGTGATGGCGCGACGGCGCCCGTTTGATGTGGCGTTGTTGGATTTGACACTGCCTGGCATGGATGGGCTGGAGTGGTTGCAGCGCTTGCGTGATGAGCGCTCCCGCTTGCCGGTGCTGGTGATGACTGCGCGCTCGGCGGTTGAGGACAAGGTACTGGGTTTGAACTTTGGTGCAGATGATTACCTGACCAAGCCGTTTGATATTGAAGAACTGTCCGCCCGCCTGAAGGCGCTGGTGCGTCGTAGTCAGGGGGTCGAGGACTTTCGCTGTGGCGAGTTGCGCCTGAATCTGGACAACGGTCAGGTTTTTCGGGGCGCTTTGCCTCTGGAGTTGTCCGGGCGCGAACTCAGTTTGTTAAAGGCGCTGATGATGCACCCCGGCAAAGCCGTGGCCAAAGACGATTTGCACCTAACGGTTTTTGGTGCCAACGGAACGACGGCTGCCGATGCCATTGAGGTGCTGGTCCACCGCTTGCGCAAACGGCTGCAGGGCGCCCGTGTCAGCTTGGTGACTTTACGCGGCGTGGGTTATTTTTTGATGGATGACGCGCTTGCAGAACGTCAAAATCCTGCGTGAGTGACGCACTTTATCAGCCCACTGGCACTGTAGCTTCAAGACGCCCCTGGGTGGTTGGGCAGTCGATCTTGCTGTTTGTATGGCTGTGGGCACTGGTTCTGATGATTTTGGTGGAGGGGGTGGATTGGTTTTGGCCCGCATTGTCTCAAGGGTTGCCGCCTGGGGTGTGGCAAATGTTGAAGCTGCTCTTGGTGGCCGCGGGTCTTTGGTGCGTGTTGCGCCAAGCTTTTAAACCAGTGCAAACGCTGGGCGAAAGCATGGATGCGACGCCTTCACAGGCGCCTATAACTATCGCTGAGCATCAACCCATCGAATTGAGGCGGTTTGCGGCAGCAGTAAGGCGGTTGCTGCAAACGCAGCAATCTGCGGTCGACGAGCAGCGCAAGTTTCTCGCCAATGCCTCGCACCAGTTGCAAACGCCATTTGCGGTGCTGCGGACGCAATTGCAGGGCGTCATGGCGGGGCAATTGCAGGCCGTTGACACTTTGCCCAAGATGCTTTTGACGGTGGACCGCTCCAGTGTTCTGGTGCGGCAGTTGCTGTCCTTGGCCAAGGTAGAGCAGTTGGCGAACCAGTCCAACTGGCAGGACGTGGACTTGTCCAGCGTGGCGCGTGAGGTGGTGCTGGAGTTCGCCCCCTTGCTGGCCCGCAAAAATCTGGATTTCTCTTTACAGGCGGTGCCCGTGAACCTGAGGACCGACGCATGGCTGTTGGGCGAGCTGGTGCGTAACCTGCTGTCAAATGCCATTCAACACACACCGCCCGGCGGTGCCTTGGGGGTGGTCATCAGGGTCTTGCCCAGCGGTATCGAGTTGCTGGTGTGGGACAACGGCGGTGGCTTGAATGAGGCCATTCAGGCGCGTTTGTTCGAGCCGTTTCAGTCGGCATCGGGTGCCCAGGGGGTGGGCCTGGGGCTGTCGATTTGTCGCCAAATTGCATTGTCCATGAACGCAGTGGTGGACCTGTACAACCGGGTGCAAGACGACTCCATTGTGGGTGTTGATGCGGTTGTGCGCTGGCCACAGGCGACTGTGCCATGAGCGGCGAGGTCGAGTTGCAGTCTGTTGGCAAGATGTTTTCAGACGGCACGCGTGCGTTGCGCAATGTTCATCTGCGCTTGCCGCCCCGGCAGTTGACCACCTTGCTGGGGCCGTCGGGGTGCGGCAAAACCACGCTACTGCGCATGGTGGCCGGGTTGGAGCGACCCAGCACGGGGCGGGTGCGGGTGGACGGCATAGACATGACCGATTTGGACCCGTCACTGCGACCCATCAGCATGGTTTTTCAGAGTTATGCCCTCTTCCCTCATCTGAGTGTGCTCGACAACGTGAGCTATGGGCTTCGTATGCAAAAGCTCAAAGCCAGTCAGTGCAAGGCGCAAGCCTTGGCGGCCTTGGCCAATGTGGGTTTGGCGGACCAGGCGCAGAGCACCCCGGCCAAACTTTCGGGCGGGCAGCAGCAGCGTGTGGCCTTGGCAAGGGCCCTGGCCTTGCGTCCCCAAGTATTGCTTTTGGATGAGCCACTGTCGAACCTCGATGCTGGTCTGCGCCGGCAAATTCGCGAGGACATCCGGGTCTTGCAGCAAGCTTTGGGTTTGACGGTGATGTATGTCACGCATGACCACAACGAGGCCATGGCGGTGAGCGATACGGTGGTGGTGATGCGCGATGGCGAAGTCATGCAAATGGGTACCCCACGCGAAATATACGAGACCCCACGTTGTGAGTTTGTCGCCAGTTTCATGGGCGATGCTGTTGTGTTTGATGCGCAGGCCGACGCCGCCGGTTGGGTCAGGTTTGGTCCTTTTACGCTGGGCCCGGGGCTGACCCGTCGCCAGGGGGCGGTACGTCTGGTGGTGCGGCCGCATGCCTGGTGTCTGGGCCCGGCCACCGGTGAAGGCCTGCCCGGAAAAATCATCTCGCGGGCTTACCTGGGGCGTACGACCGAGTATCAAATTCTCACACCACTGGGTGCCTTGATGGTGGTGGTGCGTGGTGAAACCCAGCCACGCCAAACGGATGCGCCTGTCAGTCTTTATCTGGGGCTGCAAGGCGTGAGTGTGGTGATGCCACCCGTGCGTGCTGATTTTTAAATGTGTGTAGTGACGTTTTTAAACCGGACGATTTTGTCCATGCAACCGGAGACTTGATATGAAAAAAGCAACTTTCATCGTGGCGCCCTTGTTACTGGCTTTGGGCTTGCCCGCCATGGCACAGGAGACGGATGTCAACATCATTTGCTCGGCGCAGGCCGACTGGTGCAACTTGATGCAAACCACCTTTGCCAAAACCAACGGCGTCAAGGTCAACATGACCATGAAGGGCTCGGGCGAGGCACTGGCTCAAATCGTGGCTGAGCGTGCCAATCCCAAAACGGACCTGTGGTTTGGTGGCACGGGTGACCCACATTTGCTGGCCGCAGAGCAAAATCTGACGCTGGAGTACAAATCGCCTTCTTTGACTCAGCTGCATGTGTGGGCGCAAAAGCAGGCACAGCAGGCGGGCTATAAAACAGTGGGTGTGTACGCGGGTCCTTTGGGCTTTGGGTACAACACGGAGCTGTTGGCCAAAAAGAAGTTGCCCATACCCAAGACCTGGGCTGATTTGTTAAAGCCCGAGTACAAGGGCGAAATTCAGGTGTCTGACCCACGTGCCAGTGGCACCGCTTACACCATGATTGCAACCCTGGTGCAACTCATGGGGGAGGACAAGGCGTTTGAGTATCTGGCCAACCTGCACAAAAACATCAGCACCTACCCACGTTCCGGTGTGGGCCCGATTAAGGCTGTTGCGCGCGGTGAAGCAACGGTTTCCATCAGTTTTGTGCATGACGCGCCGGGTGAAAAAGCCCAGGGTTTTCCAGTTGAGGCGATCACGCCGGCAGATGGCACTGGCGCTGAAATCGGCTCCATGTCCATCGTCAAGGGCGCGCGCAACCTTGTCAACGCCAAGAAATTTTATGAATGGGCCTTGACGCCCGGGGCGCAGCAGTTTGGTGCCGCCGCCAACCAGTTTCAGCTGCCTTCCAACAAGTTGGCCAAAGTGGACCCCCGCGTGCCGGACTTCACAAAAATCAAGCTGATCGACTATGACTACGCCAAGTACGGCAAATCGGCGCTGCGCAAAGATTTGATCCTGCGCTGGGAGCGCCAGGTGTTCAACCAAGCCAAGTAAGCCATTTGTGCCCCAGACCTTATCTCCTATGCAAACTCAATTGACGGGGCGCACCCAGCGCGCGATTTACGCCTGGATATTGCTGGGCGTGGCTGCCTACGTGCTGCTGCCCTGGTACTTTCTACAACGTGGCTCACTGTGGTCAACATTGCCCACTTTGTTTGATGGACCGGCGACGGCCAACGGGCTGACCCAGGCTTGGGTTCACGAGCGCGCCTGGCTGTGGTCGGGCCTGGCCGGTTTGCTGCTGGCTGGGGTGGGCGCCCTGTTGCCTGCAGGTCGACGTCAGGGCTGGTTTCTGTTGGTTGGTGCCTTGATTGGTTTGCTCGGATTAGGGTTGAGCGGGTTTTTAATTGGTATTTCGGGCTGGTCCTACGATTGGGCCAATGCGCTGTTCGGCACCCTGGCGCAGGGTCAATTTGGTGTTGGTTGGGGTGGTTTTGTGGTGTTGTTGTGCCTGGTCATGCTGTTGAGCGCGGGTCTGGCGCGGCTGGGCCTGTTCAAAGGCGACGTGTTCGTGTCAGGGTCCGTGGTGGGGTGCGCGACTTTGTTGGCATTGTTTGTCGTTTTTCCGGTGGGCAAGTCGCTGCTTGCGGCCTTGTACACCGAGGGCGGTGACTTTGCGCTGAGTGCCGTGTGGGCGCGCATTGGCACAGAGCGAGTTTGGGGGTTGGGTTGCCTGGCTTCGGCCACCAACTGCGGAGTGGCATGGAACACCTTGTATCTGGCTTTGTTGACGGCGGCTGGAACCACCGTGCTGGGCACCATGTTGGCGTTGGTCGCCGAACGGGGCTCCAACAAGCGTCTCAAAAAGCCAATGAACGCACTGGCGATGTTGCCCATCATCACCCCCCCGTTTGTGGTGGGTCTGGGTTTGATTTTGTTGTTTGGCCGATCGGGTGTGGTCAACCAATTTTTGGAGTGGGCTTTTGGCGTGCCGCCTACGCGCTGGTTCTATGGCGTTTTTGGTGTTTGGCTGGCCCAGATGTTTGCCTTCACGCCAATTGCCTTCATGATCATGCGTGGGGTGGTGCAAGGCATCAGTCCGTCGCTGGAGGAGGCTGCGCAAACGCTGCGCGCCAGCCGCATGAAGACGTTCACAACCATCACGCTGCCCTTGCTGGCCCCCGGGCTGGCCAACGCATTTTTGGTGGGCTTTATTGAAAGCATCGCCGACTTTGGCAACCCCATCATTCTGGGTGCTGGATACGCGGTTTTGTCGACAGAAATTTTCTTTGCCATCGTGGGTTCTTCGCTGGACTCCGGCATGGCTGCGGCTTTGGCGCTGGTTTTAACCGTGTTTGCGCTGACGGTGTTTTTCATCCAGCGGCGTTTGCTGGGTAAAACCAGCTACACAACGTTGTCGGGCAAAGGTGATGCGGGTATCCCCATGGCTTTGCCAACCGGGGTGCGTCGTCTCTGTACCTGGGTGGCTGGCCCCTGGCTGGCGTTCACGGTGGTGGTGTACCTGTTCGCCTTTGCAGGTGGCTTTGTAAAAATTTGGGGGCGTGATTACACCCTTACGCTGATGCATTTCAAGACCGCATTTGATTTGCAGTGGGGCGAGCATGGCCTGGTTTGGGCGGGTACCGCCTGGGGCTCGTTGTTTACCACCATCACACTGGCGGCCATTGCCGCTCCGATTTGTGCTGCGCTGGGGTTGTTGATTGCCTGGTTGCTGGCGCGAACCGAGTTCAAGGGCAAGAGCCTGTTCGAATTCTCGGCGCTGCTGACCTTTGCTATTCCGGGCACGGTGCTGGGCGTCAGTTACATCCTGGCGTTCAATGTGCCGCCCGTGGAGTTGACTGGAACGGCTTTGGTCATTGTGCTGTGCTTTGTGTTTCGTAATCTCCCGGTGGGCGTGCGTGCAGGCACGGCGTCTTTCAAGCAGTTGGACCGTTCGCTGGACGAGGCGTCAGTCATGCTGCGGGCAAGCAGCATGACGACCTTGCGCCGGGTGGTCTTGCCACTCATCAAACCCGCGCTGGTGGCCGCGTTGGTTTACAGCTTTGTGCGATCCATGACGACGGTGTCGGCCGTCATTTTTCTGGTCACGGCTGAATATGAACTGGCCACCACTTACATCATCGGGCGCGTGGGCAACGGGGACTACGGGGTGGCACTGGCGTACTGCACGGTGCTGATCATCCTGATGTCGATGGTGACGGCACTGATTCAGTTTTGGGTGGGGGAGCGCAAGTTGGGCCGCCGTGCCATGGGTTCCAACTGAGCAAGCACCCGTCTGTTGTTTATTGGCCTTACAAAGAAACTAGTCATGACAAATATCGGTATTGAATTCAAAAATGTGACCAAACGCTATGGGGGGGCAAGCTCGCCCCTGGCCGTCAAAGGCATCAGCTTCACCGTGCGCAAAGGCACACTGACCACCATTCTCGGGCCCTCGGGCTGTGGAAAAACGACCACCTTGCGCATGATCGCCGGCTTGGAGAGCCCCAGTGGCGGCCAGATTTTCATTGACGATGTGGAGGTGACCAAACGGGGGCCAGCGGAGCGCAATGTCAGCATGGTGTTCCAGAGTTATGCCTTGTTTCCCCATATGAACGTGATGGAAAACGTGAGCTACGGTTTGAGTGTCAGCGGTGTCAAGGTGCCTGAGATTCGGGAGCGCGCGCACGTTGCCATGGCGGCGGTGGGACTGACAGGCTTTGACGACCGCCTGCCCAGTGAGTTGTCGGGCGGCCAGCAGCAACGCGTCGCGGTGGCCCGTGCTTTGGTGTTGGAGCCCTCGGTGTTGCTGTTTGACGAGCCACTGTCCAATCTGGACGCCAGGCTGCGACGCTCCATGCGCGAGGAAATTCGTGGCCTGCAGCAACGACTGGGATTGACCGTGGCATATGTCACCCACGATCAAAGTGAGGCCTTGGCGGTGAGCGACCAGATCATCGTGATGGACCACGGCGTCATTGCGCAGTGCGGCAGCCCAACGGATCTGTATGTCCGGCCCAACAGTGAGTTTGTGGCGGGCTTCATGGGCGAGGCTTTGTTGTTTCCGGGGGAGGCACTGGAAAACGGAATGGTGCGCGTGGGGTCGCTGAATGTGAAAACCCTGCATCCTGTGAAGCCCGGCCCGGTCAAGGCCGCGATTCGTCCCGAAACCTGGATTGTTGGCTTGACGGGTGCTGAGGGACTTGAGGGCGTAGTCACCAAGCAGGCTTACCTGGGAAGTGTCTACGAACTCACGGTAGACACGTCTCTCGGACCCATCTTCGTGGTGTCCACGGACGTCCAGCGCAGTTGGGTTTTGGGTGACACCTTGACCCTGAGCTTGCCGGCCAGCGGCATATCCGTCGTACCGATGTGATTCGGCACGCGTTGCACCCCATGACTTAACAGACACAGAAATATGTACGACAACTATGACGCCTTGATTTTTGACATGGACGGCACGCTGGTTGACAGTGGCCCGTTGCACGAGCGGGCCTGGACCGTGGCCCTTGAGAAATACAGTGTTCCGGTTGATCGGGTTTTGATGCGCTCTTTGGCGGGTGTGCCTACCCTGGAGACCTTTGAGATTCTGTTGAAAAACTTTGCAATCAAGACCCGGTTTTCAGCGGTTGAAATGAGTGCTTTCAAAGAGCATTGGGTCCTGGAGAACTTGCACGGTTACGTAAAGCCGACCGCGCTGATAGAGGTGGTCATGAAATACCACGGCAAGAAGCGCATGGCGGTGGGCACCGGTGCACAAACTGCAGAAGCGGCAATCGCGCTCAAAATTTGTGGCCTGGCGGATTTCATGGAGGTTGTCGTTGGTGCGGACCAGGTCGGACACCCCAAGCCAGCACCCGACACCTTTTTGCGTTGCGCGGCCTTGCTGGAGGTGCCGGCGAAAAACTGCGTGGTGTTTGAGGACTCAAAGGTTGGGCTGCAGGCCGCAGCAAGCGCTGGCATGGCAGGCGTTGATGTCTGGCTGTCGCATGAGATTGAAAACGACTACTTTCTTTGATCGCCCCCGTTAGTATTTCGTAACCTGCTTGTTGCGGTGGGGTACGGAGCCACGTTCATAATGTTCGCCATGAACCAACTCGACGCACTCAAACAATTCACCACTGTGGTGGCCGACACCGGCGACTTCAAACAGCTCGACGTCTTCAAGCCACAAGACGCCACCACCAACCCCTCGCTGATTTTGAAGGCGGTGCAAAAGCCAGACTACCAGTCTCTGCTGACGGGCACCGTGGCGCAGTACCGCGGCCGGGCGCTGGATGAAATCATGGACCGGCTGCTGGTGCGTTTTGGCTGCGAGATTTTGTCCATCATTCCTGGCCGGGTGTCCACTGAAGTGGATGCGCGCCTGAGTTTTGATACCAACGCCACGGTGACGCGCGGTGAGCGCCTGATTGAGCTGTACCAGGCGCAGGGTATTCACATTGACCGGGTGCTGATCAAGGTGGCAGCCACCTGGGAAGGCATTGAGGCCGCACGCCTGCTGGAGCAGCGCGGCATTCACACCAACCTGACCTTGCTGTTCTCGTTTTGCCAAGCGGTGGCTTGTGGCCAAGCCAAGGTGCAACTGATTTCGCCCTTTGTCGGGCGTATTTACGACTGGTATAAAAAGAGCGCAGGTGCGACTTGGGTGGAGGCGGACAACGCCGGGGCCAACGACCCCGGTGTTCGTTCAGTGCGGGAGATTTTCAACTTTTACAAAAAGTTCGGCATTGCCACCGAGGTCATGGGCGCGAGCTTTCGCAACGTGGGGCAAATCACGGCGTTGGCCGGCTGCGACCTGTTGACCATCAGCCCCGAGCTGCTGGCGCAGTTGGCCGCTACCGAGGCGCCGCTCACCCGCAGTCTGGATGCCCGTGCCGCGCAGGCGCTGGACCTGGCCGCCGTTAATTACGATGAGATGAGCTTCCGACTGGCGCTGAACCATGACGCCATGGCCACCGAAAAGCTCGCCGAAGGTATTCGCGGCTTTTGTGTGGATGCCGTCAAGCTGGACCAACTGCTGCTGGCAGCCTGAGGCATGGTTGTCATTGCGGGCTCCGACCCGCAATCCACGAAGTCCGGAGGTCATGGATTGCGGATCAAGTCCGCAATGACAACCATGTATTGCGCTATGACAAGCTTTTGTTTGACGAAACCCACTTTCCAGCCACCACCTAACTAGGTAAAAGCCATGACCCGTATCCGCTGCGACCGCACTCCTGCCTGGAGTGCACTCCAAACCTCGTTCAAGACCACTGGCCACGCCTTTGACCTGCGCGCGGCTTTTGACGCTGACCCCGCGCGCTTTGAGACGCTCAGCCTGAACGCGCCATTTGTGTTTGCAGACCTGTCCAAAAACCTGATGGACAGCGCCACGCAAGCACTGCTGCTGGACCTGGCCCGGCAAACCGGCGTGCAGCCGCACCGAGATGCGATGTTTGCCGGCGAGGCCATCAACACCACCGAGCAGCGCGCGGTGATGCATTGGCTGCTGAGAACGCCGCCGCTGGACCCGGCCATGCCGGCCCAGTCGGTGCACCGGCATATGGCCGAGACATTGCATACGGTTCACATCACGCTTGACGCCATGCTGGCCTACGCGCAAGCCGTGCGCGCCGACTCGGCCATCACCGACATCGTCAATATCGGCATTGGTGGTTCCGACCTGGGGCCGCAAATGGCGGTGTTGGCGCTCGATGAATTCGTGCTGCCTAGCAAACGCTTTCACTTTGTCTCGAACGTGGACGGGCATGAACTAAATGCGGTGCTCAAAAAGGTCAAGCCCGAGAGCACCTTGTTTTTGGTGGCCAGCAAGACCTTCACCACCATCGAGACCATGACCAACGCGCAGTCGGCCAAGACCTGGTTCGAGGCCAATGGCGGCACTGACATCGCGCGGCATTTTGCGGCACTCACCACCAATGTGGCTGCAGCCAATGCCTTTGGCATCAGCACCACGTTTGGCTTTTGGGACTGGGTGGGTGGGCGCTATTCCCTGTGGTCGGCCATTGGCTTGCCGCTGGCTATTGCCATTGGTGCCGAGGGTTTCAGGCAGTTTCTGGCCGGGGCACATGCCATGGACGAGCACTTTAAAACCGCACCGCTGGAGAGCAACCTGCCTGTGCAACTGGGGCTGCTGGACGTGTGGTACCGCAACTTTCATGGCTTCAGCAGCCGCTCCATTGCACCGTACCACGCCGCTCTCAAACGCTACCCAGCCTATTTGCAGCAGTTGGAGATGGAAAGCAACGGCAAGCGGGTGGACGCGCAAGGAGAGTCTGTGCCTTTTGACACCTCGCCCGTGCTCTGGGGCGAGCCTGGCACCAACGGCCAGCATGCGTATTTTCAGATGCTGCACCAAGGCACCGAGGTGGTGCCGGTGGAGTTTGTCGCTGTCAAAAAGCCACAACACAGCTTGCCTGACCACCACGACCTGCTGTTGGCCAATGTGCTGGCGCAGGCGCAGGCGCTGATGGTGGGCAAGTCAGATGCAGGCGGGCACAAGCACTTCACCGGCAACCGGCCCAGTACCTTCCTTCTGCTGGATGA
>JBIIVW010000121.1:0-10097 GCA_044339205.1 Rhodoferax sp. | reverse complement strand
GAGACCGTGATGCGCGTGGAGTTGGCCGGCAAGCAGGCCGACCTGTACGAGACCATTCGCCTGGGCATGGAAAAAACCGTGCGCGAGGCCCTGAACACCAAGGGCCTGGCGAAGTCGCAAATCACCATTCTGGATGCGCTGCTGAAGCTGCGTCAGGTGTGCTGCGACCCCAAACTGCTCAAGCTCGACGCTGCTAAAAAAGTCAAAACCTCCGCCAAGCTGGAACACCTGATGGAGCTGCTGCCCGAGATGCTGGGCGAGGGGCGGCGAATACTGCTGTTCTCGCAATTCACCAGCATGCTCACCCTGATTGAGGCCGAGCTCAAAAAGCGCGGCATTCCCTGGGTCAAGCTCACCGGCCAAAGCCAGAACCGCGAGGCCCTGGTGGAGCAGTTCACCTCCGGCCAGGTGCCCTTGTTTTTGATCAGCCTGAAAGCCGGCGGCGTGGGTCTGAACCTGCCCCAGGCCGACACCGTCATTCACTACGACCCCTGGTGGAACCCGGCCGTGGAGACCCAGGCCACCGACCGCGCCCACCGCCTGGGTCAGAAGCAAAGCGTGTGGGTGGTCAAGCTGGTGGCGCAGGGCACGATTGAGGAGCGCATTCTGGCGTTGCAAGCCCGCAAGGCCGAACTGGCCAGCAGCATGTACAGCGAGTCGGTCGGGCGCAAGGCGCCGCTGTTCAATGAAAACGACCTGGCCGAGCTACTTAAGCCGCTATCGTTTTGATTCATAAAAACAATATAAAACGCCGGCTATAGACTGATTTCATGAAAATAGTGACCTTTTTTAACTTTACCTGCCCCGCCATCGGCCAACCTGCCTCATGAGCCCCAACCTGCTCGCCCTGGGCGCCATCGCCCTGTGGGGCACATTGGCGGCGCTGGGCGTGGCGCTCAAGCATGTGCCACCGTTTTTGCTGACCGGCCTGGCCTTGCTGGTGGGCAGCCTGATCGCCCTGCCGCTCTCGGGCTTTCGGCTCTCACAGTGGAAGGTACCGCTGAGCACATTGGCGCTGGGCGTCTATGGCCTGTTTGGTTTTCACTTCCTGCTGTTTTTGGCGCTGCGCCATGCGCCGCCGGTCCAGGCGAACCTGGTGAATTACCTGTGGCCGCTGCTGATGGTGGTGCTGGCGCCCGTCATCCTGCCCGGCATGGCGCTGCGTGCAGTGCATGTGGCAGCCGCCCTGCTGGGGTTTGCGGGGGCTGCTGTGGTGATTTTGGGGGGCTCCGGCTCCCTGGAGGCCGCACCGGGCGCTACCGGCTGGGCCTGGGGGTATGTGCCCGCGCTGGGCTCGGCGCTGATCTGGTCCACCTATTCCCTGCTGACCCGGCGGGTCGCGGCGTTTCCCACGGCGGCGATCGGGGGCTTTGCCCTGGTATCGGGCGTGTTGTCCCTGCTTTGTCACGTCTGGCTGGAGCCCGCCGCTGAATTGAGTGCACGTGACGGCCTGCTGATTGCCATCATGGGCCTGGGGCCGATGGGTGCGGCGTTTTTCCTGTGGGACAAGGCGCTCAAAACCGGGGATGCCCGCCTGATCGGCATTCTGAGCTACCTCACGCCGCTCTTGTCCACTGCCTTGCTCATCTCGGTAAGCGGGCGCGCCTTGACCTGGAATGTCGCGCTGGCTGCCGTCATGATTGTGGGCGCCGCCATTTTGGGCACCCGCAGCCGTTAAAAAAGCGCGCTGTGGACTGCGGATTCGATAGCACAATCGGCGCATGATCAACCTACCCGACATCGAAGCCGCAGCCGGTCGCCTACAAGGCCACCTGCTGCGCACCCCTTGCGTGGCTTCCAGAACCCTCTCCGACATCACCGGTGCGCAGGTGTTTCTCAAGTTTGAGAACCTGCAGTTCACCGCCTCCTTCAAGGAGCGGGGCGCCTGCAACAAGCTGGCGCAACTCACGCTCCAGGAGCGCCAGCGCGGCGTGATTGCCATGAGTGCGGGCAACCATGCCCAGGGCGTGGCCTACCACGCACAGCGCCTGGGGCTGCGCGCCGTGATCGTGATGCCGCGCTTCACGCCGGGCGTCAAAGTAGAGCGCACGCGCGGTTTTGGGGCCGAGATCGTGCTGCACGGCGACACCCTGGACGAAGCCCGCGCCCACGCGCTGACGCTGGCAGAACAGCAGCAACTGGTCTTTGTGCACCCCTATGACGATGCCGACATCGTGGCCGGGCAAGGCACGGTGGGCTTGGAGATGATGAAGGACGTGCCTGAACTCGACACGCTGGTGGTCGCGATCGGCGGCGGCGGCCTGATCTCGGGCATGGCCACCGCCGCGAAGGCGATCAAACCCGGTATCGAGATCATTGGCGTGCAAACCACGCGTTTTCCGGCCATGTTCAATGCCATCAAAGGCACGCACCACCCCCAGGGCAGCAGCAGCATTGCCGAAGGCATTGCGGTGGGCACACCCGGAAAAATTACCCAGGCCATCATCGCCCGGCAGGTGGATGACCTGCTGCTGGTGGACGAGGGCGACATCGAGCAGGCCATCGTGATGCTGCTTGAAGTCGAGAAAACGCTGGTTGAAGGCGCGGGCGCGGCGGGCCTGGCCTGCCTGCTGAAATACCCCGAACGCTTCAAGGGCAAAAAGGTCGGGCTGGTGCTGTGCGGCGGCAACATCGATCCCCTGCTGCTCGCGGCCATCATTGAGCGCGGCATGGTGCGCGCGGGTCGGCTGGCCCGCATCCGGGTGAGCGCGCGGGACATCCCCGGCTCGCTGGCCAAGATCACCACCACCGTGGCCGAGGCGGGCGCCAACATTGACGAGGTGCACCACCAGCGGGCGTTCACGACGCTGGCAGCCCAAAATGTCGAGATTGAGCTGGTCATCCAGACCCGGGGGCCCCAGCATATTGCCGATGTGCTGGCCCAGTTGCTCGCCGTCGGGCTTGAGGCCCAGGTGATCCGCTAGTAAAATTAAACAACTGCACATTTGATAACTTAAGGAAACACCATGTCCCAACCCGCTGCCCACGACAAAGCCACGCCCTCCGATCCGGTCGAAGAGGTGGTGGGTTACATGCCCATCGTCTTGCCTTTGGTGGGCGGCGTGTTGATGTTTTTGCTGGCGTTCATCGCCGTGACGATGGCCTGAGGCCACCGTTTTCCAAGTAGCGGGCGGCGCCCTGTCGCCACCCCCGCACTCAGGGCCGCTGTCAGCGGCCTTTTTTTATGCAAAACCCGACGGGCCCGACCCCTGACAATCGGCAGATTGGCTGGTCTGAACTACTCGTGATGACCTGAGTTCAATGTCAAGGTTACGCATAACCTCATGTTTTTTTTGCATATCTTTTGCAGCACTTTTGGATGTAACTGTCAGGTAACCGGCAGCCAAGTTCTTAGAATCAGCACTCCGTAGCCCGCGTGGCTGGCCAGACACCAAGCCGCCTCGCACCCGAAAAATCGCTTTCTCAAAACTCATGCCCTGCGTGCAGCTACCGCACCCCAGTCCGTTCGTTTTGAAAAGATGATTTTTTTATTTGGAGCACATTCATGAACTCACCTGCAATGCAAGGCTTGAACCTCAAGACCCCCAGCTATGTCAAAAACGCGAAGCTGATAGCCTGGGTGGCCGACATGGCCGCCCTCACCAAGCCGGCCGACATTTACTGGTGTGATGGCTCCGACGAAGAATATGCCCGCCTGTGCCAGCAACTGGTCGATGCCGGCACCTTCAAGAAGCTCAATGCTGCTAAGCGCCCCAACAGCTTTTTGGCCTGCTCCGACCCCACCGACGTAGCCCGCGTGGAAGACCGCACCTTTATTTGCTCCGAGAAAAAAGAAAACGCCGGCCCCACCAACAACTGGATGGCTCCCGCCGACATGCGCACCCTGCTGCAAGGCGGCACCGCTGACACGCCTGCGCTGTTTGATGGCTGCATGGCTGGCCGAACCATGTATGTGGTGCCTTTTTCGATGGGCCCGCTGGGCTCACATATCTCGCACATTGGCATTGAGTTGAGCGACAGCGCCTATGTGGCGGTCAACCAGAAAATCATGACCCGCATGGGCAAGGCCGTCTACGACGTGCTGGGCGTGAACGGCGAATTTGTGCCCTGCATGCACACCGTGGGCGCACCCCTCGTTGCCGGCCAGGCCGATGTGAAATGGCCTTGCAGCAAGACCAAATACATCGTGCATTACCCCGAAACCCGCGAAATCTGGTCTTACGGCTCCGGCTACGGTGGCAACGCCCTCTTGGGCAAAAAGTGCTTTGCACTGCGCATCGCCTCCAACATGGGCCGCGACCAAGGCTGGCTGGCCGAGCACATGCTCATTTTGGGTGTGACCAATCCCCAAGGCAAGAAGTACCATGTGGCAGCGGCCTTCCCCAGCGCCTGCGGCAAAACCAATTTCTCGATGCTGGTGCCACCAGCCGGCTTTGACGGCTGGAAAGTCACCACCATTGGCGACGACATCGCCTGGATCAAACCGCACGCCGACGGCAAGATGTACGCCATCAACCCCGAGGCGGGCTACTTTGGCGTGGCGCCCGGCACCAACTACCACACCAACCCCAACTGCATGGCCAGTCTGGGCAAAAACACGATCTTCACCAACGTGGCCCTCACCGATGACGGCGATGTCTGGTGGGAAGGCATGGAAAAAGACGGTGGCGGCCTGCCCGCGCACCTGATTGACTGGCAAGGCAAGGACTGGACGCCCGAGATTGCCCAGGCCACCGGCGCCAAGGCTGCGCACCCCAACTCTCGCTTTACCGTGGCGGCTGGCAACAACCCCGCGCTCGACCCCGAATGGGACAACCCGGCTGGCGTGGCGATTGATGCGTTCATTTTTGGTGGCCGCCGCTCCACCACCGTGCCACTGGTGACCGAAGCCCGCACCTGGATGGAAGGTGTCTACATGGCTGCCACCATGGGCTCCGAGACCACCGCTGCCGCCGCAGGCCAGATGGGCGTGGTGCGCCGTGACCCGTTTGCGATGCTGCCGTTCTGCGGCTACAACATGAGCGACTATTTCCAGCATTGGCTGGACATGGAGCACAAGCTGGAGGCCTCAGGCGGCGCCCTGCCCGCCATTTATTGCGTCAACTGGTTCCGCAAGGGCGACGATGGCAAGTTTGTCTGGCCAGGCTACGGCGAAAACATGCGCGTGCTCAAGTGGATGATTGACCGCCTGGAAGGCGCTGCCGCAGGTGCCAAGACCGGCCCCCAAGGCCATGACAACCTGTTCGGCGTCAGCCCGAACTACAACGAGCTCACCTGGACCGGCCTGGACTTCACGCCCGAGCAGTTCGCCACCGTGACCAGCATCGACAAAGCCGCTTGGACTGAAGAGCTGAAGCTGCACACCGAGCTGTTCCAGCAACTGGCTTACCACCTGCCCAAAGAACTGGAAGCCACCAAAGCCCAGATCGAGAAGCGTCTGGCCGCTTGAGGTCACCCCTGACGCTTGGGCGTCAGGCATGAGAAAAGCCACTGCATGCAGTGGCTTTTTTTATATGGGCGGCGCTTTTGGCACCACGCCGACTCGGGTGGTCAGAGCCAGGGCTCAGTTTTCCTGCTTTTCCCGAATGGCGAGCAGGTCGGCCATCACGCGGGAGTCTGACTTGGCAATCACCCACATGCGCTCGTCAGCACGGTTTTGTGCCACCCGACGAGACCAGGCGTTCAGGGCGGACATGGTGGCTTGGGCCACGTTGCGGGCGGCGCCCGCAAACAGACCCAGGGCGACAAAGCCCACCACCCACAGGCTCACCCACGCCACCATCAGGTGGCCATCGGCCCACGTATCGATCAATTGATCAGCCACCACCACAAGAGACGACACCATGGCGGCAAGCAGCATGGCAGCCAAACCCTTGGTGCTGTCAAAGTCACGCTTCATCGACTTCATGGAACTTACGGCCGACTCGACCCGGGCAACGCCCATGTGCTGTGTGGGAAAACTGGGTTGTATAAAGCTTGTCATGTTTAAATCTCACTAATTTAGCTCGCCTGAATGGCAGCGGTTAGAGTGATATTAGGGTTAATACTGATATTCGTCTAATTTATATGTGTGATGTTGACTATTCACATATGTGATTAAATACCTCCCATGAACTCCACCCACTTCCGTGCCCTGGACCTGAACCTGCTGCGCGTCTTTGACGAAGTGATGACCGAGCGCAGCCTGACGCGGGCGGCCCGCAACCTCAACATCACCCAGCCCGCTGTCAGCAATGCGCTGCGCCGCTTCCGCGAGGCGGTGGGCGATGAACTCATCAAACGCGAGGGCCAGGAGATGACCCCCACACCAAGGGCCCTGGCGATCTGGCCCGCCGTGCGGGAGGCACTGCGCCAACTGCAGGACGTTTTGAGCCCCAACACGTTTGTTCCAGCAGAGGCCACCATCAGCTTTGTGCTGGCCATGGCGGATGCCACGGCCGCCGAGTTGATACCCGGCCTCATCCGGGCGCTGGACCGGGAAGCGCCCGGCGTCTCCATTCGCGTCATTCCTTTGACTACGCGTGATCCCCGGCGCCTGCTGGACGAAGGCGCGGCCGATCTGGCGATTGGCTTCTTTCCTGTGGTCTTTGCCGACCTGACCGCGCGCACCCAGGCCGGCGAGGCAGTGGCCTTCAACCACCAGCGCCTCTTCAGCGGCGACTATGTGTGTGTGATGCGCCGCGACCACCCGCTGGCCCGCGGGCCGCTCACCCTGAACCGCTATTGCGCCGCGCGCCACCTGCTGGTGAGCTTCTCCGGGCGTCCCTTTGGCTTCATCGACGAAGCGCTGGCACTGGTTGGGCGGGATCGCCGCATTGTGCTCACCGTGAACCAGTTCTTTACCGCCGGCCAGGTGGTCACCCAGTCCGATCTGCTCACGGTGCTGCCGCGCCATTTTGTCAACATGACCGGCATTGCAGAGCAACTGGTGCTGCGTGAACTCCCGTTCGTCGCCCCCAAGGTCCACGTGGACGCCTTGTGGCACCACCGCGCACAACGAGACAGCGCGCACGCTTGGCTGCGCGAAACCATCAGCGCCTTGTCGCAACCCGTCCCCTGAGCATGAAAATTCAACTCCTCTCCGACCTGCACCTCGAAGCCCACCCGCACTGGGTGCCCACCCCCGCGTCCGGCGCTGACCTGCTGGTGCTGGCCGGCGACATCGGCTCCTACCAAAGCGGCTCGTCCCTGACCGACTCGGACTTCGGGCTGGCGCGTTTTTCCCCGCTGCAGGGTTGGCCCACGCCGGTGCTGTATGTGCCCGGCAACCATGAATACGACGGGCTGGATTTTGATGTGGCCCACCAGCGGCTGCAGGACACCTGCGCGCGGTTGGGCATCACCTGGCTGGAGCGCGAGGTGCTGGTATGGCGACCTGGCCCGGCCAACCCGCAGGCCGTGCGCTTTGTCGGCACCACACTGTGGACTGACTTTGACGCGCTGGCACCCCAGGCAGCCACCTCATCCACCCCCGCCAGTGGCCTGCTGGCCCAGCAACTCAAAAGCCGCGACAAGGCTTTTCGGGCCGCCAACTACTACCTCAAAAAGAACAGCGCCACCCGCCATGGCGAACCCATGCTGGCACCTGCCCTGCGCGACCAGGCGCTCCTTTGCCAGCAATGGCTCACCCAAGCCCTGGCGCAGCCCTTTGACGGCACAACAGTGGTGGTCACCCACTTTGCCCCGAGCCTGCTCAGTGCCGACCCGCGCTACGGACTCACCCCCGGCACCGCCGGCTTCTGCAACGCGCTGGACGCCCTGCTGCCTCAGGCACAACTGTGGTTGCACGGCCACCTGCACGCGCCCAGCGACTATCGGACGCAAGGCTGTCGCGTGGTGGCCAATCCGCTAGGTTACGCCCGCAAAAATGAGCAGGCGGCTTTTGAGCCCAGCTTGTGTATTGACATCTAGAACATCTGTTTGCCTTGAGTACACTGGCGATTCATTCAAAGGAGCACACCCATGAAGATTCTTCTTGCCGTTGACGGCAGCAGCTACACCAAAAAAATGTTGGCCTATCTGACCACCCACGACGAGTTGTTCAGCGCCAACAATGAGTACACCGTGTTCACGGTGCAGGCGGCGCTGCCCCCGCGCGCACGGGCCGCAGTCGGCAAGGAAATTGTGGAGAAGTACTACATCGACGAGGCAGAGAAGGTGCTGGCGCCCGTCACCAAGTTCCTGCTCCGCCACAAAATTGACGCCAAGAGCAGCTGGAAGACCGGCCATGCGGGCGAATGCATTGCCGAAATGGCAGAAAGTGGCAAGTTCGATCTGGTGGTGATGGGCTCCCATGGCCACGGCACGCTGGTCAACCTGGTGATGGGCTCGGTGGCCACCCAGGTGCTTGCGCACTGCAAAGTGCCCATCCTTCTGGTCCGCTAAACCACCTGCTCTCAAATAGCGCCCCGTCAGGGCGCTATATTAATCAGCAAAAAAGCCTTATAAGACGCCGGCTAGCGGGCATTCAGGCCATCAAAGCAGGTGCTTAACACCAGCTCAACGATCTCATCGGGCTGGTACAAGCCCCCCATCTTCAAGAACTCCAGCACCGGGTCACAGGCCCGGGCAAAGAAGGTGTACAAAATGGCGATGGCAGGCATGGTCGGGTTCAGTTGCCCCTGAGCCTGAGCCTCCTCAATCCAGCCACCCAGGCGATCGCTCACGTCCATCAACCCTTCCATGTAGTCTGTGTTGGCGATCAACGCAGCACGCAAGGTGGAATTTTGACTGGGCAGAGAGGGCATCTCGCCGGCCAGCTTCACCTGCAGAGTCCAGCGCACCACGGCGCGCAGTTTTTCCAACGCCGTGCCTTCAGGCGGGAGCGCGGCAATGAAGTCCTGTGCCCGGCGCATCACGCGCACCATGGCGGCAGCAGCCAGGTCTTCCTTGCTGGAAAAATGCTTGTACAGGCTGGCTTTGGCAATGCCCACCTGGGCGGCGACCTCGTCCACCGTCATGGCTTCAAAGCCTTTTTCGGCCAGGAGCCGGTTGACGGTCTGAACAATCGCCTCTTCACGGGCTTTGAGCATCTGCTGCTTGAATGAGGGTTTGACGGCGGCGCTGGATTTCATGCCTCCATTTTATTCAATCCCGTCGAAATCTGGATGACTCGCCTATTTTTATACTCAGTAGTTCACCTTAGACCAGCGACGTTGCAGCGGCGCGGGTCAAGGCGTCGGTCAGGGCGTCCAGCACAGCCGAGTCGAGATTCCAGCAGTGCCAATACAGTTCCACCGGCAACACGTGGCCCGGGGCCACATCCACCAACCGGCCGCTGCGCAGGTGCTCGCGCACCTGCAACTCAGGCAACACACTCACACCCCAGCCGGCCAGCACCGCGCTCACCTGCCCCTGTGAACTGGGCACATACATCTGGCTCAGGGCCACATGCGGCAAGCCAACCGCCCGCCCCACGAACTCCGACTGCAGGTCGTCCTTGCGGTTGAAGGCGATGAAGGGCATGTTCCGGAAGTTGTGGGGTGTGAGGCCGTCAGGGCAATGCTGGGCGGCGTACAACGGGTCGGCCACCGCCAGGTAGCTCATGGCGCCCAGCGGCACTTGCTTGCAGCTGCGCAAGGCCTGCTTGAGCGTGGTCACGCAGCCCAGAACCTGCCCTTCGCGCAGCCACTCGATGGTGCAATCCTGGTCGTCCGTGATGATCTCCAGGCCCAGACCCTGGCGGGCCAGGCCACTCAGGGCCAGCAGGGCCCAGGTGGCGATGCTGTCGGCGTTGATGGCAATCGAAATGCGTTCCTGGTCCCGCCCCGGGGTGGACTCGCCAGGCGCCAAGTCTTTCAGGTCGCGCTCCAGGTCCGCCCGCAGCAGCCGCGTCTGCAGGGCGTGCTTGAGCAACAAGCGCCCGGCTGACGTGGGCTTGAGCGGGCGGCTGCGCACAATCAGCACCGTGCCCACCTGCACCTCCAGCGAGCGCAAACGCTGCGAGACCGCCGACTGGGTGATGGAGAGGCGCACGGCCGCTCGCTCAAAGCCGCCCTCCTCCACGATGGCGGCCAGACATTCCAGGGCGTTAGGATCAAACGTGTTCATGCGGGCTTCTTCAATAAGTTAACCTAATGTTTTAGGTAAGTAGTTAATTTTACTGTTCACCAGCACTCTGTTGGGCCACACTGCGC
>JBIIVW010000205.1:0-5971 GCA_044339205.1 Rhodoferax sp. | reverse complement strand
AAGCCTTCAGCGGTTTGCACCAGGGACAACATGAACTGGCGCTCCACCAGGCCAGATTTGGCCATGCCGTAGGCACGCACATCATCATCGAGTTTGGTTTGGCCGGTGACCGCCCTCGGGCGCGCTGCAAGGAGGCAATCAGGGTGTCGACTTCACCACCGGCCTCAATGCGACCCAAGGTGCAGACGGTGCGTTGACGGGGTTTGCCCTGCTCGTTGCGAAAGGACTCGACCAACTGGGCGTAGCGGCGATTACCGGATTGGGTGACCTTGATGAACATGACGCTGAGCGTAGCTCAGGTCGAAAAACTGAAAACTACTTAAACAGCGAAACGTACCACTACAGACATTTTTTGCATTAAGCCTGAAAACTGAGGTAAGTCCTTGAATTCATTAGTAAGGCGGGGCGGAAAAATCGGAATTCCACCAAAAAGATGTCGAACTTCTGCGGCGCAATCAGGGCGACCAAATCAGCCCAGAGAACAACTAGCTCCATCTGCTCAAGGAACACTTGTTTGCGGGTCTTCTTGAGTTGCAGACTGAGGTTCAAAGGGGTTTGTTTCATGCTATGTATTTTATAGCAACTTGAGGCTTTCGTCAGCACATTTCATGGTGAGTTATGCAGACCTTCCCTAACAGGCCGTGTGTAAGACGGCTAACCCTTTGAAACTTCACGCCGCGAGCACTTGCTTCGCGGGAGACGTCCAATAGGACGTCCAATAGGACGTCCATGTAAGACTATCCCTAAATGAAATTAGTTGCGGCGTAACTGCCAACAACTAACCCCATTTCAAAAGAGTCAATAGAAGCCTCACGTACGTGAACTCCGCCATAAACACGGCTGAGGGCATCTTCCAATCCCGCTTGATAGAAACTATCAAAATTACGAACGACGCCAGGAAGTTCTTGTGAGACAGCACTAAACTCATAATTATCGCCAAAATAGCCAGTCATAACTCCGGCAAATGCCCCTCCCATGGCGGAGTGCCCTGACATATAATCTGGGAATGGTGGCGAAGCAACCCCCATTAATTCTGACAGCAAGGGTTTCCAATTGGGATCGCCCACAGTAAAATCTATCCCGTCATTAGCCGCGAATCCTCTGGCAATTATGGTTTCAGGGCGAGGTTGGAGTTGAGTGTATTTGGCATCCCAGGCGACAATGACTGAATCTGCCAGCGCGGTATTTAATGCTGCAAATAGGCTGGCATCTTTTTCCAAGGTATTGCCCTCGCGTACGGCAACTTCTTGAGCAATTTGGATTAATTGACCGTAAGGACGGAAAGTATCAGCCCGGTCGTAGGCCCAGAAAACAGCCACTTCTTTCTGATCTGCGTTGCGTAAAGTGGTAGTGAGGGCGGTGTTTTGCAAGCCGCCGTAGAGCCGGACTTCTTCAATTTCCTGGGCGTACAACCCAGGATTTTTGTCGGGGCGGCCATCCAGAATTACATCAATTTGATTATTCGAGACAAACTGGTCAACATCTCCAATTACCCAAGTATCTACGCCTGCCCAGTTGGCACCAACTGCCACATCCTTGGTAGGGCCTGAGACTTCAGGTTTCCAGACATATTCTCCCGGTTGTGAAATGTAAGGCGTCTTGTTTGCATAACCATCATTAACGCGTAAATTCATGCTCTGATTGGCCATCAGCATGCCGAAATTGAACCCCCGGCTTTCAGCGGCGGCACTGTCCTGAATCTCTGCCCTAGAATTGGCTAGTTGCTGTGAAAACATGCTGCTTTGCCCGGGTAGCTTAGTAGAGAGAACTCGGTAAGCAGCACCCACTACCGCCATCTCTAACGACGCATTCGCTGGTGCACGCATATCCAAAGCGTAGGCGGGGTATGTAGTGTTGAAGGCATTGACCGTATCATAAACGGCAGTAGCAACCATAGCCATCAAGTGAGACCCGTCTGTCGGTGCCACTCCCCGCCCCGCTTTTCCCTCGGCCTGAATTGCATTTAAGGCAATTGCATTCCAATCGATTACGGCGTTAGTATCGAGGCCCGATACTAATTTACTGCTGACATTATTGTTTTCAAGTTTTTCTGCCACCTGGTTATTCCCGTCAACTTGAGCGATGAGAAAGTAAGCCCCCGGAGCGATGACTGAAGTATTGTTTTGATACTGTAAGTTTAGGGTAACTGACTGCCCGGCGTTCAAGTTCAAGTTTGTGCTAACACTGGTGAGCAAAGCATCGTTGCTGTCAATCTGACCGTCAGTAGAAATGTATACCTTGACAGTACTGGGGCCACTGGCGATCGCCTCGCCATTATTGGTCACAACCACCTGTGCACTTCCCTGAGCGCCGAAGTCAACCGTGGTTGGCAAATTAATTTTGCCAAAACTTCCAACCAAATCTGGTAGTAAAGAAATTTTTGTTGATGTTTTTGTCTGTTGTGTCATTTTTTTTTTCGTATTAAGCTGAGCTTACATAGGCTCAATGTTTACGTGCCGCCAAATTATGGCTACATCTAATTCGCGTATCTTTTTTATTCTTACCAACCTGCGGTCGGGTTTAAAGTAATTAAAAAAACGGAGTCATTATTTCAGTTGATCGATTTCCAGCTGCTGTTTGATTCTATATTTTCAATCCTTTATTCTGCGTGATAGATGCCTGCGGTTATAGCTACGGCTACTGCGGTGTTCATGGCTACAGTATGAACACCAAATTTTCGATCGTATGCTAGCCCATCTTTGCAGATTTGAGGATGGTCATAACAATCTGTTACCGATTACCTGAATCCGTGAGCTGAAGGCCGGTGCCACAGAATTTCTGGAGAAACCGGTGGACGATGACGTGTTGCTTGAAGCCCTGCAAAACGCGATACGCCAGCACGTGTAGTCGCGCGAACGTCATCAGGCCGACCGGCACGCACGCGAGCACTATGCCCAGTTGTCGGATCGGGAACGCGAGGTGCTGGGTCTGATTGTTGAAGGCCTGACCAACAAGGAAATTGGCCGGGCGCTGGGTCTGTCGCCCCGCGCAGTGGAAACCCACCGCGCCAACCTTTTTGCCAAGTTGCAAGTGGATTACCTGGCCCATTTGATACGCCACTACGCCACACTGGCCGCCCAGGCGGATCGCCAGTCGCCACTTGTTCCGTAGCGTGGCGATACGACGCGCTCCGTAGTTCTACGGAGCCCAGGGCGTAGCCGCACGAATAGTCAATCAACGGCGGCCAAATTACATTTTCTCCAGGGGATGAACAGTTGCGTCATCACCCATTTTTCTGGAGAAAAACCATGTCGACCAAACTCTGCGCCACCGCCCTCTTGTTGTCTTTGGCCACGATGGGTGCCAGCGCCCAATCCGTGCGTGTTGAAAAGAACATGTCGCTTGAACTCGCCACCCAAATTGCGGCGGCTACCGTGGCCGCCTGCAGTGCGGACAAGTTCAACGTGACCGCCACCGTGGTGGACCGCGCAGGTAGCGTGCGAGCCGTGTACCGTGCTGACAACACCGGCCCTCAAACGCTGGCCGCAAGCCAGGCGAAGGCCTTCACTTCAGCGTCCGTCAAGAACACCACGACTGCCATGTGGGAAGGTGTACAAGAGAACCCGGCGGCTGCCCATTTAGCCTCCATTCCCGGCTACCTGCTACTGGGCGGTGGCGTGCCGGTCAAGGTGGGCGACGAAGTCATTGGTGCAGTGGGCGTGGGCGATGCGCCGGGCGGCCACCTGGACGAGAAATGCGCGATGGCCGGTATTGCCAGCGTGCGGGACATGCTGAAGTAATTCACGACGCATCCGCCTCAAGGAGACCTCATGGAGAACAAGACCCTTACCCGTGTGTGGCCCCTGGCTCTAGTCGTTGCCCTGACTGTGGTGCCCGGGGCGGCTCGGGCCCAGGGAGCGCCCCGCGCTGAAGAGGTGACGCGATACACCGGTTTGCAAGCCGCAGCACACCGGGGAGACTCGACCCAAATCAAAAAGCTGTGGAATGAGGGCACCAAGCTGAATGCGCGTGATGACTTCGGACGCACGGCGATCCATATCGCCGCGCACGCCAGACAGCGCGACGCCCTGCGCGCCTTGGCCCGGGCAGGCGCCAACCTGGAGCTGCTGGAAAACGACCGCTGTGACGCCGTCACGATCGCCTCCGTGGCTGACGACGAAGAAACGCTGCGCTTGCTACTCGCCCTGGGTGCCAGCGCCAAACTCACCACCAGCCGTTACGATGGCACCGCGTTGATAGCGGCAGCTCATTTGGGCCACGACGGTGTGGTGGGGCAGCTGATTGCCGCCGGGGCGCCCCTGGACCACGTCAACAACCTCCACTGGACTGCACTCATTGAGGCGATCGTGCTAGGCAACGGCGGTGTCCGGCACCAGCAAGTGGTACGAGCCCTGCTGGCCGCCGGTGCCAGCACCCGGCTGACCGACAGAGAAGGCAATACACCGCTGGCACTGGCCAAAGCCCGGGGCTATGCCGCCATGATTTCCTTGCTGGAAAAGGCGGGGGGCCGATAGGGGTTGAGGCGCGCGGGCGGTTCATCAGCGCAGCACACGCTCCGCCTGAGCCGTGGCTGCAGGAATCTGGACATATTCAAAAAAGGTCTCGCTCACCCGCTGGGTACGTGTGGGCGTCGCGTTGCCCCTGTAGGCCGTGTTGCGCAACAGCTCCGACAGATTGAGCGAGATCCCCACGTAGGTATGGCGGGTGGGCAGTGCCAGCGCAGCGGGATCGCGATCAAAATTGCGTGCGCCATAGCCGACATTGAACTCCAGGTAGTTGAGCAAGGGGTACTGCCTCAAGGCTGGCACACCACTGGCCTTGAACACCAACAGATAGCGCTGACCAGAGTAGTCGCCAAACGGATCAAATCCATGGCTGCCCGCCGATCGGCTGTATTGAAGTCGCAGGTCAAGCAGCGCATCCAGTTCGGGGTTGCGCTCCAGCACAAAAGCCAAGGCACCACCTGCGAGATTGGCCAGGGCGTCCTCTTTGGAGAAGCGCCATTTTTTTGAAAATCCGTCAATCAGCTCGACGCCCATCAAGGTACCGACTGACGTCCACAACCCCAGCTTGAGTGCGCTGTTGGCATCGTTCCCGGCCCACTGAAAAGCCTGCGTTAGCAGACGAGCTCCGGTGTAAGCGAACATGGCGTGACCGAGCTTATCGGCGCCACCGTAGTTGGTGTCCTGGCTAAACCATCCTTCATTGACACTCTTGAAGCGGCCATTGAACCCGTCTTGCCACCACTTGGCCCGGCCGTAGGCGAGCGTGCCACCGATGCTGGCGGCCAGCAGGGCCTGGGTGCGGACCTCGTTGGCTGTCGGCAGGACAAGCAGCGCCGGTATATCGGCATGCCTCTGTGGAAAAACGGCATTCGATGAATCATTGGACTGCGCGGTCGCCAGCGGCGACGCACACGCAAGCAACAGCAACTGTTGGGCAGTATGAGATCGCACCAACGCTTTCAACCCGTTGAACGGCGCCATAACAGGTCTCAACCCATGCCGTGCTTGCCCAAACTCACCCGCTTCGCCTGCAGGCCATCACCGCCCAGTTCAGGAATGAACTGCACCGCGCTGCCTTCCTGCACATGCTCAAACGGCTTGCCGGCCACGTTGTCGCGGCTGAAGTAGTACTCGTCGCCCGCCGGGGTGCGGATGAAACCAAAGCCACCAGAGTCGTCCAGGCGCACGATCTCACCGTGCAGGGGCACGGGGTGCTTCTTTTCCTGCCCCCGGCGTTTGCGCACGACATCTTCGAGCTGGCGCTTCATGCTGTCAAAGGCATCTCGCAGCGCCACATAGACGTCTTCGTTCTGCACACGGTTCACCACCAGTTCATGGCCTGGCAGGGTCAGGTCGATGCGCACGCTGTAGGGGCGTCCCTGGTGCTGGTGCTTTTGCTCCAGATCAATAGCCACGCGGCAGGTCATGAGGTCCGAGGCAAACGCTTCCAGCTTTTGAATGTGCTCACGCGCACGGGTCTCCAGTGCCTCGGACGGCTCCATGCC
>JBIIVW010000057.1:0-17724 GCA_044339205.1 Rhodoferax sp. | reverse complement strand
CCAAGGCCACGATGTGGTGGTGTTTGACGCCAATCCCAAAGCCGGCGGACTCAATGAGTACGGGCTGGCCAGCTACAAGACCCCGGACAACTTTGCCCAAGCCGAGGTGCAGTGGCTGCTGGCCATTGGCGGCATCGAGATTCGATCCAGCTGGAAACTGGAGACCGCCGAGCAACTGGCCGCACTGCAACGGGACCATGACGCCCTGTTCTTGGGCATGGGCCTCGCCAGCACGCACCAGCTTGGCTGCCCTGGTGAAGAATTGAGTGGCGTGCAGGACGCTATTTCCTTCATTGCCACCCTGCGCCAGACCGTTGACCTCGCCACCCTGCCCGTGGGCCGACGGGTCGTGGTGATTGGCGGGGGTATGACCGCCGTGGACGCGGCCACTCAGGCCAAACTGTTGGGCGCACAAGACGTGCACATTGTTTACCGGCGTGGGCCAGGCGAGATGTCGGCCTCCAGCGCAGAGCAAGCCTGGGCGCAAACCAACGGCGTCACCATTCACCACTGGCTGGCCCCGGTCGCCATTGAAGGCGAAGAAGGCCATGCCAGCGCGGTGCGCTTTGCCCGCCAGGCGATGGTCGACGGCAAGCTGAGCGCCACGGGCGAGGTGGAAACGCTGGCCGCCGACATGGTGCTCAAGGCCATTGGCCAGCAACTGGGCAACCCGGTGCTGGCGCAAGCCGGCCTGGTGCTGCAAGGCGGGCGCATCGCCACCGACGCAGTCGGCCAAACCAACTTGCAGGGCGTGTGGGCTGGGGGTGACTGCCGCGCCGGCGGGCTGGACCTGACCGTGGAGGCCGTGGAGCACGGCAAGCAGTCTGCCCATGCCATCCATGCCCACCTGGCCCGCGCCTGAAACGGCCCCGTTCTTGCCTGCACAACACATTATTCGGAGTTCTTCATGGCCAATCTGCACACCACTTTTGCGGGCATCAGCAGCCCCAACCCCTTCTGGCTGGCATCCGCCCCGCCCACCGACAAAGCCGTCAATGTCAACCGCGCCTTTGAGGCCGGTTGGGGCGGTGTGGTCTGGAAGACGCTGGGCGAGGCCGGGCCGCCGGTGGTCAACGTCAACGGCCCTCGCTACGGCGCCCTGCTCACGCCCGACCGGCGCCTGTACGGCTTCAACAACATTGAACTGATCACCGACCGCGATCTGGAAATCAACCTGCGCGAGATCGCCGAGGTCAAGCGCAACTGGCCCGACCGCGCCATGGTTGTGTCTTTGATGGTGCCGTGTGAAGAAGCCTCCTGGAAAGCCATATTGCCGCGCGTGGAGGACACGGGTGCCGACGGCATTGAGCTGAATTTTGGCTGCCCGCACGGCATGAGCGAACGCGGCATGGGCGCCGCCGTGGGCCAGGTGCCCGAGTACATCCAGATGGTGACCGAATGGTGCAAGCAGTACAGCAAGCTCCCGGTCATCGTGAAGCTCACACCCAACATCACCGACATCCGCAACCCGGCGCGCGCCGCCAAAAACGGTGGAGCCGACGCGGTGTCGCTCATCAACACCATCAACTCCATCATGGGTGTGGACCCCTACTCGCTGACCATGACGCCGTCCACCGGCGGCAAAGGCTCGCACGGCGGTTACTGCGGCCCGGCCGTCAAGCCCATTGCCTTGAACATGGTGGCCGAGATTGCGCGCGACCCACTCACCGCCGGCCTGCCCATCAGCGGCATTGGTGGCGTGGGCACCTGGCGCGACGCCGTGGACTACATCGCCCTGGGCGCGGGCAACGTGCAGGTGTGCACTGCGGCCATGGTTTACGGCTTCAAGATCGTGCAGGAGATGAGCGACGGCCTGTCCAACTACATGGACGAGATGGGGTTCACGTCCATTGAAGACTTCCGGGGCAAGGCGATTCCTACTGTGTCGGACTGGCGCTACCTGAACCTCAACCACGTGAGCAAGGCCGTCATCAACCAGGACAGCTGCATCCAGTGCGGGCGCTGCCATATTGCCTGCGAGGACACCTCGCACCAGGCCATCATCGCCATCAAAGACGGCCAACGCCACTTTGAGGTGCGCGAGGACGAGTGCGTGGGCTGCAACCTGTGCGTGGTGGTGTGCCCGGTGCCCGAGTGCATTACCCTGCGGGATTTGCAGCCAGGTGAACTCGACCAGCGCACCGGCAAAACCGTGAGCGCCGAGCACGCCGACTGGACCAGCCACGCCAATAACCCGATGCGGGCTTGATTTTTAACCACTTTAAGCATCAAATTGGCCTCTAGCCGGCGTTTTGATTGCACTAATTGCTATACCTTTAGGAGTACCCAATGACTTCCCTCTTGATCCGTGGCGGCACTGTCGTCAACGCTGACCGTGCTTTTTTGGCGGATGTGCTGACCCAGGACGGCAAAATCATCGCCGTGGGCGAGAACCTGAGCGCCCCCGCGGGCGCCACGGTGGTGGACGCCGGCGGCCAGTATGTGATGCCCGGCGGCATTGACCCGCACACCCATATGCAGCTGCCCTTCATGGGCACAGTCACCATGGACGACTTCTTCACCGGCACCGCAGCCGCCCTGGCCGGCGGCACCACGACCATCATCGATTTTGTCATTCCCAGCCCCCAACAGTCGCTTATGGAGGCCTACCAGACCTGGCGCGGCTGGGCCGAAAAGTCAGCGTCTGACTACTCGTTTCACGTGGCCGTGACCTGGTGGGACGAGTCGGTCAAGCACGACATGGGCACCCTTGTGCGCGAGGAAGGCATCAACAGTTTCAAGCACTTCATGGCCTACAAGAACGCCATCATGTGCGACGACGAAACGCTGGTGAACAGCTTCAAGCGCTCGCTTGAATTGGGTGCCATGCCCACGGTGCATGCGGAAAACGGCGAGCTGGTGTTTTTGCTGCAAAAAGAAGTGGCGGCCATGGGCATCACCGGGCCCGAAGGCCACCCGCTGTCCCGCCCGCCGATGGTAGAAGCCGAAGCCGCCAACCGCGCCATTGCCATTGCCGATGTGCTGGGCGTGCCGATTTACGTGGTCCATGTGTCGTGCGTGGAGGCCGCGGAGGCGATTGCCCGCGCCCGCGCTCGCGGCCAGCGCGTCTACGGCGAGGTGCTGGCCGGGCATTTGGTGGTGGACGAGAGCGTGTACCGCCACCCGGACTTTGCGACCGCCGCCGCCCATGTGATGAGCCCGCCGTTTCGGGCCAAGACGCACCAGGAATTCTTGTGGCGCGGGCTGCAGTCGGGCAATTTGCACACCACGGCCACCGACCACTGCACGTTTTGTGCGGAGCAAAAAGCCGCTGGCAAAGATGACTTCTCCAAGATACCGAATGGCTGCGGCGGCGTGGAAGAGCGCCTGGCGGTGCTGTGGGATGCCGGGGTGAACACCGGACGTTTGACACCATCAGAATTTGTGGCGATCACCTCCGCCAACACGGCCAAGTTATTCAACATCTATCCCCAAAAAGGCAGCGTGTCGGTCGGTGCGGATGCTGACCTGGTGGTGTGGGACCCGGCAGGCACCAAAACCTTGTCGGCCAAGACGCAGTTCAGCAAGGGCGACTTCAATATCTTTGAGGGGCGCAAGGTGACGGGTGTGCCCAGCCATACGGTGAGTCAGGGCAAACTGGTGTTTGTGCATGGCGACTTGCGGGCTGAGCGGGGCGTGGGGCGTTACATCAAGCGGCCAGCGTTTGGCCCGGACTTTGGTGCGAACAAGCTGCGGGCCAGCTCGCTGGCGCCGACGGCCGTGGTGCGCTGATACTTTTCTCGCCAGCACATTGACTGCTGCCCGCGCCAGAGAAAACGATAAGCTAGAAACTGAATTCAGGAGTTCCTCATGACAACAAAAACAGCCACCAATATCGACACCCTGCGCATCAACAGCGACCGCCTATGGGCATCCCTCATGGAGTTGGCCCAAATTGGCGCCACCCCCAAAGGCGGTGTCTGTCGCCTGACCCTGACCGACCTGGACAAACAGGGGCGGGACCTGGTGACCCGCTGGGCGGCTGAATCGGGCATGACGGTCACCATCGACAAAATCGGCAACGGCTTCATGCGCCGCGCCGGGCGCAACAACAGTTTGCCGCCGATTGCCACCGGCAGCCACATCGACACCCAGCCCACGGGCGGCAAGTTCGATGGCAACTACGGCGTGCTGGCCGGGCTGGAAGTGGTGCGCACCCTGAACGACCACGGCATTGAGACCGAAGCGCCGATTGAGGTGAGCTTTTGGACCAACGAAGAAGGCTCGCGCTTTGTGCCGGTAATGATGGGCTCGGGTGTGTTTGCCAAGGCCTTCACGTTGGAGCATGCCTATGCGGCCAAGGATGTGGATGGCAAGACGGTGGGCGAAGAATTGGCCCGCATTGGCTACATCGGCGAGCAGGAGCCGGGCGACCACCCGATTGGCGCGTTTTTTGAGACCCACATCGAGCAAGGCCCGGTGCTTGAAGACCACGACGTCACCATTGGCGTGGTGCAGGGCGTGCTGGGCATTCGCTGGTTTGACTGCACCGTGACCGGCATGGAGGCACACGCCGGCCCCACCCCCATGGCGCTGCGCAAGGACGCCCTGCAAGTCGCCACCCACCTGATGCAGGAGGTGGTGGCTGCTGCCCTGCGCCATGCGCCGCACGGGCGCGGCACGGTGGGCATGGTGCAGGTGCACCCCAACAGCCGCAATGTGATTCCTGGGCGGGTGAAGTTCAGCATCGACCTGCGCAACGCCACCGATGCGCTGGTGGACCAGATGGCCGATGAGGTCAAGGCCTGTGCGGCAAGCTTGAGCCAGAAAACCGGGCTACCCATCCAGATTGAACTGGTGTCAAGCTACCCCGCGCAGGGCTTTCACGCCGACTGCATTGACGCGGTGGCACGCGCTGCCGCCAAACTGGGCTACTCCAACATGCCGGTGGTGTCGGGGGCCGGGCACGATGCGGTCTACATGGCCAAGTTGGCGCCCACGGGCATGATCTTCATTCCGTGCAAGGACGGCATCAGCCACAACGAGATTGAAGACGCCAAGCCCGAGCATCTGGCCGCCGGGTGCAATGTGCTGCTGCACGCCATGCTGGAGCGCGCTGGCACGTAATATGCATATTTTTTATGTCAAACCGACCTCTAGCCGGCAAACCTATTGGTCGAGTTGCTATTGTTTTCGTAGTGTCATCAACCTGGAGCAACTATGTCTTTGAAACTGATCAGCCGCCGCAAAGCGGTGCTATTGGCCGCTGCACTGGCCACCCTGGCCCCCGGCCTGGCTTTGGCGCAGGCCAAACTCAAGGTCGCGGGGATTTACACCGTGCCCTTTGAGCAACAGTGGGCCGGGCGCCTGCACACGGCGCTCAAAGCCGCCGAGGCACGCGGCGAGATTGAATACAAGGCCAGCGAGAACGTCAGCAACGCCGACTACGAGCGCGTCATGCGCGAGTACGCCACCGGGGGCAACACCCTCATCGTGGGCGAAGCCTTTGCCGTGGAAGCCGCCGCCCGCAAGGTGGCCAAGGACTTCCCCAAGGTCTCGTTTTTGATGGGGTCCAGCGGCAAGCCTGCTGCGCCGAATTTCAGCGTGTTTGACAACTACATCCAGGAGCCCGCCTACCTGAGCGGCCTGATCGCCGGCGGCATGAGCAAAAGCAACAAGATTGGCCTGGTGGGCGGCTTTCCCATCCCCGAGGTCAACCGCCTGATGAACGCCTTCATGGCGGGTGCCAAAGAAACCAACCCCAAGGTGGAGTTCAGCGTGAGCTTCATCAACAGCTGGTTTGACCCACCCAAGGCCAAGGAAGCCGCCTTTGCCATGATCGACAAGGGCGCCGATGTGCTTTATGCCGAGCGCTTTGGCGTGAGCGACGCGGCCAAGGAGAAGGGCAAGTTGGCCATCGGCAACGTTATCAACACCCAGGCACAGTACCCCGATACGGTGGTGGCATCCGCCATATGGCACTTTGAACCGTCGGCTGACCGCGCCATCAAGCTCGCCAAGGAAGGCAAATTCACCGCCGAAGACTACGGCCCGTATTCGATGATGAAGCACAAGGGCTCCTCATTGGCGCCGCTGGGCACCTTTGAGAAAAAGGTCCCCGCCGACATCGTCGCCAAGGTCAAGGCCCGCGAAAAGGAAATCCTGGACGGCAAGTTCACCGTCAAGGTCGACGACAGTCAGCCCAAATCCACGGCCAAGTAAGACTGGCCCCCGCTGCCCACATCGCGCCCTGATGACCGATACGGTTCTCAAGCTCGCCGGCATTACCAAGCGTTTTGGGACGCTGGTGGCCAATGACCACATCTCGCTGCAACTTCAGGCGGGCGAGGTGCTGGCACTGCTGGGTGAAAACGGGGCGGGCAAGTCCACGCTGGTGTCGATTCTGTTTGGCCATTACACCGCTGACGAGGGCGAGATTGAGGTGTTTGGCCAGGCGCTGCCTCCCGGTGACCCCAAGGCCGCGCTGGCAGCCGGCATCGGCATGGTGCACCAGCACTTCACGCTAGCCGACAATTTAAGCGTACTGGACAACGTGATGCTGGGTTCGGAGTCGCTGTGGCTGCCTTTCACCCGCCAGGGCGCTGCACGCAACAAACTGCTGGCCGTGGCGCAGCAGTTTGGCCTCACGGTTGACCCCAAAGCCCTGGTGGGCAGCTTGTCGGTCGGCGAGCGCCAGCGGGTGGAAATCTTGAAGGCGCTGTACCGCGGCGCCCGCATTCTGATTCTGGACGAACCCACCGCCGTACTGACGCCCCAAGAGAGCGAGGCGCTGTTTGCGGTGCTGGCGCAAATGGTCGCGCAAGGTCTGTCCATCATTTTTATCAGCCACAAACTGGGCGAGGTACTGCGCGTCTCGCACCGGGTGGCCGTGCTGCGCGGGGGCAAGCTGGTGGCACAGGCCCATGCGCAGGACACCACCCAGGCCCAGTTGGCGCAGTGGATGGTGGGCCATGCGGTGGCGCCACCGCAGCGCCACCCGGCCACCCAGGTGGGCGTGCCCGTGTGCCTGCTGGAAGGTGTGAGTACAAGCCCGGGGCGCGAGCGGCTCAACGGCGCATCGCTGCAGTTGAACCGTGGCGAGATCGTCGCCATTGCCGGGGTCTCGGGCAACGGCCAGGTGGCGCTGGCCGAACTGCTGTGCGGCACGCGCCATACTGTGGCCGGGCGCGTGACCTTCATGGGCCAGCCGCTCCCAAAGCATCCATCAGAGTGGGTCGCACTGGGCGTGGCCCGCATTCCGGAGGACCGCCATGCCGTGGGCGTGGTGGGCGACTTGCCGGTGTGGGAGAACGCCGTGTCCGAGCGCCTGCGCAGCCCGGCCTTCTCGCGTTGGGGCTGGGTGAAACGCAGCGCTGCCCGTGCTTACGCGCAACGTGTGATCGACAAATTTGACGTGCGTGGCGGCGGCGCGCTGGTAGCGGCGCGCGCCCTCTCGGGCGGCAACATGCAAAAACTGATTTTGGGGCGCGCCCTGCTGCACCCCGCACACAACGCAGCCAAGCCCGATGCAACCACCCCAAAGCTGATCATTGCGCACCAGCCCACCTGGGGGCTCGACATTGGGGCGGTGGCCTATGTGCAGGCGCAACTGCTGGCCGCGCGCGATGCGGGGGCGGCGGTGCTGGTGATTTCTGACGATCTGGATGAGGTGCTCACCCTGGGCGACCGCGTCGCGGTCATGCACGCCGGGCACCTGACCGAGGCCCGACCCGCCGGGGGCTGGAGCCGAGAAACCATCGGCCTGGCGATGGCGGGCGTCGACAAATGCGCATCAAAGCAGGCCTTGGCATGAGGCTGGAAAAACGCACCCACCACTCAAGCCTGGCGCTCGCGCTGGCACCCATTGGGGCCGTGGCCTTCACCCTGCTGATCAGCGCCTTGCTGGTGCTTTGGGCGGGCGCGCCCGTTGGCCAAACCTACAGCCTGCTGTTGCAAGGCGGATTTGGCTCGGTGTTTGCATTCAGTGAAACCCTGACCCGCGCCATCCCACTGATGCTGACCGGGCTGGCGGCCACGGTGGCGTTCAAGTCGCGCTTGTTCAATATTGGTGCCGAAGGGCAGCTGTACATGGGCGCGCTGGCCGCCGTGGCAGTGGGTGGCCTGCATGACGGCACCGGTCTGGCGCTGCACCCGGCGGCCTTGTTTGTATTGATGATGCTCGCCGCGGCGCTGGCCGGGGCCCTGCTGTTGCTGGGGCCTGCGCTGATGAAGGCCAAACTCGGTGTGGATGAGGTGGTGACCACCCTGCTGCTCAACTTCATCGTGCTGCTGCTAGTGTCACTCATGCTGGATGGCCCCATGAAAGACCCCACCGCCATGGGCTGGCCCCAAAGCGTGGCGCTGATGCCCGAACTGGAGCTGTCCAAGCTGGTCGCGCAAACCCGGGTGCACACCGGCCTGCTGTGGGCCGGCGTCCTGTCGGTGGGGCTGTGGGCGCTCATGAAATACACGGTGCTGGGTTTTGACATTCGGGCGGTCGGCGCCAATGCCCGGGCGGCGGCCTTCGCCGGCGTGTCGGTGACCCGTACCGTGGTGCTGGTGGCCATGCTGTCGGGCGCGCTGGCCGGACTGGCCGGGGCCATTGAGGTGGCAGGGCGCACCAGCTACCTCACGCTGGACATGTCACCCGGCTATGGCTACACCGGCATTGTGATTGCCATGCTGGCGGGTCTGCACCCGCTGGGCGTGATGGCCGCCAGCGTGTTTGTAGCGGGCGTGCTGGTGGGGGCCGACAGCATGAGCCGCGCCGTGGGCGTGCCGACTTTCATTGCCGATGTGATCGTGGCGACCTCACTCATCTCGGTGCTGGTGGCCACGCTGCTCACGCAATACCGGGTCAAATTCAAATGAGTGAATTGTTCGACATCCTGGCCAACCCCTCGTTTTGGGTGGCCGTGTTGCGCATTGCCACGCCCCTGATTCTGGGCACGCTGGGGGTGCTGCTGTGCGAACGCGCCGGCGTCCTGAACCTGGGCATTGAGGGCATCATGGTGGCGGGCGCCTTCACCGGCTGGCTGGCGGTTTATCTCGGACTCCCGCTGTGGGCGGGTGTAGGGGTGGCCGCGCTGACCGGGGCGGCCTTGGGCCTTCTGCACGCCTTTTTGACCGTAGGGCTCGCCCTATCCCAGCATGTGTCGGGGCTGGGCATCACGCTGCTGGCCACCGCCTTGAGCTACTACGGCTACCGCGTGAGTTTTCCCAAGGTCACCACGCCGCCCACCATCACGCCCTTTGGCGAGATGGACTGGCTGGGCCTGCCGATCCTGGCGCAGCAAACCCCGCTCACGCTGCTGGCCCTGCTGCTGGTGCCGTTGATGGGCTACCTGCTGTACCGCACGCCGGTGGGGCTGGCCGTGCGCATGGTGGGCGAGAACCCGCAGGCGGCTGAAGGCCAGGGCGTGTCGGTGGCGGCCACTCGCACCGGGGCGATTGTGGCGGGCTCGGCGCTCATGGGCGTGGCGGGTTCATTTCTGACGCTGTCGGCCTTCAACGCCTTCTTTTTCAACATGGTCAACGGGCGCGGCTGGATCTGTGTGGCGCTGGTGGTGTTTGCCTCCTGGCGGCCGGGCAAGGCCTTGCTGGGCGCCTTGCTGTTTGCATTTTTTGATGCGCTGCAACTGCGATTGCAGCAGTCGGGGGCGGCCGTGCTGCCCTACCAGCTGTATTTGATGCTGCCCTACCTGCTGTCCATCGTGGCGCTGGTGCTGGTGGCGCGCAAGGCCAGCTACCCGCAGGCGCTGATGAAGCCGTACCGCAAGGGGGAGCGGTGAGCCAGGGCAAAAATATGAACAAAAAATACCTCCAGCCGGCGAATCTATTGCCTGACCCGCTATTTTTTTAGAAACCCAAACAACACCATGCTTGACCTGCTAATTCACAACGCCACCCTGCCCGACGGGCGCACCAAGATGTCCATTGCCGTGCGCGACGGCAAGATCATGGAGATCACTGCCGGGCTCATCACTCAGGCGGACGAGGTGCTCGACGCGCAGGGCTTTCTGGTCAGCCCGCCGTTTGTGGATGCCCACTTTCACATGGACGCCACGCTGAGCTACGGCCTGCCGCGCGTCAACCAGAGCGGCACGTTGCTGGAGGGCATTGCCCTGTGGGGCGAGCTGAAACCCCTGTTGACCCAGGAGGCGCTGATCGAGCGCGCCCTGAATTACTGTGATTGGGCGGTGGCCAAGGGCTTGCTGGCCATTCGCACCCATGTGGATGTGTGTGACCCGCGCCTGCTGGCCGTCGAAGCCCTGCTGGAAGTCAAACGCCGCGTGGCGCCCTACCTGCAGCTGGAGCTGGTGGCTTTTCCCCAGGACGGTGTGTTGCGCGGGCCGCTGGGGCCAGAGCAACACCTGGACAATCTCAAGCGCGCACTCACCATGGGCGTGGACGTGGTGGGCGGCATTCCGCACTTTGAGCGCACCTATGAACAAGGCACTTTAAGCGTCAAGCTGCTGTGTGAACTGGCCGCCGAGCAAGGCAAACGTGTGGACATGCACTGTGACGAGTCCGACGACCCGCTCTCGCGCCATGTGGAGACGCTGGCTTTTGAAACCCGGCGCCTGGGGTTGCACGGCCGCGTGACCGGCTCGCACCTGACCAGCATGCACAGCATGGACAACTACTACGTGAGCAAGCTGCTGCCCCTCATGGCCGAGGCGCAACTGCACGTTATCTCCAACCCGCTCATCAACATCACACTGCAGGGCCGCCATGACAGCTACCCTAAACGCCGCGGCATGACGCGCGTGCCAGAGTTGCTGGCCGCCGGCATCAATGTGGCGTTTGGTCACGACTGCGTGATGGACCCCTGGTACTCACTGGGCAGTGCTGACATGCTGGAGGTGGCCCACATGGGCCTGCATGTGGCGCAAATGACGAGTCAGACCGCCATGCGCCAATGCTTTGATGCCGTGACCGTGAATCCGGCGCGCATTCTCGGGCTGGAGAACTACGGCCTGGAGGCCGGCTGCCACGCCGACCTGGTGTTGCTGCAAGCGCGCGACCCGGTCGAGGCCCTGCGCCTGCGCGCCACGCGACTCAAGGTGTTCCGGCGCGGCCAGCTTTTGGCGCAGGCGCCAGCGGCCGTTAGCACACTCCACTTGCCCGGGCGGCCCGGCCACACTGCACTGATGCACGGCAGGCCTGGGCCAACTAGGGCTGTGTAGCCACCTGGCTTGCCGCCATCAGCGGGTTCATCACTTCAACCCCGTCACGCATCGGATAAGAGCTGTCAACCGGCGCAACCAGCAGTTTTCGGGTGGCGTTGACGTCATTTGCAGCAATGTAGAAACCCTTGGACAGGGTTGGCGCCGATGAGCGCTTGATCTCAACAACCCAGGTTTCCCCGCTTCTGAATTCGAGCACCAAATCCACCTCCGCACCATGGCTGGTTCGGTAAAAACTGACCTGAGCCTGCGGGGCAGCGGCAATCAGTTGCTCAACGACAAAGCCCTCCCAGCTTGACCCTGCCACCGGATGGGCCAAGACGGCGTCAAGGTCTTGCAAACCCAACAAGGCGTGAACCAACCCGCTGTCGCGCACATACACCTTGGGCGCCCGGATCAGTCGCTTGCCCGTGTTGCCGCTCCAGGCGGGCAAACGGCGCACCAGCATCAAGTCGCACAACAGATCGATGTAGCGTCCCACGGTTTGCCCACTGATGGCCAGGGCTCCTGCCAGTTTGGACTGATCCAGCAATTCACCCTGGTTGTGGGCCAGCATGGTCCACAGACGGCGCAGCGTAGTGGCGGGTATGCGAGGGCCGAGCGCCGGAATGTCTTTTTCCAGGTAGGTGGTGATGAAAACATCACGCCAGACGAGGCTTTCGGCATCACTTGCAGCCATCCATGACAAGGGAAAACCACCCCTTACCCACAACGAATTCAGATCAACTGCTGCTGCACTCAGGGGCAAGACCTCTCGCGCCAGAAAGGGTGTCAACTCCAGCTGGGCGACCCGGCCAGCCAGACTTTCGCTGGATTGCTGCAGAAGTACACCGCTCGCCGAGCCAAGCAACAAAAACTGCCCCCCAGCCTCGCCTTGACGACGGCGCTGGTCAATTACGCCTCGCAACACCGCAAACACATTTGGAAGGCGCTGAACCTCATCCAAAATCAGCAATTGGTTGGGGTGCGCCAGGAAATAGGCTTCCGGGTCATCCAGCTGCCTCTGCGCACTGGGTAATTCCAGATCGAGGTAAATGGCCGTGTTGCGGAGGTCTTTTTCAGCAAAGGCCAGTGTCGTTTTACCGGCTTGCCGGGGTCCAATCAAGACAACCGCCGGGAACTGACGAAGTAAATCGCGGAGTTTTTGCTGCGCTAAACGGGTATGCATCCGTGCATTTTATCCAAGTCATGGAAAGACTGCACGGTTAAATCGCGACATCGGCAAAACTATCGTATTCCAGGCTACCCCGGAAAGGACCTCAATACCGGCGCGCAACGCCGTTTTCAATGCGCACACGGTCGCCGGTGCGAATGTCGTCGATGCTGGTTTGCGTGACGGTTTGGTAGGTGCCATTGTTCATGCGAATCGTGAAGCGGTAGGCCTCTGAGGGGTTCTGGTTGCGTTTCTCGATCTGGTTGCCGGCGTACGCGCCGCCCGCAGCGCCCAGCACTGTGGCGGCGGTATTGCCACTGCCGCCACCCACCTGGTTGCCCACAATGCCACCCACCACGGCACCCAAAATAGTGCCCGCGCCCACGCCGCTGCCGCCGATGCCACTGTTGTCCTGACGCACCACCTCGATGGACTGCACCACACCGTAGCCCACATAGGCCCCGCTGACCTGGTTTGACTGGGGATAAGAGGAGTCGCCATAAGCCGGCTGCATGGAGTTGCAACCGCCCAGGGCCAGGAGGCTGGCAAGGCCCACAACAGAACCGATTTTGGTCATGGTATTCATTTGTTATCTCCAGAAAAAATAAAGGGACCCGCATCGACCAGTCGATGCCCGGGACGGTCACCAATTGTTCTCCGAGGCGCCCCGTTGCTCCGTGCGATTACGCACATACGCCACGGTTGATTTGAACTAATCTCGCCCCGGGCAGCGCGTTACGAGCTGTAAAACCGGCCCGCCGATTTTTTACAATTTCCGAGAGACCGACACATATGAACACCGCAAAACTCATTGGCATCATCCTGATTGTCGCTGGCGGACTGGGCCTGGCCTATGGTGGCTTTAGCTACACCAAGGAGACCACTGGCCTGAAAGTAGGTCCGCTGGAACTCAAGGTGCAAGAGAAAGAAACCATCAACATTCCGCTCATCGTGAGTGCTGGCGTCATGGCCTTGGGCGTCTTCTTGCTGGTGGTTGGCCGCAAGTAAGCCACGGTGCCTCAGAGCAGGCGACCCCACAACTGCGCCATCCATTCCTTAACCCGGAACTCAAGGGGGCGCTGCTGCCAGGTGGGCAAATCAATCGCCTTTGAAGCGGCCAGGTCCGCATTGAACATGACCTGCATCTTCTGCGCAAACTCCCGCCCCAGAATCACTGCATTGACCTCGTCGTTGTCCAGAAAACTGCGCCAGTCCAGGTTGGTGGAGCCCACCGTAGACCACACGCCGTCAACCACCGCTGTTTTGGCATGCAGCAAGGCGCCCGCACGCTCGTACAGCTTGACGCCGCCCTGCAGCAGTTCGGTGTAATGCGCCCGGCCGGCGTGAAACACCACCGACGAGTCCGACTGGCTGGGCAAAATCAACTTGACGTCCACCCCGCGCGCGGCGGCGTCCACCAGTGACTTGAGCAGCTGCGGGTCAGGAACAAAGTAGGCGTTAGTCAGGTAGACCTGCTTTTCAGCATTGCCTATGGCAGAGATCAGGGTCAGGTAGATCAGGCTGTAGGGGTCGTCGGGTGTGCTGCCAATGGCGCGCACCAGTTCCTTGCCCTGAGCCTTGAGCACCGGAAAATAGTCTTTTTTGGCCAGCTCAGGGCCGCGCTGTTTTTGCCAGGTCTGCAGAAAAAGTTTCTGGAATTCGCCCACCACGGGGCCGTCGACTTGCAGATGGGTGTCGCGCCAGGCCAGTTTTTCCGGGTGCTCCTTGCCCGGGCGGTGCAGGATGGAGCCAGACGAGTACACGCTGCTGATGTTGATGCCGCCCAGGAAGGCAACTTTGCCGTCGACAACGAGCAGTTTGCGGTGGTCCCGGTTATTGAGCAACCATTCTTTTTTGACCAGCAGCGGATTCAGCGGATTGAACTCCACCACGGCCACGCCGCCCTGAATCAGCCGCTCGAAGTAGCTTTTGGGCGTGTTAAAGCCACCCACACTGTCATAGATGAGGTTGACCTGCACGCCGCGCGCCTGGGTGGCCAACAGCAGGTCGGCAAACTGACCGCCCACCTCGTCGTCTTCAATGATGTAAGACTCCAGATTGACATGGTCCCGGGCCTGGCCAATGGCAGCAAACATCGCCGTATAGGTGGCCGGGCCATCTTGCAGCAAAGTCACCTTGTTCCCCACCACCAGCGGGCTGCCGACAATGGCCTGCTCCAGCGCAATCTGCTTGTCCAGAATGTCAATGTTGCCGGAGTTTTGTTTAAGTCGGGCCAGGATGGCCGCCGTCCGTTGCTTGGAAATCGGGCCGCGCGCGGTCTCAAACCGGACCGCCTGCCCGGCGTGGCGTGCAATCAAGGCGTCAGTATCCGGGAGCGTGGCACAGGCCGAAAGGGTAAGCAGGCTAAAGGCGACCAAGCACGCCCAAGCGCGCGACCAGTTCGTCGACGGGCTGTCCCGCAGGGGTGATGAAAGCGTCATTTTGGGGAACCTGCGGATGTGTTCTTACCGGACGGCGCGCCCGTGGCGTCTCGGACCAATTGCGCACAATCGCTGTCCTTGCCGGGTCCGGCGTCAATCAGGGGCAGCAGCGCCAGCAGGGGGTTCACCAACCCCAGGGCCACGGCACCCAGCGCGCGTGCCGCCACCTGGCCCTTGTCCACCCCCACCTGCGGCCGGGCCAAGGAGCCACGGATGTGGATCGGGCTGCGCAAGGCCAGCGGGCTGGTGTCTTTGGTCTTCTGGTTGAGCGTCAGATCCAGCGTCTCCTGGGTGAGATCGATGCTGCCGGTGCCCCTGAGCGTGGTCACCGCCGTGTCGAGCACCAGAGCGTCAACATTGGCGGTGCCGTTCTTCAACGTGAAGTCGGCTATCGCACAGCGCAACTTGACTTGTTTGTCTCCGGTCACGCCCAGGGCCAATATTTCCCACAGGTGCAGCCCGGCTTGTTCCATCATCAATTGACTGACCTCACCGCCCTCCACCACCAGACCGACACGGCCGTTGGCGGTACCCAGCATGCGCGCCACCGAGTTGCCTGTGCCGTTGAGGTCGACATCGCCATGCAGCTCGCCGATGCTGGTCTTGTTCAGTGGCGCCGCCGGAAACAGCTCGGCCACCCGCACCTTGTTCACGCGCACCCGGGCGCGTGCCTGGATGGCAGGCTGGCGCCCATCCAGCGACACCGTGGCCTTGATCTGCCCGCCCGCAAACCCCAGGGTCAGTGGGTCGAGCGTCAGCACGGCGTCCTTCAGGGTCAGCCGGGCCGCCAGATTTTGAAGCGGAAGCTGGCGGGTACGCCGGATTTGCTTGGCTCGCAGGCTCACCTGGGCATCCAGCGTGTCCCAGTGGTCGGCCTGAAACGGGATATCCGGCAGCAGGCGCGCTTTGCCAGACGTGCTGGCCATGGCTTGCTTGACGCTGCCGGGGCGCGAACCTATGGCAGGCCCCAGGTCGTTCACATCCAGCACCTCGGACACCAGTTCACCGGAGAGGGCCGGGCGCTTGCCACCGGTGGTCAGCAGGAGCGAGCCTGCAATGTCGCTGGCGCCCACCCGACCCGAAAATTTTTCATAGCGCCAAGCGTTGCCGTTGTGCAGCAAGTGGCCTTCGGTGGTGTAGGCGGGCGTGGCCGGCAACGCCAAGCCCAGTAAGACAGACAACTGCGCCAGGTTGTCGCCACGCAGATTCAGGCGCAGATCGGCGGCCGTCAAACTCAACAGGCTGGTGACCGTGCCGGTGACCTGCAAGCGGGTCGCACCCGTGCTTGCATCCAACTTGAGCGGGTAGGGCGTGCTGTCATCGCGCAGGGCCAGCACCGGTCCGCCCGTGCCTGCGGCCTTGAAGGGCAACCCCCGATGCTGGCCTTGGGCGGTGAAGACGAGGCCGGCATCAGCCGCACCCCCCGCGGCAGCCGGGGTCGACAGCGTGGCACGGACGCGGGTCTTGCGGGTAGGGTCGTCAAACCCCAGCGCCCCTTGGTCAAGTTGCAGGCGCCCAATCTGGATGCGGGCGCCTTCGTCTTGCTGGCTGCGGTCCAGCAACCAGTTCTTGCGGCCCTCTGCGTCCTGGGCCAACAGGACCACAGGACGAACCAGCCGCACTTCGGGAAACACCAGGTTTCCCAGCAGCAACTGCGGCACGTTCAGCGTGATGTCGACCGCATCGGCAGTGAACATCTGCTTCTCATCGGCCCAGGCAGGGTTGGCAAACGTCACGCCAGCGAGGTTCGCCTGCGGCCACGGCCAGCCCCAACTGAGCGACAAATCGCCACCAATCACCAGCACCCGGCCCGTGGCGTCCAGGGCAAGGCGCTCAAGGGGCGTGCGCAGCCAGTTCAGGCCAAACAGCGCAATCACCAGCGCCACCAAGGCCACGGCAGCCAGCAAGGCGCCGCCGATCCACCCCAGGGCGGACAGGAGCCTGAAAGAAACGGGGTGGCGCACAGCTGTCATTTTTTACCAGGTTTGCGGGGTGGCGACAGCCAGCCCGGGCAAGGCTTGATTGTCCGCTGCCCGAGATAGTGCCTGTGTGCGCAAGCGCACGGAAAGTAATGCTTCTTCATCTTAGTCTGCAGCGCTAGGGGTGTCCGGGTGGCACCTTCACCAACCCAAGACTCACCATGATGATCTCCTACCTTTCCCACCGAAATCTGGCCCTGGCTGGTGCCAACGCGCTCCTCTGTGCTGCATTTGTCCTGCCCGTTGCCGCAAGTCCGGCCAGCGACGCGCAAGCCCGCTATCGCCAGGACATGGCGGCCTGTAACAGCGGCCAGTCCAGCCAGGACCTGGATACCTGCCGCCTGGAAGCCAGAAACGCCCTGGCCGACGCACGGCGCGGTGGCCTGAACGATGCTCCCGGCACCCACACGAGTAACGCACTTCAGCGCTGCGACGGACTTCCTGCCAACGACCGCAACGACTGCGAGTCGCGCGTGCGCGGTGAAGGACGCAGCGAGGGCAGTGTGGACGGCGGCGGCATCATTCGCGAGACCGTGACCGTGGTGCCAGCCAAATGAAGCTGCGGACCACCATGAATCACAGCTACGCCCTCAGAGGTTTCTTTTTATCCATGCTGCTTGCCGCCGGGTTCCCCGCGTTGGCCCAGGTCAGCATCAACATCCAGATCGCACCCCCAGCGCTTCGGTATGAGCCCGTGCCCATGGTGTCGCCAGGTTATGTCTGGGTACCGGGCTACTGGGCCTGGCATGACGACCACCACATCTGGGTTCGCGGACGCACCATCGTCCAGCGCACCGGCTACCGCTGGGAACCCGAACGCTGGGAGCAGCGCGGCAATACTTATTACCAACAGGCCGGACGCTGGGCACCTGACGCCAACTACCGCCCCATCAATGAACCAAAGGCCCAAAAGCCCAAGCACAACAACGGACGCCAAAACCGAGGGGCAGGCCATGACAAGGGTGACAAGCCCGGCAAGGGCCCCAAGCACGATCGCTGATCTGCGGGAGCGAAATACCGAT
>JBIIVW010000097.1:0-12086 GCA_044339205.1 Rhodoferax sp. | reverse complement strand
GAACCAAAGGCCCAAAAGCCCAAGCACAACAACGGACGCCAAAACCGAGGGGCAGGCCATGACAAGGGTGACAAGCCCGGCAAGGGCCCCAAGCACGATCGCTGATCTGCGGGAGCGAAATACCGATCACCTTGGCGACTGGAATGGGCTGGCGTTAGTGTTTACCCCTCTGCTTGAAGCGACGAGGTGAGCTTAATATCGCCAGGCGACCCAGACCACCCGGTTCTTGGCACACCCCCATTCCAATCAATTTCGGAGCACTCCCCATGAAGCACATCAAACTCACGCTGTCCTGTCTCGCCGCCGCCGCCCTGCTCACCGCTTGTGGAGGTGATGACGGCAAGATCCAGTTCACCCAAGTGGTGACGTTTGGCGACAGCATCAGCGATGGAGGCGCCTACCGTGTAGGCACCATTGCCCAGCTGAGTGGTGGCAAATTCACCGTGAATGGTGCGGGCGACAAGGTGTGGTCGGACGCCCTGGCCTCCAACCTGGGCGCCCCGGCCCAATGTGCCGCCCAGACCGGCCTGCTGGCCAACAACGGAGTTACCGGTGCAGCTGTCGTGAATGTGGCTGCCTGCAACAACTACGCGCAAGGCAGCAGCCGTGTCACCTCAGTGGGCTCCGGGCCCAATGGTGTGGCTCTGCAACAGGCACCTTACAACCAGAAAAACCTGGGCCTGATGGCCGACTCGATCCAAAACCAGATGAACCGCCATCTGGGCAAGGCCAGCACGTTTGGCGCCAATGAACTGGTGACCGTCAACGGCGGAGGCAATGACTTCTTCATGCAGTTGGGTGCCGTGGGAGCGGCCGCAGGTGGCGGTGCAGCCGCAGCAGGCGCCGGGGCCATTGCAGGCTGGCCTGCAGCAACGCTCGGCGTCGTGAGCGCCGGCGGTGGGGCTGCAGCAACAGCGGCCGCAGGCGCAGCCGTCACGGCCATGGGACAAGCCGGCGCGGAGCTGGCCAGCTATGTAAAAACACTGATCGTGGCCAAGGGTGCCCGCTACGTGGTGGTACGCAACCTGGGTGACCTGAATGCCACACCGTTTGGCGCCACGTTTGATGCGAACACCAAGTTTCTGTCCACCGAATTGACCACAGCCTTCAACGCCCAACTCAAGAAGGGCCTCGACGGGGTAGCAGGCGTGATTTACTTTGATGACTACGCGCGCAGCCAGGCAACTGTTGCCAACCTGGCGGCTTCTGGCTACTCCAACATCAAGAACGCGGCTTGCGGCCCCGATGCGTTCAGCGCGCCAGGCGACGTGATCGGCAACTCCATCATCTGCAATGCCAACACGCTGATCAAGGGCGACACCAGCAAATACGCGTTTGCGGACAGCGTGCACCCCACCCCTTACGCCCACCAGGACGCCGCCAACTTCACGGTAACCCTGATGCGCAACGCAGGCTGGAATTTCTGAACCGGCTGAACAAGCGGAGCCGCTGGAACAAGAGTCGGCACAACCTGAATAGCTATTAAATAAATAGCTATTAAGGCATATAAATCGCCGGCTAGAGCCTGATTTATCTATAAATCAGGCTTTTTTGTGCCCGTTTGCCAAACGACATGCCCCCATCCAGCCTCACACGCCAAGATAGCGAGAGAGTTCCGGGCTGACCGCGAGCATCTCCGACGGGCCGTGCAGCACCACCTGTCCTTTTTGCAGCACCAGCGCATGGTCGGACTGCGCCAGCACCTTGCGGTAGTCGCGGTCCACAATCAGGGTCGCAATGCCGCTGCTGCGGATTTGCGCAATCACGCGCCAGATCTCGGCCACGATCAACGGTGCCAGACCTTCGGTCGCTTCATCCAGCACGATCAATTCCGGGTGGGTCATCAAGGCCCGGCCAATGGAGAGCATCTGTTGCTCGCCACCCGACAACTGGGCGCCCAGATTGGTCAGGCGCTCCTGCAGGCGCGGAAAGGTCGCCATCACCCGATCAAACGACCAGTCGTTGCGGCCATCGCGCCCGCGCCTGGCGGCCATCACCAGGTTTTCACGCACCGTCAAATTGGGAAACACGCCGCGCCCCTCGGGCACGTAGGCCACGCCCAGGCGTGCCACTTCATGCGGCTTGAAGCGGGAGGCGTCCTGGCCAAACAGGCTCACTCGTCCATCACGTTGGGGCACATGGCCCAGCAGCGTGCGTATCAGCGTGCTCTTGCCCATGCCGTTGCGCCCCAGCAAGCCCACGGTCTCACCCCGTGCCATCTGCAGGGCTACGCCATGCAGGATGTGACTGGAGCCATACCAGGCGTTGATGCCTTCGGCATCCAGAATCAATTCCCGGCTCATCCGTGTTCTCCCAGGTAAGCCACTCGGACTTCGGCGCTGTTGCGCACAAAATCCGGCGTGCCGGTGGCGATCACCGATCCGTTGACCATCACGGTGATGCAGTCGGCAATGCGGAACACTGCGTCCATGTCGTGCTCCACCAGCAAAATGGCGTGGCTGTTTTTCAACTCAGCCAGCAGCGCCAGCATGCGCTCGGTCTCTTCGGCACCCATACCCGCCAGCGGTTCGTCCAGCAGCAGCACTTGCGGCTCGGTGGCCAGGCACATGGCAATCTCCAGTTGGCGCTTCTGCCCATGCGAGAGCAGACCGGCAGGTCGCTCAAGCACCTCGGTCAAGCCGGCGCGCGCGGCGGCTGCGGAGGCCGCCGTGGTGCTGGCCTCGCAGCGCTGGGCGTCTGTCCACCAGATCCAGGGCTTCTGCGTGCGCGCCTGCGCCGCCAGCCGGCAGTTTTCAAACACGGTAAACGTGGGGTAGATGGTATTGCGCTGGTAGCTGCGCCCCAGCCCGGCGCGCGCCCGCTGCGGCTGTGTCCAGTCGGTCACGTCCTGCCCCAGCAGCTCGACCTGGCCCGATGAGGGGGGGATTTCGCCCGACAAAATGTTGATGAGGGTCGACTTGCCTGCGCCGTTGGTGCCGATCACCGCATGCACCGAGCCACGGGCCAGCTCAAGCGAGACGCGGTCCAGCGCCAGCAGCCCGCCCCAGCGACGGCTGATCTCGCGACCGCGCAGCAAAATTTCAGTGGGACTCATTGGCGGCCTCCCGGTTGGCAGCGCCACGCGTACCCATCAGTCCGCCGCGCAGCCGCGCTGCGAGTTGCTCGGGCACACCGACCAACCCACGCGGCAGCAGGGCCACGCTGGCAATGATGGTCAGGCCCAGGCCCAGATGCCAGTGCTTGGCGAACTCACCGAAGATCGCCTCAGATTTGAAAAACTCCTGCAGCAAGGCAAACGCAAACGCACCCAGCAGCGCCCCGCGCAAATGTCCCAAGCCACCCAGAATAATCATGATCAAAATTTCCCCGGACAGATGCCAGGCGATCAGCTCAGGGTTGACAAAGCCATCCTTCACGGCAAACAAAAAGCCCGCCAGCCCGGCAATGCCGCCCGAGATCACGAACGCGGCCAGCTTGTAGGGGTAGGTGGAAAAGCCGGTGGCGCGCATGCGTTGCTCATTGACCCGAATACCCGCCAGGGCCCGACCAAAGCGAGAGCGCAACAACAGCGCCAAAAAGCCAAAGACACCCATCAGGCAGGCCAGCGTGAAGCCATACAGCACGCCAGCGTTGTTCAGGTCCAGGAGCGAACCCAGCACGGGCTTGCTACTCAAGTAAATGCCATCGGTGCCGCCACCCAGCGGCGTGTCGTGCACCACGTAGTAGGCCATTTGTGCAAACGCCAGGGTCACCATGATGAAGTACACCCCCTTGGTGCGCAGCGACAAGGCACCCACCAGCAAGGCATAGCCCGCCGCCGCCAGCACGCAGGCGGGCAGCAGCCACACCAAGGATGCCGCACCATTTTGCGGTGACAGCAACACCGTGGCGTAGGCTCCAATGCCGAAAAACGCCGCCTGGCCAAAGCACACCAGCCCGGTGCTGCCCACCAGCAACTCCAGACTCAGGGCCAGCACGGCAAAGACCATGATCTTGGTGGCCAGGTCAAGGCCATATTGACCCGCCACCAGCGGGAACAGGGCCAGCGCGGCAAATGCCAGCACCACAAAAATGATTTTGGATCGGTTCATGTTCTGGTTCTCCGGGTCAGCCAGCCTTGAACAAGCCGTCAGGCTTCCACAAAAGAATCAGGGCCATCAGCACATACACCAGCACGCCCGAGGCCTGGGGCAACAACACCTTGCCAAAGGTGTCCACCACGCCAATGAGCAGGGCCGCCAACAGCGCCCCCCGGATCGAGCCAATGCCGCCAATGACCACCACCACAAAGCAGATGATCAACACGCTGTTGCCCATGCCCGGATAGACCGACGACACCGGGGCCGCCACCATGCCCGCCAGCGCGGCGATGGCCACACCCGCGGCAAACACCACCCGGTACAAAAACTTGATGTCAACGCCCAGCGACTGCACCATCTCGCGGTTGGTGCTACCCGCCCGGATCATCATGCCCAGCCGGGTTCGCGTGAACACAAAATACATGCCCAGCGCCAGCGCCAGACATACCCCCGAGATGAACAGCCGGTATACCGGATAGGTCATCATGTCGCCCAAGGGAATGGAGCCCGCCAGAAAATCCGGCAGCTTCACCCCATACACGTCGTCACCGACCAGAAGGCTTCTGCATTCCTCAAACACCAGAATCAGGCCATAGGTCATCAGCACCTGTTGCAGGTGCTCACGCTCGTACAAGAAGCTGAAGAACGCCCACTCCAGCACATAGCCCAGCAGCACAGCCAACACCAGGCCGATCAGCAGGGTGGCAAAAAAGCCCCCGCCAAAGGTCGACTCCACGATCGGCGCCAGGGCGTAGGCCATGTAAGCCCCGATCATGTAGAAGCTGCCGTGCGCGAGATTGATGACGCCCATGATGCCGAAGATCAGGGTCAGCCCCGAGGCCACGAGAAACAGCAATAACCCGTACTGCAGCGCGTTGAGGCACTGGATCAGGAAGGTGGTCAAGTCCATTGAAAAAGCCTTGTTCGCCCTGCCGCTGCGGGCGCAGCTGCAGGGAACCGGTTAGGTCACTGATGACGGGGTAGGTTCAGATCTTGCAGCCAATGCCAGGATCAGTCAGCGCCTTGCTGGCAATGCCAACCACCTTGTTTTCCTTGCCAACGACCTGGCGCAAGTAGATATCCTGCACCGGGTTGTGGGCCTTGGACAAGCTGAAGGCACCGCGCGGGCTATCGATTTTGGCCTTGGCAATGGCGGCCGTGAACTCGGCACGCTTGGTGGTGTCGCCTTTGACAGCGGTCAGGCCCGCACTCAGGATCTGGGCAGCGTCATAGCCCTGCACGGCATACACATCGGGCTGCATCTTGTAGGTCTTGGCATAGGCCAGACGGAAGGCGTTGTCACGCGGGGTGCCCAGGCTGTCGGCGTAGTGCAGCGTGGTCATGATTCCATCGGCGTCAGCGCCCTGCGCGTCCAGTGTGCCGTCCGTGAGAAAGCCCGAGCCGTAAAGGGGAATGCTTTTCTTCAGACCCGCTGCCGAATAGTCCTTGACGAACTTGACCGCGCCACCCCCGGCGAAGAAGGTGAAGACTGCGTCCGGCTTGGCCGCTGCAATTTCGGTTAACAGGGCTTGAAACTCGACGTTGGGGAAGGGCAGGCTCAATTCCTTGACCACCGTGCCGCCACCTTTTTCGAACGACTCCTTGAAGCCTTTGACCGACTCATCTCCAGCAGCGTATTTCCAGGTGATGCTGACCACCTTCTTGTAACCTCTTTTCGCCATCACCTCGCCCATGGCATAGCCAGGTTGCCAATTGGAAAACGAACTGCGGAAGATGTTGGGCGCACACATCGCGCCGGTCACGGCGTCGGCACCGGCGTTGGGCACGATCAGCAGGGTGTTGGTGTCCTTGGCGACCTTGGCCATGGCCATCGCCACGCCGGAATGCACGCTGCCCACCAGCACATCGACGTTGTCGCGCTTGATGAGCTTGTTCACGTTGTCGGTGGCCTTGGCCGGGTTGGACTCGTCGTCCACCTTGACATACTCAATCTCGCGCCCGCCCAGCTTGCCGCCTTGCTCCGCCACATGCTGGCGAAAGCCGTTTTCAATCGCCGTACCCAGGGCCGCAAAGGTGCCGGTGTAGGGGAGCATCAGTCCGACCTTGAGCTTGGGCAGGGGTTGCGCCTGCGCCATGGCGGTGCTGGCGGCTGCCAGGCCAAGGGCGGCTACGGCAGCGCTGATGAGGGTTCTGCGAGATGTTGTCATGGTTTGTCTCCTGTCTGTTGTTGAATAAAAGCGCTAGCCCTCGCAATCAGGCGGTCAGCCTGGTCACGATGCGGTGAGTGACCGCAGTTGCCCAGTTCGAGCAACTCGGTCTGTGGCACGCGACGCGCAATGCCATGAATTTGTTCCATCGTTCCATAAGGGTCATCCAGCCCCTGCACTGCCAGAAGCGGGCAGGCAATGGCGGCCAACTCGGACTCCATGGACCAGTCCCGAAATCGCGCGTCCAGCCAGATCGTATTCCATCCCCAAAAGGCGGAGTCGGGCTGATCGTGGTAGCGCGCCAGGCGCTCGCGCAAATCGGTGTGCAGATACGCCGTGCGAGCCTGCTCGATCTGGCTGACCGTCACGTCTTCCACCAGAATGTGCGGCGCCATCACGATGAGGCCTGCCAGCGCTGCGCCCGCGCGGGCGGCATACAGCAAGGCAATGGAGGCGCCATCGCTGTGCCCCACCAGCCACAGCGGCTGCCGTGAGGCATCCACCGACAGGGCTTGCAGCAGGACGGGCAGTACCTCGTGCGCCTGACGGTGCATGAAGTCCGGCGCCCAGGTCTCACCGTCGGCCCGGGGGGTGGAGCGGCCATAGCCGGGGCGCGAATAAATGAGCCCCCGACACCCTGCGGCCTCACACAGCTGCTGCGGAAAATCTTTCCACATCGCCAGCGACCCCAAGCCCTCATGCAAAAACACCAGCAGTGGGGTGCGCGCAGTTGCGCCCTCGCCTCCGACCCACTGATATTCGATGCGGATCACTCGGCCAGACCAGTGCAGGTCAACCCAGTCCACAGCGTTACTCATCGGGCGCCCGCCTCCAGTTCACGCAGCTTGAAGCGCTGGATTTTTCCGGTCGCTGTTTTGGGCAGATCATCCAGAAACTCGATCAGGCGCGGGTACTTGTAAGGTGCCAGCCGCTCTTTGACAAAGCCCTGGAGTTCGGCCTCAGTGAGTTGGGCACCCGCCTTGAGCACCACAAAGGCTTTGGTCTTGGTCAGCCCCGCATCGTCGGTGACCCCGATCACTGCTGCCTCCAGCACAGCCGGATGCTGCACCAGGGTGGCTTCTACCTCAAAGGGGGACACATAGATGCCACTGACCTTGAGCATGTCGTCGCTTCGGCCCGAGTAGGTGTAGGACCCGTCGGCATTGCGGGTGTACTTGTCACCACTTTTGGTCCAGGCACCCTGAAAGGTCTCGCGCGTTTTTTCGCGATTGCCCCAGTACAGGAGCGCGGCACTGGGGCCCCTGATGTACAGGTCACCGGTCTCGATACTGCCGTCGGCGTTGGGGACAAGCAGGTGCCCATCGTCCCCACGCAGTTCAATCTCGTAACCTGGCACCGGCCAGCCGGTGGTGCCATAGCGCACCCGGCCCGGGAGGTTGGACAAATACACATGCAGCATCTCGGTAGAGCCAATGCCGTCGATGATCTCAATGCCGAAATGGGCGGTAAAACGTTCGCCCAGTTCACGCGGCAGTGCCTCTCCCGCAGACGAGGCCAAGCGTAGCGCCACCTCGCTTTGGGCGGGCAAGCCCGGTGAGGCCAACATGCCGGCAAAGCCGGTCGGCGCACCAAAGAACACGGTAGGGCGCGTGCCACCCACCTCGCCACGCCAACGCTTGAACGTGGCCTGCGGTGTGGGGCGCTCGGCCATCAGGATCGTGGTGGCGCCCACGCTCAAGGGGAAGGTCAGGCCATTGCCCAGCCCGTAGGCAAAAAACAGCTTGGCGGCTGAAAAGCAAACATCGCGGTCGACCAGACCGAGCACGCGCTTGCCATACAACTCGGCTGTCCAGTACAGGTTGCCGTGCGTGTGCAGGGTTCCCTTGGGTTTGCCCGTGGAGCCCGACGAGTAAAGCCAAAATCCGGGATCATCCGGCGTGGTGTCAGCCGCCTGGGCTTGGGGTGCCTGCGGCGCCCACAAGGTGTCCAGCGCGATCATGCCGCTGGGCAACTCGGCCACCGGGCGTGAGACGATCACCGAGTTGACTTCGTGCCCGCCCTGCGCAAAAGCCGCTTGCAGCGTGGGCAGCAAGGCCGCCGACACCAGCACCGACTGAGCCCGGCTGTGCTTGAGCATGTAGGTGTAGTCCTCGGTGGTAAGCAAGGTGTTCACCGCCACCGGCACGATGCCCGCGTAAAGGGCACCCAAAAAACTCACCGGCCAGTCGTTGCAGTCGTGCATGAGCAAGAGCACGCGCTCTTCACGGCGCACGCCCAGGGCCTGCAGGCCCGCCGCCACGCAACGGATGCGCCGGGCCAGATCGCCGTAACTCAGACTGCCTTGATCATCGATGTAGGCCGTTTTGGCGGGTCGGCTTTCGTTGCAGTCCAGCAAATGCTGGGCCATATTGAAGCTGGCCGGCGGGGGCAAAAGGTTGTCAGCGCTTGTCAATTGCGTCTCCTCTGTGTTGTCAGGCAGGTCAGCCAGCCAGCGCCGCCAACACGGCGGTGCTCGCCTGCACGGCACTGCGACGGTGGTAGAAGCCCAGCGCGCGCAAGCCACCCAGTTCCTCACCGCCACCGGCGCGGCCCGGCCCGCCATGCAAAGACTGCGGCATGACATTGCCATGGCCGGTGTGCAACTGCGCCACATCGGGCGAGATCACATGCACGCGGCCGTGGCTGTCGGCCAGCTCCAGTGCTATCAAAGCCAGGGCGATCGGGTCGGCACCGTAAAGCGAGGTCACGAGCGAGCCTTGACCCCGGCGCACCAGCGCCAGCGCGTGAGCCATATCCCGGTAGGGCATGAGTGTGGCCACCGGGCCAAACACTTCGGTGTCGTGCGCACGGTCAGCGGCATCGGGGTTGCGGGTGCCCAGCAGAGTGGGTCCCACACAGCAGGCCACAGCCGGGTCGACGTCCACCAGTGCATGGTTAGCGCCGTCATACAGCACCTCGGTTTGCACTTTCAAATAATCCAGGCCCTCGCGCACCGTGGCCAGTTGGGCCCGATTTACCAGCGCGCCCATGCGCACCGACTCGTTTCGCGGGTTGCCGACGGTGGTTTTGGCCAGTCGGGCCGCCATGGCTTGGGCCACTGGCGTGTACAAGGCAACAGGTACAAAGATGCGGCGAATAGCGGTGCATTTCTGGCCAGACTTGACCGTCATCTCGCGCACGGCTTCTTTCACCAGCAAATCAAACGCCTCGCTGCCTTCCGCGGCGTCGGGCAACAAAAGCGCGGAGTTCACGCTGTCGGCCTCGATATTGACGCGCACCGAGCGCTGCGCCACGGCCGGGTGGGAACGAATGATGGCGGCGGTTTCAGCGGAACCGGTGAACGACACCACATCAAAGGTCTGCAGCGCATCCATCAAACCGGCTGAGCTGCCGCATACCACCGACAAGGCACCGGGCGGAAAGATGCCCGCGTCCACCACATCCTTGACCATGCGCTGAGTCAACCAGGCCGTGGCGGTGGCGGGCTTGATGATGACCGGCACGCCGGAGAGCAGCGCCGGCGCGGCTTTTTCCCACAGCCCCCAAGCCGGAAAATTGAAGGCATTGATGAACAGCGCCACCCCACGGGTTGGGGTCAGCACATGCTGCGACTGAAACAAGGGATCTTTGCCCAGGCGCGCTGCCTCGCCATCGAGCATGAAGCAGCGATCGCCCAGCGACTCCCCCAATTTGGCGTAGGTGCCCAGAGTGAAGATGCCGCCGTCAATGTCCACGGCCGAATCGTTCTTGACCGTGCCGCTGTTGGCGGTGGCGATCTCGTAATAGGCATCGCGGTTGGCTTGCAGGACTTTCACGGCGGCGGCTAACAGGCCGGCGCGCTCGCGGTAGGTCAGCGCGCGAAGGGCGGCGCCACCTTGCTCACGAGCAAAGGCAAAACCTGCAGCCAGGTCCAGGCCGGTGGCATCCACACGCACCAGCTCGGTACCCAGCACCGGGTCATAAAGTGCAGTACCCGCACCTTGGCCGGTTTGCCATTGGCCGCCAAAATAATTGGAAAGCAATTCTGTCATGGTGTTTCTCGGTGTTTTTTGGAATCAGCGGGCGACATCCACCCGGCTCCATCGTTACTATTCAACTTGCACTTTCGTTGAACATGAATTATTGTGCACACACAGAAGATAAAGTTTCACTCACACCATGTCAAGCACTATATTGCATTCATCCGGGTTAGCACCTAGTCCAGACGCCTCGGATGCCGAGTTGATCGAGACCATCACACCCGCTCTGGCGGCCGCAGCCCCCCGCAACCCGTTCCTTGCGGCGCTGGGGGATAGGGTGCGCAATCTGCGTGCTCGACGGGGCATGACGCGCAAAGCCGTGGCGCTTGCTGCCGATGTCTCCGAGCGCCACCTGGCGAATCTGGAATACGGCGTGGGCAACGCCTCCATTCTGGTGCTGCTGCAGGTCGGGCGCGCCCTGCAGTGCTCGCTGGGTGAGCTGGTTGGCGATGTCACCACCTCCTCACCCGAGTGGTTGCTGATCCGGGAACTGCTGGAGCAGCGCGACGAAGCCACCCTGCAGCGCGTGCGCGTGAGCATTGGAGAAATGCTGGGCACGGGTGGCGGCTTGGCAGCCCACTGCCCGCGTGTGGCGCTGATCGGGCTGCGCGGCGCAGGCAAGTCCACGCTGGGCCAGCGCCTGGCTGACGACCTGGGGTTTCCGTTTGTGGAACTGAGCCGGGAGATTGAAAAGTTTGCGGGCTGCAGCGTGGCTGAAATACAGGCTCTCTATGGCGTCAACGCCTATCGCCGCTATGAACGCCGCGCACTTGAAGAAGCCATCCAGATCCACGCTGAGGTGGTGATCGCAACCCCTGGCGGCCTGGTGTCCGATGCGGCCACCTTCAACCAGTTGCTCACCCACTGCACCACAGTCTGGCTGCAGGCCGACCCGGAGGACCACATGAAGCGCGTCACGGCTCAAGGCGATTTGCGCCCCATGGCCGCCAGCCGGGAGGCCATGGAAGACCTCAAAGGCATTCTGGCGGGACGCGCCGCCTTCTATTCAAAAGCCCAGCTCAAGCTCGACACCAGCGCACAGCCTCTGGAGCCTACCTATCTGGCCTTGCGCTCCATGGTTCGGCAAGCCCTGCAAGTCCCGGACTAAGTTTTCCAGAAAAAATGGTTGGGCAGGCATCAAAGTGCTTTACTTGGCTTGTAGACATGCATTATCATGCGTCACCTGATTAAAAGCATTGCACTTTTATGCATTACCCCAAGGAGACAAGCCCGTGAACCTTCCCAGCCGCGTTGAATACCAGACCAGTCCCGACCAGTACAAGCACTGGCATCTCAGCTTTGAAGGCCCCGTGGCCACCCTGAAGGCAGACTTTGACGAAAACGCCGGCTTGCGCCCCGGCTACAAGCTCAAGCTCAACAGTTATGACTTGGGTGTGGATATTGAATTGAACGACGCCATTGGCCGCATTCGTTTTGAGCATCCCGAGGTGCGCACGGTCGTGGTCACCAGCGCCAAGGAAAAAGTGTTTTGCTCGGGCGCCAATATCTTCATGCTGGGTGTGTCGAGCCATGCCTGGAAAGTGAATTTTTGCAAGTTCACCAATGAGACCCGCAATGGCCTGGAGGACTCCTCCAAACACAACGGCCTGAAGTTCCTGGCCGCTGTGAATGGCGCTTGCGCAGGCGGCGGCTACGAGCTGGCCCTGGCCTGCGACGAAATCATTCTGGTGGATGACCGTTCCAGCGCGGTGAGCTTGCCTGAAGTGCCTTTGCTGGGCGTCCTGCCCGGCACCGGTGGCCTGACCCGCGTGACCGACAAGCGCCATGTGCGCCATGACCGGGCCGATATTTTTTGCACCAGCGTCGAAGGCGTGCGGGGTCAAAAAGCGGTGGAGTGGCGTCTGGTGGATGCGGTCGCCAAAACCTCGGTGTTTGCC